>RXJP01000016.1 GCA_003963315.1 Rhodocyclaceae bacterium | reverse complement strand
GCGGCGGAATCGTTGGAAGACCAGGCCCGCGGCCTGGTACAGGCCGTCAGTATGTTCAAACTGGCGGACGGCGCCTTGCTGACTAGCGATATATCCGGCAGCAGTGCCACCGATTTTGACGCCATGGTGGCCGCCCACGATCAGTGGAAGCTGCGGTTGAGGAACTACATCGACGGTGTAGGTGAAGCGCTGGACCCCGCGGTGGTGGCTTGCGACGATAAGTGCACCTTGGGCAAATGGATCTACGGCCCAGGCCATCGTCACGCCAGCGCTCCCGCCTACCAGGGCTTGCGTAGCAACCATGCGGATTTCCATCGTTGTGCGGCCGAAGTGATCCGCTGCAATGACGGCGGCGCCAAGGAGAACGCCAACGCGCTGTTGTATGGGGATTTTTCAACGCTGTCCTCTCTGACGATCAAGGCGATTCGGCAAATGCAGATGAGCCTGTCCGGAGGTGCAAACAAGGGGGCTTCCTATCAGGCGCAACCCAAAGCGGAGGGTAGTATCAAAAAAATTCCCGCGCACCTGTCCGATACGGACGATGAGTGGGAGGAATTCTGATTCCTCCGGATGTCCCTGGGCCGGTAGGGCTCGCAAAGTCGTTGTCGTGGGAAGGATGCGCAGGTGAGTATTGTCGATAGGTCGGAACGGGAGTTCGAATTCACCGATGGTGACTTCGAACGGGTGCGCAAGCTGATCTACGACCATGCCGGGATCGCCCTTGCCCCCATCAAGCGCGACATGGTCTATAGCCGCCTGGTGCGGCGGTTGCGGGCCCTGGGCTTGGGCTCCTTCGCCCATTATTTACAGGTGTTGGAACGGGGGGATGAGGCGGAGTGGGAAACCTTCGTCAACTCCCTGACGACCAATCTGACCTACTTCTTCCGCGAGGCCCATCACTTTTCGATTCTGGCGAATCACATGAAGGCCAGCCGCAGCCGCCCCTATCGCATTTGGTGCTCAGCCGCTTCCACCGGAGAGGAGCCCTATTCCCTGGCCATGACGGCCTGCGAGGCCTTCAATACGCTTACGCCGCCGGTCTCCATCATCGCCAGCGACATCGATACCAACGTGCTGAATACCGCGCGGCAAGGGGTCTACGGCAATGACCGGGTAGACAAGCTTTCCCCTCAGCGCCTGCAGCAGTTTTTTCTGAAAGGCACGGGCGGCAAGACGGGCTTCGTCAAGGTGCGCAGCGAATTGCAGGCATTGATTACCTACCAGCGCATCAATTTGCTGGATGCGCGGCTGGGGGTTGATGGCATGTTCGACGCCTTGTTTTGCCGCAATGTGATGATCTATTTTGACAAGCCTACCCAACGCACCATATTGACCAAATTCAAGCCGCTACTCAAAGCAGACGGTTTGCTGTTCGCGGGACATTCGGAGAGCTTCCTTCATGCGGCCGACCTGTTCCATTCCCTGGGCAAGACGGTGTACCAGCACACCGAGCAGCCTCACTTGCCTAGGAATACCGGCTGATGGACGAGATCGGGTTTGCCGAACACCTGGCCAGGAACCGCTACTTCGATCGAAACTTCGAAATCGAGGCGGTGAAAGTATTGCCGGGGGAATACTTTGTCACCACCACCGACATGGTGGTGGTGACCGTTCTGGGTTCCTGCGTGGCCGCCTGTATTCGCGACCGGGAGAAGGGCATAGGCGGCATGAATCATTTCATGCTGGCGGAAGGCGGCGACGACCAGACCGCCTCGGCCCGTTACGGCAGCTATGCCATGGAAATCCTGATCAATCATCTGCTCAAGCTGGGTGCGAGGCGTGATCGTCTTGAGGCCAAGGTCTTCGGCGGCGGACGAGTCATGGCCAGCCTGTCCGGTGCCATGGTGGGCGAACGCAATTCGGATTTCGTCCTGAATTACCTGCAGACGGAGCGCATTCCCGTGGTGTCCCAGGATCTCTTGGACGTTTATCCGCGCAAGGTGTATTTCTTCCCGGTGACCGGGCGGGTGATGATGAAGAAGTTGGCACGCCTGCATAACGACACGGTGACCCGGCGCGAGAAGGAATACGCCAATCGCCTCTCGGAGGTGCCGGTGGTGGGCGATATCGAGTTGTTTACCTAAGGCGACGGCATGACCATCAAGGTATTGATTGTCGACGACTCCGCCTTGATGCGCGGACTGCTCTCCGAGGTGATCGGCATGGCGCCGGACATCGACGTGGTGGGCACTGCTCCCGATCCCATCGCCGCACGGGAAATGATCAAGGCGTTGAATCCAGACGTGCTGACCCTGGATGTGGAAATGCCGAAAATGGATGGGTTGGAGTTCCTTTCCCGTTTGATGAAGCTGCGGCCCATGCCGGTCATCATGATTTCCTCCCTGACCGCGCGCGGTTCGGAGGTGACCCTACAGGCGCTGGAATTGGGTGCGGTGGATTTTGTGGCCAAGCCGCAGGCAGGCAACGGCGCCCAGTTGCAGGGGTACGGCGAGGAAATTCGCGACAAGATTCGCGCTGCCTACGGTTCCGGCAAGGCCCGCGGTGTTAAACCCGGAGCGACGGCAGCCGCTATGCAAGGTACCCAAGGGGCGAGTGTCGAGGGCATGCTGCCCGCCCGCTGCCTGGCTGAAAAAGTGATCGCCATCGGCGCGTCCACCGGGGGGACTGAAGCCATCAAGACTGTGCTGTCGGCATTGCCGGCCGAGATGCCGCCCATTGTGATGGTCCAGCATATGCCCGAGACATTCACGCCGTCCTTTGCCCAACGTCTGAATACCCTGTCCAAGCTGACCGTGCTGGAAGCCAGGGGCGGGGAGCTGTTGCAAGCGGGATACGCCTATCTGGCGCCCGGGCACTCCCATATGCGGGTGCGACGCAAGGGGGGCGGCTACGTTACCGAATTGTTGACGACGGAACCGGTGAATCGCCACCGCCCCGCGGTGGACGTGCTGTTCTCCTCGGTGGCCACGGAGGTGGGGGCCAACGCCCTGGGGGTCATACTGACCGGCATGGGCCGCGATGGCGCCCAGGGAATGTTGGAGATGCACCAGGCGGGCGCGTGGAATATCGGCCAGGACAAGGAAAGCTGCGTGGTCTATGGCATGCCCCGGGCCGCGGCGGAAATCAATGCGCTGGATGACGTGGCCCCCTTGTCATCGATTGCGGCAAGGTTGGTGGCACGCTTGCGTGGCCATTGAGGCGGCAGGCTATACTTTCCATCTATCGCGCTTTAGGGACCTAGATATGCAAACCACAGTCATAACAACCGATGCCCGTGCCGTCATCAAGCTGGAAGGCCGGTTTGATTTCAACAGCCACCGGGAATTCCGCGAATGTGTGGACGGGGTGTTGCAACAAGGGGCGATCCGGGAAGTGGTGGTAGATCTCGGCGGCGTGGACTACCTGGACAGCTCCGCCCTGGGCATGCTGCTCATGTTGCGGGACAAGGCGAGGGGCTGCAACAAGGAAGTCAGCCTGAGCAACTGTCGTGGCGCCGTCAAGCAAGTGTTGGATATCGCTAACTTCGGCAAGCTCTTCGCCATCTCCTAAGTCCCAAACCGGGATCGGGCGCCGGGAATGAAGATTCTCTTTCTCGGGGAGGCCTCGTCCCTTGCCATCGCTCAGGGATTGATGCATCTGGGCCACGAAGTCGATTGTCCCGGTTCCGCCAATAAAAAGCTGCTGCAAGTGCCTGAGGCGTGCGATGTGGTGATCGTCGCCGAGGATGTCGGCGCCCGCCTGTTGCCGCCAGGCTTGGAAAAAGAGTGGTTGAGTGCGGTGCCTTGCCTGTGGATGGGCGGGAAACCGCCCTTGGCGTCTCCCGGCCATGCGATGCCCATCCCCTTGTCCGCTTCCTCGACGGTTGAAACCCTGCAAGCCATTCTTGCCTTGCTGAAGGTTTCCGCCCAACAAGCGCAGCGCAATGCCCTCTTGACCAAACAAGTGGACCATCTGCGCGTGGCGGTCGATGGCGAACATCGGCAGGCGCGGCGCATGCTGGAACAGTTCGTCCACAACGAGACCCTGAGCGATCCGGCGATCCAATCCTGGACCCGCCCCGCCGACATTTTCAGCGGCGATCTGCTGTTGGCGGCCCGGACGCCGGCGGGGGCGCTGCACATCATGCTGGTGGACGACATGCAGAAAGGGACGTTGGCGGCGGTCAGTACCTTGCCCGTGGTCGCCCCCTTTTACCGCATGACGGAAAAAGGCTTTGGCATCGATGCCATCGTACGCGAGGCCAATTCTCGGATTTTTCGTTTTTATCCGGAAGGATGCCCGGTGCACGCCACCTTGGTCTCGGTGGATTTCGCCGACGGCGTCATCCATGTCTGGAACGGCGGGACGCCGGCGCCGATTTTGTTGTCCCGGCAACACAACGAATCAGCCGAGGCTACACCACACGCTCCCCTGGGCAGCTTGCCGCCCGCTGCCTTCCATGTGGAGACGGATGTTTGGACCTTCCGTGACAAGGAAATGCTGGCCTTAGGGTCTGGCGGATTGTTGCGGCAACTCGCCCCGGGGGCGGACCGGGCTGGTGCCTTGCAGGCCTTCCGGGGCTGGTTGGAGGGCTATGGCAATCTGCAACATGCGCTGCCGGAGGCCCCGTCAATGCAAAGCGGAGGGGGGTTGATCGCCCGGGACGATATGTCCTTGATCGTGGTCAGTTGCCACCGCGATCAGACGTCGCGCCAGGATCGGGAACGCGCGGTGGAGGGCGCCTCTTCCGTTGGTCAATGGAAATTGTCCCTGTCCGTGGGGCCGGATGAAATGCGGTCAGTGGATGTGGTGCCCCTGATGCTCAGCGCCATAGCCCAATTCGAGGCGGTGAAGGATATGGGCGGGGTGTTGTTCGTCGTGTTATCCGAGCTATACAACAATGCCCTGGATCATGGGGTATTGGGTCTCGACTCCTCCCTCAAACTCGGCGAGCAAGGCATGGAAACCTATCTCGACGAGCGAGCGAAGCGCCTGGCCGGTTTGGTGTCCGCGCAGATCGAGCTTTCTCTGGTGCTAGAACAGGGGCCGGAGGGAGCGGGGGTGGTCATTGTTTGCCGGGATAGCGGCAAGGGGTTCGACTATTCCGACATCTTGAATCGAACCCCATCAGCCAAGGACGACGAGCCGCTCCCCTATGGCAGGGGGCTCTCCCTAGTGCTATCCATGGCACGACGGGTGGAGTTCAATACCCAGGGCAATCAGCTCCGGGTGGAATTGAGTCTGTGTTAGCCGGACCCATGGGATAAATCGGCCTGATACCGGTGTGTTGTGTGCGGCGCAATATCCTGACGGTATTCCCCCAATCCCGGTGCCAGGGCCGCTCCCAGGGATGAAATTTATAAAAATCGCGTAAGATTGTTCGGGAGTACGACAAGCCGCCCCTTCGGCTTTCGTTGAAAGGCTGAGAAATGTCTGAATTGCTGAAAAATATTGATGCGCGAACCCGTCTGGCTGGCACCAACAAGCTGGAAATCCTGCTTTTTTCCCTGGGCGTGGATCAGCGCACGGGACGGCGGGAAACTTTCGGCATCAACGTGTTCAAGGTGCGGGAGGTGATGCGTACGCCCCAGGTGACCGCCGCTCCGGACATGCCCAGTTCCGTCAAGGGTATGGTCAGCCTGCGTGGCGCCCTGGTCCCGGTAGTGGATCTTGCCCAGTATGTGGGCATGGATTCCGGTACGCCCCGGGACATCATGATCGTCACTGAATATGCAGGCCATACCCAGGGCTTCCTGGTGGAATCGGTGGACACCATCCTCCGCCTCGACTGGGCGCAAATGCGTGTACCTCCCGAAATGCTCACTTCCAACCTGGGGGGCTTGGTAACGGCCGTTACCGAATTGCAGGACAACCGCTTGGTGATGATGCTGGACGTGGAACGGGTCCTGGCCGAAACCACCAAGTACGACGACGAATTCCTGTTCACCAGCATTACCCCCCTGGGCCAGAACAATTTCACCGTGGTGTTCGCCGACGATTCTTCAGTGGCACGCAACCAAATTGAGCGGACCTTGAACGCCCTGGGCGTCAAGTTCATTGGCGCCATCAACGGACGCGCCGCCTGGGACGAGTTGCAGAAGATCGCCAATAGCGCAGACGCGGCGGGGAAGCGGGTCAGGGACTTGGTGCACCTTATCCTGACCGATGTGGAAATGCCGGAAATGGACGGCTATATCCTGACCAAGCACGTCAAGTCCGACCCGCGCTTTGCCGGTATTCCTGTGCTCATGCACTCGTCCCTGTCCTCCATGTCCAACCAGCAATTGGGGATTTCGGTGGGGGTGGACGAATATGTTTCCAAGTTCGAGCCGCAGCGCCTGGCCGATACCTTGGCGCGCATTCTGCGCCAAAGCGCTGCCGCCAGCGCCGCAACCGCTTGACCGGAGATTGACATGAACACCAATGCCATCGCCAATCCCGCGAACAATTCCTTGCTGGACACCGTGGATGCCCGTACCAAGTTGGCGGGTTCCAATCGAATGGAGATTCTGCTGTTCGAGTTGGGCACCCACGAAACCTTCGGTATCAACGTATTCAAAGTACGCGAGGTCAGCAAGACCCCCGTCATCACCAAGACACCCAATATGCCCGCCGGTGTGGAAGGCTTGATCAGCCTGCGCGGCAACGTGATCCCGGTGGTTTCCCTGTCCCGCGCCATGGGATTGGGCGACGCCCCCGCCGGGCTCGGACAGTCCATGATGGTGACCGAATACAGCAAGCGCACTCTGGGCTTCCTGGTCCATGGCGTAGACCGCATCATCCGTGTGGACTGGGACAAGGTACGGGCGCCCGAGGCCGTTACCAGCGGCGCCCATGCCTACATCACCGCCATCACCGAATTGCCGGACGGCAAACTGGTCTCCATCGTCGACGTGGAGCAGATCATGGCCAACACCTTTGGCGAGGCCCTGGTTGGTCAGATCGAGCCCATCCGCGACGCCCATGATCTGAACGTGTTCTTCGTGGATGATTCGGCCGTGGCCCGGAAGAAGATCGCCGAGGTGCTGGACAAGCTGGGGGTGAAGCACAAACATGCCCAGAATGGCATGGAGGCATGGACCCGTTTGGTGGGTATGGCCGCTGCCGCCCAGCAATCGGGACGGGATCTGCTGGATGAATTGAATCTGATCCTGGTCGATGCCGAAATGCCGGAGATGGACGGGTATGTGCTGACCAAGAACATCAAGTCCGACGCCCGCTTCAACGGTATTCCCGTTGTGATGCACTCTTCCCTGTCTTCCGAGGCGAATCGGGCCATGGGCAAGAGTGTGGGCGTGGATCAATATGTGGCAAAGTTTGATGCAGACGCGCTGGCTGATACCCTGCGTCCGCTGTTGTTGAAATCCCAAAGAGACTGAACCTGGAGAGAGTAATGCCTGCGGATCCCAGCAAGATCAAGTTTTTGGTGGTGGATGATTTTTCTACCATGCGCCGCATCGTCCGTAACCTTCTCAAGGAACTCGGTTTCACCAATGTGGACGAGGCGGAAGACGGTGTTGTCGCTTTGCAGAAGCTCAGGGCCGCCAGTTTCGATTTCGTCGTGACCGACTGGAACATGCCCAATATGGATGGCCTGACCCTGTTGCAGACTATCCGTGCCGATGCCGCTTTAAAGCACCTGCCGGTGCTCATGATCACCGCCGAAGCGAAGAAGGAAAACATTATCGCGGCCGCCCAGGCGGGTGCATCGGGCTATATCGTCAAGCCGTTTACCGCAGCAACCCTTAACGAGAAGATGGGCAAGATCTTCGAAAAGCTGGGAATGTAAGGGGCGCATCATGTCAAATCCCGTCCAGCTGAACGAATCCGGCGATTCAGACGATCTGCAAGCGCTGTTCGATACTATCGCCAACACATCGGCCAAACTGCCTGCGGCGCCGGTAGCGGAACCGGATGCATCTGGGGATTCCGATGATCTTCAGGCTTTGTTCGATAGTGTCGCATCGGAAATCGCGCTGCCCGACTCGGCCCCTGCCGAACCCGAGAGCAAGGATGACGTGGTGTTCAATCGGTTGGGCCATTTGGCCCGCCAACTCCATGACAGTCTGCGGGAATTGGGTTACGACAAAATGCTGGAGGACACCGCCAAGCAAATGCCGGATGCCCGCCAGCGGCTGACTTACATTGCGCAGATGACCGAACAGGCGGCAAGCCGCGTACTCAATGCCGCTGATATCGTGAAACCGATACAGGACGATCTTCTGGCGGGCACAGAGTCCCTGGGTGCCCGTTGGGATCGCATGTTCGCCAACCAACTGTCGGTGGATGAATTCAAGGCCCTGGCTGCCGATACCCGCAGTTTTTTCCATGGCGGCAGTGGCAAGATCAAGGCGGTCAATGCCCAGATGATGGAAATTGTGATGGCCCAGGATTTCCAGGATTTGACCGGGCAGGTGATCAAGAAAGTGGTCGAAATGGCCCAGGGCCTTGAAGGCCAACTGTTGTCCGTATTGATAGAAGCCATGCCCCAGGAAAAGAAGGCGGAGACGCCGGACGGATTGCTGAACGGTCCGGTGGTGAATGCCGCTGGCCGCAGTGATGTGGTCACCACCCAGGCCCAGGTGGACGAGTTGCTGGAGAGCCTGGGCTTCTAAGCCCTGCGCCATCCGGACAGGAGAACACAAAATGAGCGACTTTCAAGGAATGGAAGACCTTCTCCAGGATTTCCTGGTGGAGGCGGCTGACCTGCTGTCCGGGGTGGACAACAAGTTGGTGGACCTGGAACAGAATCCCCAGGACAAGAAACTTCTCAACGATATCTTTCGCGGCTTCCACACCATCAAGGGGGGAGCAGGCTTCCTCGCCGCCACTGAACTGGTTACCTTGTGCCATCTGACGGAGAACCTGTTCGACTTGTTGCGTAACGGCGAGATGGATGTGACGCCCAATATGATGGATGTCATCCTCGACGCTACCGGTTCGGTCAGGGATATGTTCGGTGCCCTGGAGGGTGGCGTTCAGCCTGCACCCGCCGATCCCTCGCTGATCGCCCGTCTCAAGGCCGCCATTGCTGGGGAATTGGGCAAAGCCGCCGTTGCGGCTCCGGCGGCGCCCATAGCGCCGGTGGCTGTGTCGGCCCCCGCCGGCGCCAATCCCGACTGGAATCAGATGTTTTCCGCTGTGGCCGGCGCAGTGGCAGCGCCCGCGCCCGCTGCCACTGCTTCCGTACCCGCGCCCGTGGTTCTGCACCATGATGTTGCGGGTGAAACCCCGGAACAGATCATCCATGCCGCCATCGGCCGCCGCACTACCGACAAACCCGGCGCCCAGGTGGTGGGCGGACGCCGTGAGACCGAGAAGAGCCGCGACAATTCCATCCGCGTGGATACCACCCGCCTGGACCAGGTACTCAACCTGTCCGGCGAAATCGGACTGACCAAAAACCGGCTCAACTCGTTGCGTTCCGATATTCTCAACGGCCGCAACGATACCGATACCCTGCACGCCCTCGACCAGGCCGTGAGCCAACTGGACTTGCTGGTGTCCGACCTGCAAAACGCGGTGATGAAGACCCGCATGCAGCCCATTGGCCGCCTGTTCCAGAAGTATCCCCGTATTGCCCGTGACTTGGCCCGCTCCCTGGGTAAGGACGTCGAGCTGCAATTGGTGGGCGAAGACACCGAAATTGACAAGACCATGATCGAGGATCTCTCGGATCCCATCATCCACTTGATTCGCAATGCCGTGGATCACGGCATCGAACCCACCGAAGATCGTATCGCCGTAGGCAAGACGCCGAAGTCCCAGGTGCGGCTCGAAGCGCGGCAGGAAGGCGATCACATCGTCCTTATCGTCGCTGACGATGGACGCGGCATGAATGCGGAAAGGTTGCGCGCCAAAGCCTTGGAGAAAGGCCTCATCACCGATGAAGAGGCCAACACCATGGATGAGCGGCAAAGCTACAACCTGATCTTCCTGCCGGGCTTCTCCACCAAGGATGTGGCATCTGACGTATCCGGACGCGGTGTCGGCATGGATGTGGTGAAGACCAACATCCAGAAGCTCAACGGTTCCATCGATATCAAGTCGCAGCAGGGCAAGGGCACCACCTTCGTCATTTCGCTGCCGCTGACCCTCGCCATCCTGCCGGTGCTGTTAGTGCAGTTGGAAGAGCAACCTTTCGCCGTGCCCCTATCCATGGTGCGCGAAATCCTGCCCATTGAAGTGGGCGCCATCCAGGAAGTGGGTGGCCGTGCCACCATGGTGGTGCGTGGCGAGGTCATGCCCATCTATCCCCTTTCCTATCTCCTGGGGTGGAGCAGCAGCCGCGTGCCGGGTTATGGCGTGCTCATGCAGACGGCCGAACATACCTTCATCCTGGCCATTGATGGGTTCATGGGCCGGGAAGACGCCGTTATCAAATCCCTGGATGATTTCCGTCCCAAGGGCGTCGCCGGCGTCACCACGCTCTCCAATGGTCAGATCGTGTTGATCCTGGACATGAAGGAACTGCTCGTCGCCCTAGGCGAAGGGCGCGGTATCCCCCGTTCGGCCTTGCTGCCGCCGACGGTGGCCGCCGCTTAGGAAGTGCTTTGACGGGCCGATAGCTCAGCTGGGAGAGCGCCGCGTTCGCAATGCGGAGGTCGAGGGTTCGATCCCCTTTCGGTCCACCATCCAAAGAAAAACGCCAGGCACTGCCTGGCGTTTTTCTTGGTCTCCGTCAGCTCATCCCCGTTGCCGATTCCACAGCACGTCGCCGCATCCGGCATTGCGGTTGAGCCAGCGCGCCAGGACGAAGAGCAGGTCGGAGAGGCGGTTGACATAGCCGAGTATGTTTGCGGATACGGCCTCGTCCCTGCTCAGGGCTACCACATTGCGCTCAGCGCGGCGGCAGATGGTGCGTGACTGGTGGGCGAGGGCGGCGGCGCGGCAGCCGCCGGGTAGGATGAATTCTTTGAGGGGAGCCAACTCGCTGTTGTAGTGGTCGATGGCTTCTTCGAGCACTTCTGTTCCACTTTCAGGAAGCAGGCGGCTACCGGGGATGCACAACTCTCCGCCGAGGTCGAACAGATCATGCTGGATGGCCGTGAGCAATCTCGGCACGCCATCCGGCAAGGGTTCGCACAGGAGCAGCCCAAGGCTGGCGTTGAGTTCGTCGATATCGCCCATGGCCGCTACCCGCAGGGCGTCCTTATTAATCCGGCTGCCATCGCCCAGACCAGTGGTGCCGCCGTCGCCGGTACGTGTGTAGATTTTCGAAAGTCGGTGTCCCATGGGCGGATTATAGAGGCCAATACGGGCGACTTCGGTTCGCAAAGCCGCCCATGACGGTCCCGGCGATGCTAACCTTGCAGCCCGTACCGAACAACAGCAAGGACTGCGGCGGCCGTCTGACGACGCTGCGGAAAGTACGTTATGAAACAGGCGATCAACGACGAAGAAGCCCTCAAGGACCTCATAGGCCGGGGCTTGAAGATTCCTCCTTGGCCCAAGGTGTTGGCCGAGTTGCAGCAATCGCTGGAGCAAGGGGATTACGATAACCATACCCTGGCGCGGATCATCGGTAAGGATCCGGGGCTGGCTGCCATGGTATTCAAGGTGGCCAAGTCTCCCCTTTTTGCCAAGGGCAAAAAGAACATGGATCGCCTCGATCAGGTGTTGATGATGCTTGGAACCAAGCAGCTGCTCAGCCTGGTCCAGGCCGTGGCGCTGACCACCTCGTTGTCCGAGGGTAAGCGCAAGGCCTTCGATGCCTTCTGGACGCGCTCTTCGGATATCGCCGAGATGGCGGCGCTGATCGCCGACGACAGGGTATCGGTGTGCAATATCTTCCCTGAACAGGCCTATATGGCGGGCATATTCCGCGAGTGCGGAATCCCTGTGTTGATGCAACGTTTCCCCGACTACTGCAAGAAGGTGTCCTTCGACCGTTTGCAATGTGAACTGGATGTGGAGGACGAGGACGCGAAACTGAATGTGGACCACTGCGTCATCGGCTATCTGGTGGCCCGCCATTGGAAGTTGCCGGATTTCGTGGCCACGGCGATCCTGTACCACGAAGAGATGCCCCGGGAGGAATTCGGTGCTGTCCGTTCCCTGGTGGCGATCCTGCACCTGGCCAGGCACTACTGCAATCACGTGATGCACGTGGAGACGCCGGGCTGGGAGGATTTGGAAGCGGAGGTGCTGGCGGAACTGGGGCTGCATCCCGACGAGGAAAAAGAGTTTCGCCAGGATATGGAAGAGCGTTTCCACGGCGAGGCATGAGGAATTTGCAAAGACAGATGCGGCGGCATTCCCTCTGCGATCAGAATGGGCGGCAGCCCATTGTTTCCAGGAATGGCAACTGACCCATGGCCCTTTCCATAGATAGCTGCGCAGCCCAGCATATCGGCGACCGCGAGGAGCAGCAGGATCGTGTTGCCATTTTTCCCAATCCCAAGTACGCCGGGGCGATGCTGGTGGCCTTGGCCGATGGCATGGGCGGATTGAGCGGCGGCTCCATGGCGGCGGAGCAGGTCATCCAATCTGCGCGGCAAAGCTTCGACCGATTCGGTCCTGGCGGCGATGTGAAGGAGATGCTCGGCAACTGCATCAACGACGGCCATGAGGGCATCCGCCTGGCGGCCATGACCTCGGGCCTGGAGCCCCACAGCACCGCCTGCGTCCTGCTGCTCCAGCCGGGACGGGTGGACTGGGCCCATTGTGGCGATTCCCGTATCTACCACTTCCGCAACGGGGAGTTGCTGGCGCGCACCGTGGACCATTCCCTCGTCATGCGCAAGATGGTCGTCCCCGGCTACATCACCGAGGAGCAGGCGGAGCAGCACCCCAACAAGAACCTCCTGGTGTCCTGCCTGGGGGACGAGGCCAAGCCCGAGATCGATTTCGGCGAGGCGGTGGGCTTGCAGGCCGGGGATTGCTTCCTGGTGTGTTCCGACGGTATCTGGGCTTATTTCAAGAACGATGAGATGGGCGGCATCCTGGACGCCATGCCGCCTAGGCAGGCGGCGGAAACCTTGATCGAAAGGGCCCGGGAAAGGGCCAAGGGCCGGGGCGACAATTGCTCCGTGGCCATCATCAAGGTGGTGGAAGTGGAGACGCCGAAGAAAAAGCCCTTTGCAGCCGGTGCGCCGAAAAAATCCACTGTTTCCTAAAGGCAGGGCAACGGAATAGGGCCAAAGAAAAGGCCGCAGCCCAATGGGGCTGCGGCCTTATGGGGTGGCGAACGCTTAGCCGTGGAGGGCGATCAGCACCTCGTCCAGCATTTTCTTGGCATCGCCGAAGAGCATCCGGTTGTTCTCCTTGTAGAACAGCGGATTGTCCACGCCCGCGTAACCGGAGGCCATGGAGCGCTTCATGACCACCGTGGTCTTGGCTTTCCACACCTCCAGCACCGGCATGCCGGCGATGGGGCTGGTGGGATCTTCCGCCGCGCTGGGGTTCACGATGTCATTGGCGCCGATCACCATGGCCACATCAGTGTCCGGGAAGTCCTCGTTGATCTCGTCCATTTCCATCACGATGTCGTAGGGCACCTTGGCTTCCGCCAGCAGCACGTTCATGTGGCCGGGCATGCGGCCGGCAACGGGGTGGATGCCGAAGCGGACGTTTACGCCTTTTTCGCGCAGGGTCTTGGTGATTTCAAACACCGTGTGTTGGGCCTGGGCTACGGCCATGCCATAGCCTGGAACGATGATGACGTTCTTCGATTCGCGGAGCAGTTCGGCCGTTTCGGCGGCATTGATCGGGCTGACCTCGCCGGCCGGTTCCGCACTGGCGGCATCCTTCGCGCCCTTCGGCGCCGGGGCGCCGCTGCCGAAGCCGCCGGCGATCACGCTGACGAAGTTGCGGTTCATGGCCCGGCACATGATGTAGGACAGGATCGCACCGGAGGAACCCACCAAGGCGCCCACCACGATCAGCAGGTCATTGGAAAGCATGAAGCCGGTGGCGGCGGCAGCCCAGCCGGAGTAGCTGTTGAGCATGGACACCACCACGGGCATGTCGGCGCCGCCGATGGCCATGACCATGTGTACCCCGAAGAGCAGGGAGATCACGGTCAGCACGATGAGGGGCGTCATGCCGTCGGCGACGGTATGGGCGTTGAGGAACTCGCGGCCGAACCAGATCACGATCAACAGCCCGGCCAGATTGAGCCAGTGGCGGCCAGGTAGCAACAAGGGCTTGCCGCCTATTTTTCCGGCCAACTTGCCGAAGGCGATCAACGAACCGGAGAAGGTGACCACGCCGATCAGGATACCGACGTAGATTTCCACCTCATGAATCGTCTTTTCCGCACCCACCATGGGTGACGACGTGTCGATGTAGCTGGCAAAGCCCACCAGGGCCGCGGCCAGACCCACCAGGCTGTGCATCAGCGCCACGAGTTCGGGCATCTGGGTCATTTGCACCTTGCGTGCGGCGACCAGGCCCACGGTGCCGCCGATGGCCATGGCGCCGATGATCCAGGGCAGGCCTGCACCAGTGACCCGGGGGCCGAACACCGTGGCCACCACGGCGATGGTCATGCCGATCATGCCGAAGAGGTTGCCGCGGCGGGCGGATTCCTGGTTGGACAGGCCGCCCAGGCTGAGGATGAAGAGGATGGTTGCTCCGATATAGGAGACGGTAGCCAGATTTGCAGACATGAAACGGGTCTCCCTTACTTGCGGAACATGGCCAGCATGCGCTGGGTCACGGCGAAGCCGCCGAACATATTGACGGCGGTGAGCACCACGCCGCCTACGGCAAGCCAGCGGATCCATTCATTCTGCGCTGTGCCCTCGGCGAGGGGCGGTGCAATCTGGATCAACGCGCCGATGGCGATGATGGAGCTGATGGCATTGGTCACGCTCATCAGCGGCGTGTGCAGGGAAGGCGTCACGTTCCAGACCACCATGTAACCGACGAAGCAGGCCAGCACAAATACGGTGAAGTGGGCCAGGAAGGCCGGGGGCGCAAAGGCGCCCACCAGCCAGAACAGCACGGCCATCACGCCGAACATAACGGCCAATTTGCCGCCGGGCATGGGTTCGCTGGGCGCGCCGTGGCCGCTGCTCTTCTTCGCCGCCGCCGCGGCCGGTGCCGCGGCTTTGGGGGCCGGCGCCGGTGCCGCCTTGAGGGGCGGTGCCGGCCAGGTGACGGCGCCTTCCTTGACCACGGTCAGGCCGCGGATGGCGTCGTCTTCCATGTTGACGTTGAGATTGCCGTCCTTGGCCTTGCACAGTTCTTCCGTTAGGCGCAGCAGGTTGTTGGCGTAGAGGGTCGAGGATTGCTTGGCCAGGCGGGAGGTCAGGTCGGTATAACCGACGATGGTGACGCCGTGCTTCACCACGGTCTGGCCGGGTTCGGTCAGCTCGCAATTGCCCCCTTGTTCGGCGGCCATGTCCACGATCACGCTGCCGGGTTTCATGGATTTCACCATGTCGGCGGTGATCAGGCGCGGGGCCGGCTTGCCGGGGATCAGGGCGGTGGTGATGATGATGTCGCATTCCTTGGCCTGCTTGGCGTACATCTCGCGCTGGGCCTGCTGGAAGCCTTCGGACATCACCTTGGCGTAACCGCCGCCGCCGGAACCTTCCTCTTCATAATCGACCTTGACGAACTCGCCGCCCAGGGACACCACCTGGTCAGCCACTTCCGCCCGGGTATCGTTGGCGCGGACGATGGCGCCCAGACCGGCAGCCGTGCCGATGGCAGCCAGGCCGGCCACGCCGGCGCCGGCGATGAATACCTTGGCGGGGGGCACCTTTCCGGCGGCGGTGATCTGGCCGTTGAAGAAGCGGCCAAAGGCATTGGCCGCCTCGATGACCGCCCGGTAGCCGGCGACCCCGGCTTGGGAAGTCAGGGCATCCATCTTCTGGGCGCGGGAAAGGGTGCGCGGCAAACAGTCAATGGCCAGCACGGTGGCCTTCTTGGCCGCCAATTGCTGCATTAATTCGGGGTTCTGGGCCGGCCAGACGAAGCTGAGCAGGGCTGTGCCTTCCCGCATCAGAGCCATTTCCTCCGTGCTCGGCGCCCGCACCTTGAATACCACATCGGCCTTGGACCAAAGCTCTGCTGCGTTGGCCGCAATCTGGGCGCCTGCCGCCACATAGGCATCGTCGCCACAATTGGCGCCAACGCCGGCATTGGTTTCCACCAGTACGCCAAAACCCAGCTTGATCAGTTTTTCCACTACCTCGGGAACTGTCGCTACACGTTTCTCGTTGGCGAATGTTTCCCGGGGCACCCCAATGATTAAGGCCATGCTGCCCTCCCACGGACAAAGTTTGAATGCGGGGGCAAATCGAGTCCGCCCCGTATGATTAATTTAATCGGACTAGGATACAAAAAAACGCTGGCTCTAGGCGAGCCAGTGCTGGAAGCAGGCTATATGCCATAGCAACTTGAGTGGCGGCAATATCCACAGGAAGTGGACTGTGCTCCTGACAAGGCATGGTAAGACCGGGATTTTCCTTCGTCTCAGGATACAAGGGCAGCCGGAGGTTGTCTTGTTTCTTACACATGGCGAGTGGGCAACTTGCTCCAATGTGGGCCGCTTGCTCAGTTAGGGCCTGTTCACACTATGGCGACGGTCCGCCGACATAGTGTGAACAGGCCCTAGTTGCAGCAGGGTACGGTGGGCGGAATGGTGGCCTCTACTTTGGAGCGGGAACCCACTTTTCAAAGATGGCTTGTACCAAGGGTCAAGCTTAAGTCGGGTATTTAAGCCATGAACGCCACGAGCGCCTGGTGGCTTTGCATGATCATTCCACAAAGGCTCTGTCAGCGCCAAAGAGTAGCCAGAGTAAACGACAGGTGTCTTTGGCGGGAAAAGAGGGCGATAACGCCCCCTCCCAATCGATGCCAGTTATCTTTGTCGGGGTCGCCTGAATGCGATGCGGCAGTAATGGACGTTCCCTCATGGACCCACTTATGGAGTGTGCTGGTCCAATAACATTTTGTGAGCCTGGATGAGCTAGGCAGACGGATGTTATTGAGCCGATTCTGCAATCAGGAACGGCACGCCAGTTTTCAGCTTCACCTCTTCCAGGCTGACCCCGGGATGGAGCTCGGTCAGCACCAGCCCCTGGCCATGGACCACCTCGAACACACACAGGTCGGTGATGATGAGGTTGACGCAGCCTTTGCCCGTGATGGGCAGGGTGCATTCCGGCAGGATCTTCGGGCTGCCATCCTTGGCGCAGTGCTCCATCAGCACCACCACGCGCTTGACCCCGGCAACCAGGTCCATGGCGCCGCCGGGGCCCTTGACCATCTTGCCGGGCACCATCCAGTTGGCGATGTCGCCCCGGTCATTTACTTCCAGGGCCCCCAGGATGGACAAATCGATGTGTCCGCCCCGGATCATGGCGAAGGAGTCGGCGCTAGAGAAGAAACTGCTGCCCGGAATCGTTGTGATGGTCTGTTTGCCGGCGTTGATCAGATCGGGATCCACGGCATCGTCTGCGGGAAAGGGGCCAATCCCCAATAAACCGTTCTCCGATTGCAGGGTGACCTGGATGCCCTCGGGGATGAAATTGGCCACCAGGGTGGGGATGCCAATGCCCAGATTGACGTGATAGCCGTCTTTCAACTCCCGGGCGGCCCGCTGGGCCATCAGATTGCGGATGGGGGATTCCTTCTTGGAACCGGCGGTGCCTTGGACGGTACGGAACTCGATGCGCTTTTCGTAGCCGCTGCCTTGGACGATGCGGTCCACGTAGATGCCCGGTGTGTGGATTTCATCCGGGTCCAGTTCCCCCACTTCCACCAGCTCTTCCACTTCGGCCACGGTGATCTTGCCGCAGGTGGCGATCATGGGGTTGAAATTGCGGGCGGTCTTGCGATAGACCAGATTGCCGGCTTTGTCCCCCTTCCAGGCTTTGACCAGGGAAACGTCGGCACGAATGGCGGGTTCCAGGACGTATTCCTGGCCGTCGAAGCTTTTCAGGTCCTTGCCTTCGGCCAACAGGGTGCCGTAGCCGGTGCGGGTGTAGAAGCCGGGGATGCCGGCGCCGCCGGCGCGGAGTTTCTCCGCCAGGGTGCCTTGGGGGGTGAGTTCCAGTTCCAGTTCTCCCGCCAGGACCTGGCGTTCGAATTCCTTGTTCTCGCCCACATAGGAGGCGACGACCTTCTTAACCTGGCGGGTCGTCAACAGAATGCCCATGCCGAAGCCGTCCACGCCGGCGTTGTTGCCGACGATGGTGAGACCCGAGACTCCGCTGTCGCGCAGGGCGACGATCAGGTTCTCGGGGATGCCGCACAGGCCGAAACCACCGGCGGCAATGGTCTGGTGATCCGCCAGGAGGCCGGATAAGGCAGCGGCGGCGGTGGGAAATACTTTACTCACGATGGGTCCTTAATTCGGAAGGGTGGGTGTGAGGATACTCGACCGGACGTACCCCAAGGCTTGTCGCTCTGGGGTAAAAGTCAGGGGTCTGCCTTGGCGGACGCCCGGCATAGGTTTACAGGGCGGGAAGTCCGATCAGCTGGCGGGCATTGGTGGAAACCATCTTCCGCACTTCATCCTCGCTGCGGCCGATGGCGAGGCAGGTTTCCACCACGTTGCGAAAGCCGTCGGTGATGTTGGGATTGCCCACCTGGCCCAGGTCGGAGCCGAGGATGGTCTTATCCACACCAGCGGCCTCGATCAAGTCGGCCAGGATTTCCGGAGTGTAGAAATAGAATTTGGAATCAGGTACGAACATGCACATGGAGTGTTCCACATAGGCGCCCATGGCGGTGAGCTTGCGGATGTCGTCCAGGTTGGCATCCACCACAAACGTGGGGTGGTTCACCAACAGGCGCTTGACGCCGCGCTTGATGGCTTCTTCGAACAGGGGCCAGATTTCGGAAATATGGAGGTGGCCGGCGGAAAGCACGATGTCGGCTTCGGCGATCAGCTCGAGAATGGGAATGACCTCGTCCCGCAGCTTGCCTTGTTCATCCACTACCGTTAGGGGGGTAGGCTGGATCATTTCAATCTTGGTCTTGGGGAACTTGAAGTCCTCCTTTTCCTTGCGATGGTGGTCCAGGTGGTTCTTGGCGGAGAAAGTGGGCATCCACACCAGGCGGGCGCCGAGCTTGATGCCGTGCTCTACGGCGTAGATGTTGAGGCCGCCGGTGGTGTTGTTGAGGGGAACGCCGGAGAGCAGGGTCACGCCCAATTTGCCGTAGTGCTTGTTGAGCATCTCGGTGATGGGGGTGGCGGAGTAGTAGTGGTCCTTGATCAGCAAGGCGCCGATGCCGGCCTCGGAAGCCTCGTGCATGGCTTCGATGTGGTCGCAGTAGCGGGGCATCACCGAGGGGCCGCTATGGCAGTGCAGGTCCACTGCACCGCGCATCAGGCGGTCGACTACGGCGGGGTCGGGAGCGGGATAGGTTTTGCCGCTGGGGGCTGCGGGGGCGTGGTCCATGGTTTTTCCTTATCGAAAATAGCGTCTCAGGACGCGGCGTTGTGTTTGCCGGGCATGGGGTATTCCGCTTCGTTGCGGACCATGCCGGACATGTTGGAAAAGTCTTCCCGGGGCGGTGCGAAAACATCCACCAGGATGGCGTTGGGGTCGGTGTTGCGGCTGGTGTGGATCACCGTGGGCGGGATCACGGTGAGGGAAGGGCTGCCGATGGCCGCATGCTCGTCGTCGCGCCAGCGGCTCATGTCCGGGGTCCAGGGGTAACGCAGGTGGTGGACCCAGTTGCCCGCCAGGGCCAGGGAACCTTGCTCGAAGTCTTCGTGGGAATGGGGGCTGAGCTTATGGATGTCCCGCGGCGCTTCCCAGCAGGTGAGTACGTTCACCATCAGGTTCCGGCTGCGGAAGATGCGCATGTTGGAGCCGGGCTTGACGTACTCGGACAACACGTAATGACGCAGGCGGTAACCGTCCGGCGGCGCGGGCCAGGACACCAGCGGCGCGACGTGGGGAGCGCCCGCGGCATAGTGCGATGCGTTGTGGGACACAGCAACCAGATCCTTGGCTTCCACGGAGAAAATGCGGACGATGGTGCCGGCGCCAGTGGCCACCACCTTGCTGGCGCCCGGGGGCACGATGGTCAGGGTGTCGGCGGCGGCCGTGATGGTTTCCTTGCCCGCCTCGATGGTAGCGGCCACATCGTGCAGCAGCACCATGTATTCATCGGGATTGTCGTTGCGGGCCAGGACAGCGCCGGCCTTGACCTTGGACAGGGCGATGACGAAGTTGCCGCCGCGGGAAATCCAGGTGTCGGCCAGCACATCACGCTGGGTTGGCACGATGTCGTAGTAGGGCTCGAGGGAGGGGTTCAGGGGGGAGAGGGTTTCAGCCATGATGGTTTCCTTATGCCTTGGCCACCGGGACGGTCAGGGCCTTCGCAGCGTTGCGCAGCAGGGACTGGTCGGAGCCGATGACGAAACAGGTCACGCCCAGGGCGGCGAACTTGTCGCGCTCGGTGGTGTTGGCGACGAACATGCCCACCACCTTGCCGGCGGCGAGTCCAATCTCAATGACGCGCTGGGCGGCCCGGGTCACTTGCTCGTCCTGGGGGCTTTCCAGGCCCATGGACAGGGCCAGGTCGGCGTAGCCGATGAAGAGGCCGTCCACCCCGTCCACCGTAGCGATGTCGGCGGCGTTTTCCACGGCCTGGACACTTTCGATCTGGCACATGAGGAAGCTGTGTTCCCCGGCATCCATGGAATGCTTCATGTCCATGGTGCCGTAGCTGGCGAAGCGGGGGGAGCCGGAGAATCCCCGGCTGCCGTTGCGGTGGCGGGTGGCCGCATAGATGGCCTTGGCTTGCTCCGCTGTGTCCACATGGGGCACCAGCAGGCCGGCGGCGCCCATGTCCAGGGTTGATAGGATGGCCACCGGCGTCGGTTCCGGGATACGCACCAGCAGAGGCAGTTGCACTGCGCAGGAGGCGAAAATCATGCCGTCCAGGGTGAGTCGATCGAAGGGGGCGTGCTCCATGTCGACCACGGCGAAGTCGAGGCCGCTGAGACCTAGGATTTCCACTACATGGGGGGATGGCGTCTTGATGAACGTGCCGTTCACCAAGCCTGCAGTCTTCATGCGTGGGAGGGGGATGGTCATGTTGCTCTCCGTAGGGGTGGGTGTCGGCGCGGCTTATACCGAGGGCATGAACTGCCGCCAGTGGTCGCCGTCGCTATGGGGTTTGGGAGGGGCTTTGGCGTTATCTGCCGCGCGGCCGATCAGATCGGCCACTTTGAGGTCGCGGGCGCTGAGATAGGCCTCCAGTTGTTGCAAGGCGGCCGGGATCACCTGGTAGCCGCGCAAGATGATGGAGGAGGCGAGGCCGACTGCGCTGGCACCGGCCAGCAGCATGCGGGCCACGTCGCCGCCATTCCTGGCGCCGCCGGCGCCGATCAACGATTTTTCCGGGCCGACGGTGGCGCGGCATTGCACCAGCGCTTGGCAAGCCAGGGGCAGTGTCCAGAAACCACCGACGCCGATGCTGCCGCCGAGGCGGGGGGCGAAAGTTTCCAGGTCGGGAATGAATCCGGTGTGGCTTTCCGTTACTGTTACGGCATCCGCGCCGGCGGCGAACGCCGCTTCGGCCAACGCGGGCGAGAGCAGTTGCGGCGCGGATAGCTTGACCCAGAGGGGGATGGTGATCGTTTCGCGCAAATCCGCAACCAAGTTGCGTACGGTTTTAACGGCGACCACCCTATCCAGCGACGATGGATCGTTGTCACCGCCAGTCTTGATCGACAGTTCCAGTGCCGGTATGCCTGCCGCCGCCAGTTGCTGGGCCAGCTTCCGGTTTTTTGCCGGATCGTCTTGCGCCAGGCTGGCCACCAGCAGGCAATCCTGATGGCCGGCGTAGCGCGTCATTTGCGCACATTGCTCCAGCCATTGGGAGAAGCTTTGTCCGGTCTCGCTGGGCCGGGCGGCGATGGTGACGTCCTCGGGTGCCCCGTAGCCCCAGGGCACGGGGTTCCACTGGGTGTCCAGGGCCAGATAATCGGCTATGGCCCGAGTTTGCTTCTTGCCGGCCTGGCCGCTGAAGGACTTGACCACCACCGCCCCCGCGCCGGCGTTGACGGATGCCATGATCCCCTCGCTTTCCATGAGGTGGTCTGCCGATCCGGCAATCAGGGGATTCTTCAACGTCAATCCCCCGATACGGGTTTGGAGGCGGTCGTTCATTGCGCTATCAGTTGACGATCAGGCGGGGCAGGAACAACACCAGATCCGGCACGAAGGTGATCAGCATCAACACGATCAAGGCAAGGCCGATCATGGGCAACGCCTTCATGGCGATCTTTTCCATCGGCGTCTTGGTGATGCCGGCGACGATGAACAGGCACAGGCCCAGGGGAGGATGGACGAAGCCGATCAGCACGTTGAACACCACCATCACGCCCAGGTGCACCGAGTCCATGCCCAGGGCCTGGCCGATGCCCACCAGGGCCGGCACGGTGAGGATGAGGATGCCCACTACGTCCAAGAACATGCCGAGGAAGAGCAGGACGACGTTGACCATCAACAGCACCAACACCTTGTTCTGGGTAATGGAAAAAAGCCCGCTGACGATGGCTTGGGGAACCCGCTCCAGGGCAAAGACGAAGGCCGACAGGTTGGCCATGGCGATCAGGATGTACACCGCCGAGCTGACGATGGCCGTGTCACGCAGGGCGCGCTTGATATGGGCAAAGGTCAGGGCGCGGTAGAACACGCCGGAAGCGATCAGGGCGTACACCACCGCGATGGCGGCGGCTTCGGTGGCGGTGAACACGCCGCCGCGTATGCCGCCGATGATGATGATGGGCAGCAGCATGACCGGACCTGCGGCCACCGTGGTTTTCCAGATTTCCTTGAGGCCGGCCGGCGCCTTGCGCGGATAGCCGCGTTTGCCGGCAATCCAGACTGCATAGATGGTGAGGAAGACGGCCAGCAGGATGCCGGGAACGATGCCCGCCACCAGCAGCTTGGCAATGGAGGTGCCGCTCAAGGCGCCATAGATGATCATGGCGATGCTGGGGGGGACCAAGGGCGCCATCAGGGAACTGACGGCCACCAGGGCCGCGGCGTAGTTCTCGTCATAGCCTTGGCGTTTCATGTCGGGGATCAGCACCGAACCCAGGGCTGCGGCATCGGCCGCGGCGGAGCCGCTGATGCCGCCGAAGAGGAAGCTGCCCCAGATGGTGGTGAGGGAAACGCCGCCGCGGAAGCGGCCGACCCAGACATTGGCGAAGTCCAGCAGGCGACGGGTGAGACCGCCCACATCCATCAGGTTGCCGGCGAGGATGAAGAGGGGGATCGCCAGCAGGACGAACTGGTCCATGCCGGAGAACATGCGCTGGGGCAGCACCACGAGGAACTGGGTCTGGCCGGTGCCGAGGAAATACACCAGGGTGCTGACGCCCAGTACGAAGACAATGGGCATCCCCGCCGCCAAGGTGATGAAGAAGGTAAGGATCAGCCAGGTCATAGCGAAGGCTCCTGCAGTTGCGCGTGTCCCTCAGGCTGGGTCGCAACATGGAAAAGGCGGTGGAACAGCACATGGAAAGCCAGCAGGAGGGAGCCGACCGCGACGGCGCTGTGGATCCAGACCATGGAGATCTCCAGGGCGATGGCCTGGTCGTCGGCGGTACGTAAGGCGAATTGGGCGCCGTACCAGGCGGTAACACTGAGGAAGCCGATGATGGCGAGGCGGCTGGTGATGTCCACCACTGTGCGCACCGGCTTGGGCGCGGCATCGATGATGAAGCGCATGCCCAGCATTTCCCCGCGGGAGTAAGCGACGCCACAGCCGATGAAGGCGGTCCAGGCCATCAGATAGCGCATCAGCTCCTCGGTCCAGGACAGGGAGTTGTCCAATACGAAGCGGAAGAAGACTTGGGTGACGGCGACGATCAGGAGAACGGCGGTGGCGAGGATGGCGGTCCACTCCACGGTGCCGAGGTACCAGCGGACCCAGCGCGGCTGCGTCTTTCCGCCGTGGGGAGATGATGTGTTGTTCATGGCTCCGGGCTCTTATGTTTTATGTGTTCGGGAAGGCGCGCCGCCGCTCCGGCCGCGCGCCTCGAAGCCAATTACTTGGCGGACTCTTCCGCAGCCTTGATGAAGGCGGCGACGTAGGGGTCCTTCTCCTTGTAGGAATCCACCACGGGCTTGACGGCGGCCTTGATGCCTTGTTCCAGCTTGGCGTCGGCTTCCACCACTTTCAGGCCCTTGGCCTTGAAGGCGGTGACCAGCTTCTTGTCGAGGGCATCGATGGCCATGACTTGCGGCTCAATGATGTCGTTGGCGGCGGTGCGCATGATTTGCTGCTGCTCGGGCGTCAGGGCATCGAACTTGGCCTTGTTCATGTAAAGAGCGGCTGGGAAGAAGTAGTGGCCGGTCAGGGTCACGTTCTTCGCCACTTCGTACATCTTTTCGCTCTCGATGGAAGTCAGGTTGATTTCCACCGCGTCCAGGGTGCCGGTTTCCAGGGCGGAATAGATCTCGCCATAGGCCATGGGGGTGGGGTTGGTGCCGATGGCTTTCCAGGTGTCAAGGAACAGGCGGGCCGGGGCGACGCGGGTCTTCAAGCCCTTGAAGTCTTCCATCTTGGTGACCAGCTTCTTGGTGCTGAGGAAGTGGCGCTGACCGCCATCGTAGAGGCCGAGGGCGATGATGCCCTTGGGTTTCAGCGTATCGAGAATGATGCGGGCCTGGGGAGATTTGGCCATCTTGACGAAGTGGCGGTAGTCCTTGATCACGCCGGGCAATTGGAAGGCATCCATGGCGGGCACCGAAGTGGCCATGGCGGAGGTGGGGTTCATGGTCATATCCACGGTACCCAGTTGCACGCCTTCCATCAGTTCCTTCACATCACCCAACTGGCGGGCGGGATAGATCTGGATCTTGATGCTGCCCTTGGAGGCCTTTTCCACGGCTTCCTTGAAGCGGACGGCGGCGTCATGGTAGGGGTGGGTTTCGAAGACGCCGTGACCGAGCTTGAAGGTGACATCGGCGGCATGGGATGTTGCAAGGGTGAATCCCAGTCCAAGGGCAAGGACGGCGGATAAAAGACGATTCATGGCGTTCCTCCTGTGATTTATGCGAATCAGGTTTTGAACAAAAACGCGGGATTGATGGTTTGGTACTGGCGGATAGTGCAGGATTAAATGATGTAAAAAAATACATTCTCGATACATTCAATAGTTCATAAAATGCAATAATTTGCTGAACGACTGTTCCGGGTTTGCTTTAATTGTTTGTTTTTATTGAATATGAAGCTGATTGAGGATTTGTCCCGTATTAACCTTGAAACCATCAAACTCTTCGAGCGGGTTGCCGGTCGGGGCAGTATTGCCGCCGCTGCACGGGAGTTGGGGATTTCGCCTTCCATGGCGACGCGCAAGCTGTCCTCCCTGGAACAGGTGTTGGGGGTCAGGCTCTTTCAGCGCACCACCCGCAGCATGAAGTTGTCGGAAGCCGGCGCCGTGGCCTTGGATTGCGCCCGCAAAACCCTGGACGCTTTTGAAGTGGCTTTCGACGATTTGGCTTCCATGGCGGAAAAGCCGGCAGGCCGCATCCGCATCGCGGTGAACCACTATGCGGCCAATATCCTGATGCCGGCTTTGCTGGCCAGGTTTTGCGCCAGCTATCCGGACATCACCATCAGCATCGTCACTACCGACGCGTTGGTGAATCAGATCGACAACGAGTTCGACCTGGTGATCCATACCGGGCGTATTCCGGACAGCAGCGTGATCGGGGTCAGGGTGGTGGAGTTCCACCGGATACTCTGCGCCGCGCCCAGTTATATCGAGCGTTACGGCATGCCCATGAGCCTGGAGGATCTGGCCAGCCATGGCTGTTTGGTGCACTCGGTGAACGAGCCGACCAACTGGTTTTTCCGCAAGGATGGAAAACTCATCACCCAGGCCGTCAAGGCGCGGGTCGAGTCCGACAATTTCCTGATGATCCGGGAAATGGCCCGTCAGGGCCTGGGCATCGCCCGGGTACGGGAGGACACGCTGGCCAGTGACTTGTCCGCCGGACGGCTAGTGCAGGTGCTGCCGGATTACCAGTGCGTGTATTCCAACGGGGAGTTGCCCGGGTTGTGGATCACCTATCCCAACCGCCGCGTCTTGTACCGGGTCCGCTTGCTCATCGACTTCCTGCAGAAGGAGATTCCCCTGGCTAATATTGGCGGCTAGGCGCTGGTCGTTGCGGGCTGCCTGGGACAGCCGGGTATGACCTTACCGCCCTTCAGCTTTTGTCCGGTTTCATCAAGCCGCCCAGCAGCGCGGCGACAGGACGCAACGGGCGGCGCGGCATGGGGTTCGATTTGCCGCCCTCCTGTGTCTCCGCGGCAGGGGCGGTTTTGGATTCGTAGGGCTTGCTGAAATCGAAGCCGTCGGCCGCCACCTTGGGCAGGTGGGCGCTGCTCGAGGGCAGCTTCACCGCGCCACGGGGGCCGTGGGGGCGGCGTTCTTCCCGTTCCTTCAGATGGCCGTGGCGCGGGCGGTCTTCGCGGATCGCCGGTGCACCTGGCTCGAAGCCGGGCACCACCACTTGCTCGATCTTGAATTTGATCAGCTTCTCGATGTCGTCGAGACGCCCCTTTTCTTCCGGCGCCACCAGGGAGATGGCGTTGCCTTTCTTGCCGGCGCGGCCGGTGCGGCCGATGCGGTGCACATAGTCCTCGGCGGTGTGGGGCAGTTCGTAGTTCACCACATGGGGCAGGTCGTCGATGTCCAGGCCGCGGGCGGCCACGTCGGTGGCCACCAACACCTGCACGGTGCCCGCCTTGAAGGCTTCCAGGGCGTCGGTACGCTGTTGCTGGCTCTTGTCGCCGTGGATGGCGTCGGCCTTGATGCCCTGCCGATCCAACCAGGTGGCCAGCCGGCTGGTGCCGAACTTGGTGCCGACGAAAATCAGCACCTGCTTCAGGTCCGATTCCTTCAGCATATGCAGCAGCAGATGGCGCTTGTTATCGGCGGAGACCGGGTGCATGCGGTGGGTGATGGTGTCGTTCACCTGGTTGCGGCGGGCCACCTCGATCAGCTTCGGGGCCTTGAGCATGGTGTCGGCCAGCTTTTTGATCTCGTTGGAGAAGGTGGCGGAGAACAGCAGACTTTGGCGATTGGCCGGCAGCAGGGAGAGGATGCGCTTGATGTCGGGAATGAAGCCCATGTCCAGCATGCGGTCGGCTTCGTCCAGGACCAGCACTTCCACCTGGTTGAAGCTGACGCTTTTTTGCTCCACATGGTCAAGCAGACGGCCTGGCGTGGCGACGACGATTTCGCGGCCTTCGCGCAGTTCGGCGATTTGCGGGCGGATATCCACGCCGCCATAGATGCAGACGGAACGCAGGGGAATGTGTTTGCTGTAGGTCTTGACGCTTTCGTGCACCTGCATCGCCAGCTCCCGCGTCGGCGCCAGGATCAGCGCCCGCACCGGGTGTTTGGCCGGGGAGGGGGAACTGGTGGCGTGGCGCGCCAGGCGTTGCAGTAGGGGCAGGGTGAAGCCGGCGGTCTTGCCGGTGCCGGTCTGGGCGCCGCCCATGACATCGTGGCCTTGCAGCACGATGGGAATGGCCTGGGCCTGGATCGGCGTCGGATGGGTGTAACCGGTATCGGCGATGGCCCGGAGCAATTCGGGCATCAGGCCCAGGTCGGAGAACTTGGGCTTATCGTCGACGCCTGCCTGGATGTCGGCGGGGGCGTCGGGGTTGGTCGTGGTCATGGAAACTCCTGAATCGGCCCGCTTGCCAATCAGGCAAGGTCCGGTTCAGGCGGAAACACATTGGGGGTTGAGCGGCCTGGGAAAGCGGGACGAAACGTCCTTGGCCGAAAAGCACGCGCCAACCGGCAGGGCGCGAAACTGCCGCATTGTACCTGATCCCCGTCCCGCTCCCTGCATGGCGCGATGCTGCGGACATTCGCCCGCGGGGCGACCCATGGGGATGGGAACACGTCCTAGAATGCCATCTTCCCCAAAGAGAAAAGACCATGAAAACCGTCAATCTTGGCAACAGCACCCTGCAAGTCTCCAACATCTGCCTCGGCACCATGACCTTCGGCCAGCAGAACACCGAAGCCGAAGCCCACGCGCAACTGGATTACGCCTTCGGCCAGGGCATCAATTTCATCGATGCCGCCGAGATGTATCCGGTGCCGACCCGGGCGGAAACCACAGGCAGGACGGAGGAATACGTGGGCACCTGGTTGAAGGGGCAGGCCCGGGACCAGGTGGTGGTGGCCACCAAGGCCGCGGGCCCCGGCCGCAACCAACCCTGGATGCGCGACGGCAAACTGAATTTTTCCCGGGATTGCCTGATCGATGCGGTGAACGGCTCCCTCAAGCGTCTGCAAACGGACTATATCGACCTGTACCAATTGCACTGGCCGGATCGCAACGCGCCGATCTTCGGCAACACGCCCTTCAACCCGGATTTGGAGCGGGAGACCGTGCCCTTGCGGGAAACCCTGGAGACTTTGGCCGATCTCATCAAGGCGGGCAAGGTGCGGCACTGGGGGCCGTCCAATGAGACCCCCTGGGGATTGATGAGCTATCTGCGCCTGGCCGACGAATTGGGGCTGCCGCGACCGGTGTCGGTGCAGAACGCCTACAGCCTGCTCAACCGGACCTGGGAGCAGGGACTGTCCGAAATCGGTTTTCGCGAACAGGTGAGCCTATTGGCGTATTCACCCCTGGGATTCGGTTTTCTCAGCGGCAAATACCTGGCCGACCCCAATGCCCAGGGGCGGGCGAATCTGTTCAAGGGTTTTGCCGGGCGTTATGCCCGGCCCACGGTGGCCAAGGCCGTGGCGGCCTACGTCGAGTTGGCCCGGTCCCATGGATTGACGCCGACCCAACTGGCCTTGGCCTTTGTCTATCAGCGTTGGTGCGTCGGCAGCACCATCATCGGCGCTACGTCCATGGCGCAACTCAAGGAAAACCTGGCGGCCGCGGAAGTGACACTGTCCCAGGAAGTGCTAGACGCCATCGGCCGCATTTATCGGGAATACCCCGACCCCGCGCCTTGAGGCGCAAGCAGTGCGTTGCGGTCAGGCGTAGCCCGGTGTGCCCAGGCGCGCCGAAACCTTGCCGCTGTTTTTGGGTTTCTTGTCCCCAGCCGGCTCGGCCTTCTGCGTTTCGGCGGCGGGCGTTTTGTTTTCTACCGTCTTCTCGCTGGTCTTCTGCTCGGTGGCCGGCGGCGTGATCTCCGCAGCGGCGGTTGGTGTGGCTTCGCTTTCCGCCGGCGCCGGTGGTACGACGGCCAAATTGTTCTCCCGCATATAGGCGTCCATTTCCTTCCAGCCGGCAAAGATGGAGGCCTTGCTGAAGGCGCGGTTCTTCTTGTCCTTTTGCGCCCGGTCATAACAATCTTCCAGGGCCCGCCCCGATTGGCGGCAGGCGCTACCGATGGCCTTGCCTTCCGCATCCTGCCGAGCCTGGGTCTGGGCTGGCGTTTCGATACCCAATTGATCGCAGCCTGCCAGGAGGGGCAGGGCGAACAATCCGGCAAGTAGGAGTCGGGCGGGGGCGTTCAAGAGGCGGGGTTTCCTAGGGGCAGGGTTCCTTATGGGGCTAACGTCAGTTTACGGCAGTGATGGACGCTTCTTTAGCATTTACCGCTGACAGGCTCATTCGTCGGGGATGATGGCGGTGGCTTCGATTTCCACCTTGGCGGCATCTTCCACCAGCTCGGCGATTTCCACCACGGACATGGGGGGGTAGAAGCGGCCCATGATCTCCAGGTAGGCCAGGCCCAGTTCCCGGGCTTGGGCCAGATATTCCCGCTTGTCGGTCACGTACCAGGTCAAGCGCACGATGTGCTCCGGCTTGCCGCCGGCGGCGCGCACCACTTCCACCACGTTCTGCAAGGCTTGTTTCGACTGGGCGGTGAAGTTGCTGCTGACGAAGCGGCGTTGGGCGTCCCAGCCCACCTGGCCGGCGATGCTGACATAGCTGCCGCGGGCCTTGATGCCGTTGGAAAACCCCCGGGGCCGTGCCCAGTGTTCCGGCTGGATGATCTCGTGGGGGGAGTTATGGGGCTTCATCGCCGCTTGGGGCGTGGGCGTTTTCTCGGCTTCCGCCTGCGCACGCAATGCTTCCTCCCGCAACTTGAAGCGCTGCAGCTTGCCGGTTTCCGTGCGGGGCAAGACGTGGCGGAACTCGATGATGCGAGGGTACTTGAACGGCGCCAGCAGTTGTTTGACGTGGTTTTGCAGTTCGGTCTTGAGCTCGTCGGAGGCTTCATGGCCCGAGTTGAGGACGACGAAGGCCTTCACTACTTGGCCCCGCTCGTCGTCGGGCGTGCCCACCACGGCGCACTCGGATACCGCCGGGTGTTTGAGCAGCGCGTCTTCCACTTCCGGTCCGCCGATGTTGTTGCCGGCGGTGATGATCATGTCGTCGTTGCGGGACTGGTAGAAAAAGTAGCCGTCCTCATCCTTGAAGAAGGTGTCGCCGGTGACGTTCCAGCCGTTCACCACGTAGTCGTGCTGGCGCGAGTCGTCCAGGTAGCGGCAGCCGGTGGGGCCCTTCACCCCCAGGCGGCCGATCTTCCTCGGGGGAAGGGGGTTCCCCGCTTCGTCGAGGATGGTGGCGCGATACCCGGGAATGGGTTTGCCGATGGCGCCCGGGCGGATATCGTCTCCCGCCGCAGAAATGAAGATGTGCAGCATCTCGGTGGAGCCGATGCCGTCGATGAGCTTGATGCCGGTGGCCTTCAGCCAGGCTTCCCGGGTGGCGACGGGCAGGGCCTCTCCTGCCGATACGCATTTTTTCAGGGAAGCGATATCGAAGCGCGGCAGCATGGGCAGCGCCAGGCGGTAGCCGGTGGGAACGGAAAAGCCGATGGTCACCCGGTAATCCTGGATGGCCTGGAGCAGGGCTTCCGGGCCGGGCTTGACGCCAATTACCGAGGAGGCGCCGTAGCGCAGGGGGAACAGCACCAGGCCACCAAGACCAAAGGTGAAGGCCAGGGGCGCCGCGCCGCAGAAGATGTCATCCGGCTCCGGTTTCAAAGTGGAACGGGGGAAGCAGTCGCAGATGGCCATGACATCCCGGTGGAAATGCATGGTTCCCTTGGGCTTGCCGGTGGTGCCGGAGGTGAAGGCGATCATGGCCACGTCATCAGCGGCGGTGTCCACGTTGTCGAAGTCGTCGGCCTTGCCTTGCATCAGCGCCTCGAGCCCGCTGCCTTGCGGTCCCTGGAAGTGTAGGGCGCGGGTGATGACCGGCTGGTGGCTGCGGGCCAGTTCCAGCTCGCCGGTGAGGCTGTGGTCGTAGAGGGCATGGCTGATCTGCGCCTTGGCGATGATCTCCCCAAGCTCCTTGGCCCGCAGTAGCGGCATGGTGGACACGGCAATGCCCCCGGCCTTCTGGATGGCGAGCCAGCAGGCCACCATCAAGGGCGCATTGGGCGAATGCAGCAATACCCGATTGCCCGGCACCAGTCCCATGTCTTCCGTCAACACCCGGGCAATGCGGTTGGCCTGGGCCAGCAATTCCCGGTAGCTGAAAGTGCCCATCGGTCCGCGCAGGGCGATCCTTTCGCCCCAACCTTTTTCCGTCACCGCCTTGTCCAGGATTTCCGCGGCGCAATTGAGGCGCTGCGGATATTGGAGTTCCGGCAGTTCGAAAAGCAGCTCCGGCCACAACTTGGGCGGCGGCAGGTGGTTGCGGGCGAAGGTGTCCTGATGGGCGCTGGGGGTCATGGTGCTCGATTACAGTGTTGCGGGGATATCCTGAAACTCAGCGCTGGACGCCGGAGACGTGGGTCTTGAGTACGGCGAGCAGATTGTGAAGCTGGTTCTTTTCCGTTTCCTTGAGGCCGGAGAACAGCTCGAGGATCCACTTCTCATGGGCCTCGGCCATCTTCTTGAATTGCTTCTTGCCGTCGGGCGTGAGCTTGACGATGTAGGCGCGGCGGTCGGCGGGATTGTCTTCCCGTACCACCAGGCCTTCCGCCACCAACTGGTCGGTGATGCCGGTGACGTTGCCGCCGGTGACCATCATGCGCTTGGACAGCTCGCCCATCTTGAGGCCTTCGGGCGAACGCTCCAGTTGCGCCATCAGGTCGAAGCGGGGCAGGGTGGTGTCGAACTGGATGCGCAGACGGCTGCGGATCTGGCCTTCGATCAGGTTGGTGCAGGCCAAGAGGCGCAGCCAGAGCCGCAGGGACTGATGGTCGTCGCGGGTGGCACGGGTTTCGGTATCGGCGACGGTTGCCGCCACGGTTGTTTTGTTCTTGCTCATGACATGATTTCTCCACCGGATATTGAAAGGGATTGGCCAGTGACGGCCGCTGCTTCGGGACTGCACAGCCAGAGGGCGGCTGCTGCGACTTCTGCGGGACGAATCAAACGTCCCTGGGGATTGGTGGCCGCCAGCTTGGCCAGGGCATCTGCTTCGCTGCACCCGGTTTTGGCGGCGATGTTGCGCGCGGCATCCTGCACCAGGTCGGTATCGGTATAGCCTGGGCAGAGGGCGTTCACGGTGACGTTGGCCGTGGCCAGTTCCGCCGCCAAGGCCCGGGTCAGCCCCACCAGACCATGCTTGGCGGCACAATAGGCGCTGACGTAGGCATAGCCTTTTTGCCCGGCGACGGAGGCGATGTTCACGATGCGCCCGCCTTGCCCATCCTTGCCGGCGGCCGTCAAATCCGCCAGGGCGGCCTGGCTGCACAGCCAGGCGCTTTTCAGATTGGCATCCAGCATGCGTTGCAGCAGGTCCGTACCGCTCTTGGCGAAGGAGGCACTTTCGACCTGGCCGGCATTGTTGATGAGGATGTGGATCGGGCCGTGCTGTTGCCTGGCTTGGGTAAACGCCGCAGCCACCGCGGCTGCCTCGGTAACATCGCAGGCAATGATGTTCGGCCCGCTGCTGCGGGCGAGGCGGCTGACCTGGGCGCCGGCCTGCTCCAGGGCGGTGGCGATGGCGGCGCCGATGCCGCGGGAGGCGCCGGTGACCAGGGCGTGGCGTCCTTGCAAAGGCATGCTCATTGCGTGGTCTCCGCGTGCATCAGTCGCTGCATCTGGTCCCGACCGGGGAAGTATCGCGGCGACCAGCCCGTATCCCGATAGCCCTGTTCGGCGGCGGCGCGCAGGGTCCACATGGGGTCGCCGAGATGGGGACGGCCCAGGGCGCACAGGTCGGCGCGGCCAGCGGCGATGATGGTGTTCACCTGGTCGGCTGTGGTGATGTTGCCCACGGCAATGGTCGGAATGCCGGCTTCGTTGCGAATGCGGTCGGCGAAGGGCGTCTGGTACATGCGGCCATACACCGGCCGGGCCTCGGGGTGGGTCTGGCCGCTGGAGACATCGATCATGTCGGCGCCGGCGGCCTTGAAGGCGCGGGCGATGGCGACGCCATCGTCGCCCGTGTTGCCGCCGGGCATCCAGTCATGGGCGGAGATGCGCACCAGCAGCGGTTTGGGCCAGCATGCGCGGAGGGCGGAAAAAACCTCCAGGGGGAAGCGTAGGCGGTTTTCCAGGGAGCCGCCGTATTCGTCCGTGCGCTGGTTGAAGAGCGGCGAGAGGAAGCCGGACAGCAAATAGCCATGGGCGCAATGCAGTTCCAGTAAGTCGAAGCCGACCTCCAATGCGCGCTTGGCGGTGGCCACGAAATCGGCGCGCAGTTGTGCCATGTCGGTTTTGTCCATGGCCTTGGGCGTGGCGCTGTGGGGGCGCCAGGGCAGGGCCGAGGCGGCGAGCAGGGGCCAATTGCCTTGTTCCAGGGGAAGGTCGGTTCCTTCCCAGGGCGCCCGGGTAGAACCCTTGGCGCCGGCGTGCCCCAGTTGCAGACCGATCTTGGCCGGGCTATTGGCATGCACGAAATCCACGATGCGTTGCCATCCCTGCTGCTGGGCGTCGTTCCAGAGTCCTGTGCAGTGGGGCGTGATGCGGCCATCGGCGCAGGGCGCGGTCATTTCCGTCACCACCAGGCCGGCGCCGCCCAGGGCGCGGTTGCCCAGGTGGGTCAAGTGGAAGTCGCCGGGGATGCCATCCATTGCGGAATAGGTGGCCATGGGCGCGACCGTGACGCGGTTGCGTAGCGTCACACCACGCAGGACGAAGGGGGTGAACATGGGCGGCGCGGTTTGGTCCAGGCCGCAACGGCGGGACAGGTCGGCCTCCACCTGGGAGATGTAGGCGGGATCCCGTTCCTTCAGGCTGGCGTGACCCAGGCGCTGACTGCCGGTGAGCAGGGTATAGCTGAACTGCAAGGGATCGAAGCCCGTGTAGCGGGCCACGTTTTCGAACCACTCCTGGCGGTTGCGTGCGGCGCTTTGCAGGCGCAACACGGCGGGCTCCCGTTCCTGTTGGTAGCGGACCAAGGCGGCGGGCACATCCGCTTCCGCCTGGAGGGCGGCAGCCAGGGCGATAGCATCCTCCATGGCCAACTTGGTACCGGAACCGATGGAGAAATGGGCGGTATGGGCCGCATCGCCGAGCAGGACGATCTTGCCGTGGTACCAGCGGCGACATACCAGTCGGTTGAAACGCAGCCAGGCGCCTCCCCGGGCATGGCAGGTACGCAACTGCAAACGGGCTCCCTGGAGGCGATCGGCAAACAAGCGCTCGCAAAAAGTCAGGGAGGCCGCGCTGTCGGCTTTGTCCAGCCCCGCGGCTTGCCATACGGATTGCGGTGTCTCGACGATGAAGGTGGAATTGCCTTGGTCGTAGCGGTAGGCGTGGAGGGTGAACCAGCCCCATTCCGTTTCGCGGAAGTCGAAGGTGAAGGCGTCCAGTGGCCGGTCGCAGCCGAGCCAAAGATAGCGGCACTCCCCTTCCCGGGCCTCGGGCTGGAAAATATCCGGGTGGGCGTTGCGCAGGCTGCTGTTGATGCCGTCCGCCGCGACGATCAGGTCGGCGTCGGCGTAGTGTTCGAGGTGTTGCGCCGGGGTGCCGAAACGCAGCGTCACGCCCAGTTCCTGCGCCCTTTCCTGGAGGATATGCAGCAGGCGGGCGCGGCCGATGCCGGCAAAGCCGTGGCCGCGGGAACGGATGCAGGTGTCGCGGAAGTGGATGTCGATGTCGTCCCAGCGCACCAGGGATTCATTGATGGCCCGATAGGTGACGGGATCGGCGGCTTCCAGGCCGTCCAGGGTGCGGTCGGAAAAGACGACGCCCCAACCGTAGGTGTCGTCGGGCGGGTTACGCTCGATGACGACGACCTCATGGCTTGGGTCGACCCGCTTTATCAGCGTGGCGAAGTAAAGGCCTGCGGGGCCTCCCCCCAGGCAGACAATGCGCATGGACTCAATCAAATTGCCCTGAAATGGGCGACTTGAGAAGTTTAAGGCATCAATAGACGCAGTGCATGTCTATTTTGTGCTTTGCAGCACAAAATGATGGGAATGGCGAAAAACCTGTTTCGCAACCGGGAAATCAGCGGCCGCCCTGCTCCTGGCGCAGGCGTTGGGCCAAGGCCTTGATCTGTTCCGGGGTGAGTTGTTCTTCGCCCTTGCTGCGCAGGAACAGCCAGAGCAAGCCGCCGTTGATGAGGACCAGGGCCACCTCGAGATAAAGCAGGGTGGTGACGATTTGGCGCTGGCTGTTGTCGCCGAAGACGAAATAGAAGCCTTCGAAGGTGGGCAGGGCCGCCTTGCTGATGGCCATGTAATTCTCGAAGGGCGGGAAAAGCAGCATGACCACCAGATTAACCGCCACCACGGCAAGCAGGCCTTGCTGGTAACGGGCGACCTTGCGTTCGGTCTTTTTAATGGGTTTGTCCCGCAACAACAGCCAGGCAATGCTGGCATTGATGAGAATGACCAGCACTTCCAGGGTGAGGAAATCCTGGTTCAGCACCCGGTTGGGCTGGGCTGCAAAAACAAAATGGAAGCCGCTGAAGGTGGGCACGTTGCCCCGTTGCAGGGAGAGGTAGTCGAAGGGGGGAAAGATCAGTACCAAGGCCAAGTTGGCCAGGGTGACTGCCAGGGCGATCCATTGTCGACGGTTCATGGAGGGTGGGCGTAAATGAACTGGCCGAAGCCTAGACGACTTTACCCAGGGCCGCAATGGCGAGTAGGGAGAGGATGCCCTGGCTATCGGGTGCTCCGTTAAACTTGCGCCCTTTTCGATGGATCCGAACAGGAAGTCGTTATGCGAAAGCTGTTGTTGATCACCGCTACCGGGCTGGCGGCACTCCTTCTTCATCTGCCGGCGGACGCCAAGACGCCGCCGAAGAAGGCTGCCGAAAAGCAGGTCGCCGAGCCCCCAAAGGCCGAGGAAATCCTGCTGCGGCACGGTTTGGAGGGACGGGCCCTGGACACCCTGGCCACCCTGGCGCTCAAGTTCAACGAGACCCAGAAAGGTAAGGTAAGGGTGGTCCTGCAGGGCTTAGGTGGCCTTGCCGGGGCGGAGGAGCGTCGCCGCCTGCCCCATATGGCCGTGCTGCACACCGACGATAGCCTGAATTTCTTCGAGACCCTGCCCCGTTTCCGACCCCTGTACCAGGTGATGGCGGACGGAGGCGTCAAGCTGGATGCCAAGCAGTTCTATCCCTTGGTGGCCGATGCGGTGGACGACAGCGCCGGACGGCTACAGGCCCTGCCCATCGGTCTTTCGTTGCCGGTGCTGTTCTGGAACAAGGAGTTGTTCCGCAAGGCCGGCCTTGATCCGGAAAAACCGCCCAAGACCTGGTGGGAGGTACAGAACGCCGCCGGCAAGTTGTTCGATAACAACAGCCATTGCCCGTTTACCACCTCCCGGTTCACTTGGACGCAATTAGAGAATGTGTCCGCCCAGCATAACGAGCCCATGATCCAGCGCCCCAATCGCGTGGTCCTCAACAGCCTGATCAACGTCAAGCATCTGGCCTTGCTGGAGAGCTGGCACAAGAGTCTCTACTTTCGTTACTACGGTCCCCGCGCCGAAGGCGATCAGCATTTCTTGAATGGCGAATGCGGCATGCTGACCAGCGAATCCAGCCTCTATGCCGAAGCGGTCGCCTGCCATCTGCCGGTGGGGGTTTCCGCCATGCCCTATTACGATGACGTCTATGGCGTGACGCCGCGCAATGTGGTGCCCGACGGCGCCGGACTGTGGTTCCTGGCGGGCTACAAAAAGGCCGAGTACCAGGCCATGGCCCAGTTCGTCGCCTTCCTGATGCGCCCTGAAAATCAGCGGGACTGGGTACGCGCCACGGGCTATCTGCCCATGACGGCGCAGGCGGTGGCGGCCCTCAAGGAGTCAGGTGGCCCCGCCGACTTGCTGGATGCCGCTGCCCGGCGCTTGTCCGATCCCAAAGTGGCCCGGGTCAAGAGCGGCGGCAGCCTGGAGCGTCTGCGCACCATTCTTACCGAGGAAACCGATGCTTTATGGCGGGATGAAAAACCGGCCAAGGAGGTACTGGACAATGCCATGCGGCAGGCCAACGGTGGCGCTGTCGGCGGTTCTGTAAATGTCCGGTAAATAAGTCGCCGCCGGCTTACGGCCCCTTACACAGCGCGATGTCGGGGGCTGTGCGCTTGTGCCTTAATAGCGCCATGGGAATCGCCCATGTCATCCGCCAAGGAGATCATCATGAAGACACTGCACGCCCGACTGACGCTGGCCCTTGCCGTTTCCGCACTGGCCCTGCCCGTATTCGCCCAATCCACCAATACGCCCAACATTGACGCCCGTGAAGCCAACCAGCAACGCCGCATCGACCAGGGCGAGCGTTCCGGCGCCCTGACGCCCCGGGAAGCCAATCGCCTGGAAAAGGGCGAAGCCCATATGGACCGGGCCGAAGACCGCATGAAGGCGGACGGCAAGGTCACCCCGCGGGAACGGATGCGCATGGAACACATGGAAAACCGCGAGAGCCGGGCGATTCGCCGGGAAAAACACGATCGCCAGCACGACTTCAATCACGATGGCAAGGTGGATCATCCCCGCATGGAGCGACGCCACCGCAATTGATGTTGTCCCGCATGCAGCCACCAAGGCCCGCTTGTGCGGGCCTTTTCTTTTTCCATCAATTGTTAACGGCTTGAATAGACCCGGGTAACGGAGGCTATTCCTCAGGTTAACGGCGGACCCCGGCGGCAATAATTGCCGGCATGGAAAAGTGGGTCTATGGCTGAAGACAGCGATCTCGAACGTACGGAACCAGCGTCAAGTCGACGGCTGGAGCAAGCTCGCGAGGAGGGACAGGTCCCCCAGTCCCGCGAGCTGCTGGCGTTCATGGTCCTGCTGGCTACCGTGGGCGGCATGTGGACCATGTCCGACTGGATAGGCAAGCACGCCGAAACCATCATGCGCCACGGCTTGACCTTCGACCGGGAGGCCGCTTTCAGCAGCAAGGCCATGCAGCTCAGCGTGGTGACCTTGAGTGGCGAAGCCCTCTTGCTGGCGGCGCCGATTTTTCTGCTTTCCATCGTCGGGGCGATTCTGGCACCGGCCATGATCGGCGGCCTGGTGTTCTCCCCCAAGGCCCTGGCCCTGAATTTCAGCCGTATCGATCCGGTGTCGGGCATGAAGCGGGTGGTTTCCATGCACGGCTTGGGCGAACTGGTGAAGGCCATCCTCAAGTCCCTGCTTATCGGCGGCGTGGTGTGGTGGATGATCCGTCACGATGGCGAGAGTCTGTTTTCCCTCCTGGGCCAGCCGGTGGACGAAGGTATCAATTCCTTTTTCCACATCCTGTTCAAGGCCGGCATGGTGTTGTTGGTGGGGGTGGCATTGATCGTCGCCCTGGATGTGCCCTTCCAGCTCTGGCAATACTATTCTCGGCTGCGCATGACCAAGGAAGAGCTGAAGCAGGAGCACAAGGAGCAGGAAGGCGATCCCCACCTCAAGGCCAAGATCCGCGCCCAGCAGCGGGAGATGGCCCGCAACCGGATGATGGCCGAAGTACCCAAGGCCGACGTGGTGGTGACCAACCCGACCCACTTCTCCGTGGCCTTGAAATACGACAGCGGCGCCATGGGCGCGCCGGTAGTCGTGGCCAAGGGCGTGAACGCCGTGGCGCTGAAAATCCGCGAGTTGGCCGCGGAAGCCAATGTGCCGGTGCTGGAAGCGCCTCCCTTGGCCCGGGCGCTGTATCGCCACACCGAAATCGGCGACCAGATTCCTTCGGCCCTTTACACCGCCGTGGCGGAAGTGATGGCCTATGTGTACCAGCTCAACCAGTTCATCGCCGATGGTGGCCGCACCTTGATCGCTCCTGTCATGCCCAAGGCGCTGTCGGTACCCGCCGATCTGGACCCGGGAGTGGCTGACGCATGAACCAGACCCTGGTCCTCGCCTTCAACCAGATATTCGGCAAAGCCAACCTGAAGGCCCTGGCGGCGCCGGCCTTGATCATCATGGTGTTGTCCATGATGGTGTTGCCCCTGCCGTCCTTCGCCTTGGACTTGTTCTTCACCTTCAATATCGCCCTGTCGGTGATGGTGCTGCTGGTGGCGATGTACACGGTCAGGCCCCTGGATTTCTCCGTGTTCCCCACCGTGCTGCTGGTGACGACCTTGCTGCGTCTGTCCCTCAACGTCGCCTCTACCCGTATCGTCCTGCTCCAGGGCCATACCGGCCCAGACGCCGCGGGCAAAGTGATCGAAGCCTTCGGCCACTTCCTGGTGGGGGGCAACTACACCGTGGGCATCGTGGTGTTCATCATCCTCACGGTGATCAATTTCGTGGTCATTACCAAGGGCGCCGGGCGGATCGCTGAAGTGGGCGCCCGCTTCACCCTGGATGCCATGCCCGGCAAGCAGATGGCCATCGACGCCGATCTCAACGCCGGCCTCATCGGCGAGGATGACGCGCGCAAGCGACGCAAGGAAGTGGCGGCCGAGGCCGACTTCTACGGTTCCATGGACGGTGCATCGAAATTCGTCCGTGGCGATGCCGTGGCCGGCATCCTGATCCTGTTCATCAACGTCATCGGCGGCCTCATTGTCGGCGTCATCCAGCACGATATGGATGCCGCCCTGGCGGCGAAGACCTACACCTTGCTCACCATTGGCGACGGTTTGGTGGCCCAGTTGCCGGCGCTGATCATTTCCACCGCCGCGGGTTTGGTGGTGACCCGGGTGGGCGACGACGACACCGATATCGGCCAACAATTCATCGGCCAGATCTTCGGCAATCCGGCGGTGCTGGTGCTCACCGCCGCCATCCTCGGCATCCTCGGCATCATTCCCGGCATGCCCCATCTGGTGTTCCTGCTGTTGGCCGTGGTGGTGGGGGCCTTGGCCTATTGGAAGTTGCAGGAACAGTCGGAGCAAAGCGCTGCCGCCGAAGCCGAAGCCGAAAAGAAAGAAGAACCCAAGACCGAATCCCTGGAAGCCAGTTGGACGGATGTGGCGCCGGTGGACGTGCTGGGCCTGGAGGTGGGTTATCGGTTGATCCCCTTGGTGGATCAGGCCCAGGATGGCGATTTGTTGAAACGCATTCGCGGCCTGCGCAAGAAGTTCGCCCAGGAAGTGGGGTTCCTGGCCGCGCCGGTGCACATCCGCGACAACCTGGAACTCAAGCCCATCGGCTACCGCATCACCATGAAGGGCGTGGAGATAGGCTCCGGGGAAGCCCACAGCGGCATGTTCCTGGCCATCAATCCGGGACGGGTGAGCGGCCCCCTTTCCGGACTGGAAACCCGCGATCCGGCCTTCAATTTACCCGCCGTTTGGATCGAGCCCCATCTCAAGGACCAGGCGGGCATGTTGGGCTATACCGTGGTGGACCCGAGCACGGTGGTGGCTACCCATCTCAACCATCTGATCCTGTCCAATGCGGCCGAATTGCTGGGCCGGCAGGAAACACAGGCCCTGCTGGACCACATTGCCAAGGACGCGCCCAAACTGGTGGAAGACCTGGTGCCGAAACAGGTGTCCCTCTCCGTGGTGCAGCGGGTGCTGCAGAACCTGCTGGAGGAGGGGGTGCCCATCCGCGACATGCGCACCATCGTCGAAACCCTGGCCGAACACACTACCCGCATCCAGGACCCCATGGAACTCACCGCCCTGGTACGCATCGCCCTGGGCCGGGCCATCGTGCAGCAGATTTTCCCGGGCAACAGCGAGCTCCAGGTCATGGCCCTGGAGCCGGGGCTGGAACGCATCCTGTCCCAGGCGCTGGGTGCCGGCGGCGATGCCAGCGCCATCGAGCCGGGGCTGGCCGATACCCTGCTGCGCGAAACCGCGGCTTCCGCCCAACGCCAGGAAGACCTGGGCTTGCCCCCGGTGCTGCTGGTGCCGGGTTCCCTGCGCTGGCTGCTGTCCCGATTCCTGCGCCGTGCAGTTCCCCAACTCAAGGTCATCGCCAATGGCGAAGTGCCTGATTCCCGCACCATCAAGGTGACGACGATTATTGGAGCCAACAAATGACAGTCAAACGCTTCTATGCCGAGACCGCGCGGGAATGCCTGCGCCGGGTGAAGGAAGAGCTGGGGCCTGATGCCATTGTCGTTTCCAACCGAGCAGTGGAAGGCGGCGTGGAAATCACCGCCATGTCCGCCGACAGTCTGGAGGCGCTGTCGCGCCAGGCCAATGTGGATACCGCGGTCTCGGCGGCGGTGGCCAACGGCGCCCCCCGGCCGGCGTCACCGCCCCGGTCCCCTTTTGCGTCGGCGCCGCTGGCCGGTGCGGCTGCGGGCGCGGACGACTACACGGTCAGTCTGTCCGCCCAGGCCCGCAAGCAGCCGGCATTCAAGCCCTGGCAGCCCGCCGTTGAAGCGGCCAGGAATGCCCAGGACAAGGCCCAGGGGACTGGAGCGGGCGGGGCCGCCGGCTTGCGTCCCTTGCCGCCCAAGATGCGCCAAGCGGCGGATGCCATTCCCAGCCCTGCCCAGGTGGCCGCTACGCTCAAGTCCTCCCTCGAAGAAGGGGAGCGCGTTGCCGCGAAGCCGGGGAATGATGGCCGCGTTAATGAGCTGCTGGTGGAGATGCAGGCCATCAAGGGCATGTTGGAACAGCAGTTGGCGGGCTTCGCCTGGGGCGAAATGTCCAAGAGCGCACCGGTGCGCGCCCTGTTGTTGTCGGAAATGCTGGAAGCCGGCTTCTCGGGTCAGTTGGCCCGGCGCATGACCTCCGAGTTGCCTGCGGACATCGGCTTGGAAGAGGGGCGCAAATCCCTCATGGCCGCCCTGAATCGCCGCCTGCGCACCTTGGGCAACGAAGGCGACCTGATCGATCGCGGCGGCGTCTATGCCCTGGTGGGCCCCACCGGCGTGGGCAAGACCACCACCACCGCCAAGCTGGCGGCCCGCTGTGTCGTGCGTTACGGCGCCGACAAGGTGGCGCTGCTCACCACGGACAGCTACCGTATCGGCGCCCATGAGCAACTGCGCATCTATGGTCGCATCCTCGGCGTGCCGGTGCATGTGGTGCGCGATGGCGACGACCTGCGTCATACGCTGGCCGACCTCAAGGACAAGCACATGGTGTTGATCGACACTGTCGGCATGAGCCAGCGCGACCGCATGGTGGCGGAGCAGGCCGCCATGTTGATGCGGGCCGGGGAAGTGAATCGACTCCTGCTGCTCAACGCCGGCAGCCGCGGCGACACCTTGGACGATGTGATCCGCGCCTACGCCGGCGAGGATCTGGCGGGTTGCATCATCACCAAGACCGACGAGACCGTAGCCCTCGCCCCGGCAGTGGATGCCATCGTGCGCCATGGCCTGCTGTTGACCTATCTCGCCAATGGCCAGCGGGTGCCGGAAGACATGCATCTGCCCAATCGCAACTACCTGCTGCATCGTGCCTTCAAGCAGCCGATTGCCGGGTCCCCCCATCGCCTGCGGGAAAACGAAGTCGGCATGGTCCTGTCCCGGCAGGGCGGCCCCGGCGTGATGCCGACCAAGGGCGTCAAGGGTTCGCATCTTGGCTGAATTGGGCGTGATCGACCAAGCGGCCGGATTGCGCCGCCTGTTCGGCAACCGTGGCGCCTGCAGCGTGGCCTTCGTCCAGGCCCGTCGCGATGCCGCCTGGGCCATGCGCCTGGCCCGCACCGCCAGCACCCTGGCGAGCGAGGGACGGCGGGTGGTGATCGTGGACGAACATGCCGGGCCGGGTAGCGTGACTGCCATCACCGGGCAGACGCCGCGCCTTGACCTTTTCGATGTCTTCGTCGGCGACTGCACCCTGGCCGACATCCGTATCCAGGCGGCGCCGGGCATCACCGTGATTCCTGCTGCCCGGGCGGCGCGGGAGTTCGCCCATGGCGAAGTGGATATCGCCGAGCGCATGGCCGCCTGTCTGGCGGAAGCGGGCAACGACGCCGGCTACGTCCTGGTGGATGGCGTTTGTCGTCAGGGGGATATTTCCCCATTGGCTGCCGCTGCCCTGCATCTCGCCGTTGTGTTGGGTAGCGGTGGTCGCAGCGTCACCGATACTTATGCCTTGCTGAAACGGCAACATCTGTTCGCAGGGCGCAATGACTTTCAAGTCGTCCTGGTGGACCCGGCCCCAAACGCCGAGGACGTTCGTACCGCGCTGGATAACCTGAGGTCCACCGCCCGCAAGCATCTGTCTGTGGAGTTGTCCCATCTCGCCACCCTGTCTTCCAGTCAGGTGGACGATTTGGTGCAAGGGTTGCTGTCCCGTTTGCCCGGCGCCAAAACAGGCCCCGGGGGACGAAGCAATGTGGTCGCGCTGCGGGCGCTTTTCGGCGCCTCGGGACTGTTTGAATCGGTGGTATAGTCAAGCGGAATCCCCGTACTCACAGCTCAACCATCTGATTGATGTATACCGCCCAAGGCGCGCTGGACCGCAGTCAGCTCGTAACTCAATATGCCCCCCTGGTGAAACGCATCGCCTTCCATCTGATGGCGAAGCTGCCGGCCAGTGTGCAGGTGGACGACCTGATCCAGAACGGCATGCTGGGGCTGTTGGATGCCATGGGCCGTTATGAAGAAGGCTTGGGTGCCCAATTCGAAACCTATGCCGTGCAGCGGATTCGAGGCGCCATGCTCGATGGCCTGCGGGAAAACGATTGGCTGCCGCGGGGCGTGCGACGGGAGATGCGCCGGGTCGAGGCGGCGATCCAGAAGCTCGAGCACGAACACGGACGGCAGCCTTCGGAAACCGAGCTGTCTTCCTGCCTGGGCATGAGCCTGGACGAATACCAGAAATTGTTGCTGGAGGCCCGGGGCCACCAACTGGTTTACCTGGAAGACCTTTCCGGCGAGGACGGGGACGACTACCTGGATCGCAGCCTGTCCAGCGCCAATCCGGACCCCCTGGCGGTATTGGAAGATGCGGGGATGAAGGCGGCGCTGGTGCAAGCCATCGCGGCCTTGCCCGAACGCGAGAAGTTGATGATGGCGCTTTACTACGAGCAGGACCTGAACCTGCGGGAAATTGGTGAAGTGATGGGTGTTACCGAATCCCGCGTCTGTCAGTTGCACAGTCAGGCTGTCGCCCGCTTGCGGGCCACCATCGTCGGCGTGGGTGGGCAGCAGGACAAGCCCCTGGCAAAAGCCCGGCGCGGGCGCAAGCCCAAAGCCGCCTAAGGAAAGGAGCCTATGGATCTCGTCAGCATATTCGGCCTGGTGCTCAGCGTGGTTGCCATTATCGGCGGCCAGTTGCTGGAAGGCGGGCATGTGGATTCCCTGGTTCAGCCTACCGCATTCCTCATCGTCATCGGCGGTACCCTGGGGGCCGTGCTGTTGCAAAGTCCCCTGCGCACCGTGCAGAAGGGCATGAAAATGGCATCCTGGGTGTTCCGTCCGCCGATACTGGATCCCCTTGGCCTGATTGAGCAATTGGCCCACTGGAGCCACCTGGCCCGCAAGGAGGGCTTGCTTTCCCTGGAGGCGCAGACGGAAAGCCTGGACGACCCTTTCTTGAGCAAGGGGCTCCAGCTCCTGGTAGATGGCGCTGAACCGGAGCGCCTGCGCGAAGTCATGGAAGTGGAAATTTCCACCTATGAGTCTGAAATGAAGCAGGCGGCCAAGATATGGGAATCGGCCGGCGGCTACTCGCCTACCATCGGCATCCTGGGGGCCGTGATGGGCCTGATCCATGTCATGGAAAACCTGTCCGATCCGTCCAAGCTGGGCGCCGGCATCGCCGTGGCTTTCGTTGCTACCATCTACGGTGTCGGTGCCGCCAACCTGATCTTCCTGCCCATGGCGAAGAAGCTGATGTCGAATATCGCCCGGACGGTCGCCATCAAGGAAATGTATGTGGACGGCCTGGTGGGCATCGCCAACGGCGACAATCCCCGCATTATCGAAAGCCGTTTGCAAGGTTATATCGTCTGACCGACCATGGCCCGGCGCAAACAAGAGGAAGAACACGAGAACCACGAACGTTGGCTGGTGTCCTATGCCGACTTCATTACCCTGCTGTTCGCCTTTTTCGTGGTGATGTACGCCATCTCATCGGTGAACGAGGGGAAATACCGGGTCTTGTCCGACGCCATCAATTCGGCCTTCCGCAGTATCCCCGGCACCACGGGCGGCGCCCAGGTCGCCATCAATCCTGATGCGCCGATGCCCTTGGCGATTCCGTTGCGGCGCCAGCAGCCAGGGCTAAAGACCGACGAGACCACCCGCGTGAATCGGGAAAAAGTGCGCACCATGGCCAAGGAAATCAACACCGCCTTGGCCCCCCTGGTTCAGGAAGGCAAAGTGAGGGTCACGGAGGGCGCGCGGGGCATCACGGTGGAAATCAACGCCAGCGTGCTATTCGCACCGGGGGATGCCCGCCTTGATCTGGTGGCGGTCAAGGCGCTGACGGCAGTCGCCCAGATCATTGCGCCGTCCACCTTCCCCATCACAGTGGAGGGGCATACCGACAATACCCCCATCAGTACGCCCCAGTTCCCCTCGAACTGGGAGCTTTCCGGCGTACGGGCCTCCAGCGTGGTACGGTTGTTCATCGATAACGGCGTCGATCCGCGCCGCCTGACGGCCACGGGTTATGCCGACCAGCGTCCGGTGGCGGACAACGCGACCCCCGATGGACGCCAGCGCAATCGCCGTGTCGCCATCACGATTGAATCCCAGAATCCGGATAATCCGGTAGAGGTGAACGTGGGCCAGTAGGCCCCGGGGCAAATGGGTCCCGCGCCCGGGGTTTCCGGGGTGACAAGGGCTTGGCGTGAATTGGGTTTGGGAACCCGGGACTGGGCGGTTACTTGAGGACTAGGCGCTGCCCAGCGTCCGGCCGCTGCCGAGGGCGTTGGTTTGGCCGTCGGGACCATAAGTGGCAGGGCGATTGGCCGCCGCCATCAGCACTTGGATCGCCTGCTGGTTGTTGCTCAGGCGCTCCGCCACCAAGCGGCCATTGATATCATTCAGGTTTTTTGCCGTACCGGCCAGTGCGATGAAAGCCGCCCATTGTTCGCGGAACTTGACCGGGGCTTTTTGCAACCAAGTGGAAAACCCTTCCTTATCCACCGGGACACCAGCCGCTGCAAAGGCGGCAGCGCGGCTCTCCCCCGCGCTTGTGAGCGAGTCAGTCAGTTGGGTTTTTGTCTTGGTGATCGGCGGTAACTCATCTTTGCCGCCCTGGATCAGAATTTTTTGTTCTTCTTCGAGGATCGCCACAAACTTCAGCAGTACCTGCTTTTCCTCATCCAAAGCTTTGACGAGCAAAGCGAGGGGGTTGGCTACGGTCACTGAGCCACTCGTTTCGGTATCAGGCCTGGCGGCGGTCACGCAACATCTGTTTGACGTTGTCGATCAAGCCATCGGCGATTTTCTCCGGATCGACACGGAAACGTCCCTCGGCAATGGCTTGCTTGATTTCCTTGACCCGGTCGGTATTCACCACGGGCGCATTGGCCAGGGCGTGCTGCAATTCCTGGATGCCCGGTGTGGATGTGGAAACCTGGACCTCCGCCACGCTGCCGGAGGTCGGCTGAGCGGGAGCGGTCCTGGGCTGGACCGTTCCTGCGCCTTGCAGGCCCGGATTGGGTGTCGAATTGGTGATTTTCACGAAGGTTTCCTTTCCACTCAGGGCGTTCTGAACAGATTAACGGCTGCATTCCGTAAAACTTTAGCGACGCATCTGTTTGGAATATGCGTCTGATTTTACGTTGAATCAGTAGCTTATTTCAACAAATCCGCCGGGTTTCGCCAATCCATTGATGATTTGCCCATTGGCTAATCTGACCCGCACGACTTGACCTTCCGTCGCGGCATTCAGGGCCTGGCCTTCGCTGGATACTTCGAACCCGCTACCTTTTCCCACCACCGCTACCCGCTGCCCTTGCTGGATGACCAGGGGGAGACGGAGGGCGTCGCTGCGTATGGGCTGACCGGCCGCAAGGGATACCCCCAGCGTCTTGCCATAGGTTTGCTCCGGCGCTTCCAGCAAATTAGCGGGGAATTCGGTGAGATCGCCCTGGCGAACGTCCACGTCGCCTTCGGCAAGGGTTTGTCCGCTGCCCAGGTTTTTTCTGGCGACCAAGTAATGGCCCTGTACCTTGATCTGTACCGGGACGAAGAGCGACCAATTGGCGCCGGCCTGGCATTGCACGGTAACGGTGGTTCTCCCCCAGAGCCGGGCCCCGTTTTCCTGGCGAACCTGGAAGGCTGCGCAGGGGGGCAACTGATTGGTCGGATCGATGCTCCCCACCGAGTAGCTCGTCTTGCCCGACATGCCGCGGGTTTGGATGCGCAGATAATCTTCCACCGCCTGTTTGACAGGCAGGGGATCCTGGTAGGCGAAGGCAGCGACTGCCACGAAGGACAGCGCAGCCCAAAGCAAGGTCTTCATGCGCATGCCCGTATCTAAACACAGTCATGAGCGGGTTGATGGTCCGAACACCGAGGAAATCCTGGGTTTGCCGGGAAGGAGGCACCGGCAACTTTTGCCGATGGCCGCCTGGGAACGGCAACAGCGGTGGCAGTTGGCGGGGTTGGTGGCATAGCTGCCGGGGTGGTTTGGCTTAACCATGCGGTCTGGTTTGGTGGCATGGTTTCTGCATTTCGGCAGCTATCTGAAATTCTTTAGGCCACGCCATGATCGATCGACTGGATCGCGAACTCAACGCCACGCAAACTGCGTTGAACCTGCGCGCCTATCGTCAGGAGCTGCTGGCTTCCAATATCGCCAACGCCGATACCCCGCACTACAAGGCCAAGGACGTGGATTTCAAGTCGGCCTTCGCGAATGCACTGTCGGGCCGTAATCAGGGCGTCACCTTGGCTACCACCGCCCCGGGTCATCTTCCCGGCACTGGCACCGGTCGTTTCGAAAGCCAAGCCAAGTACCGCACCGAGTACCAGGGCGCCGTGGACGGCAACACCGTGAATATCGACGTGGAGCGGGGCGCTTTCACCGAGAACGCAGTCCAAATGGAGGCCCTGCTGACTTTCATGCGGGGTCAATTCAAGGACATGCAAACAGCGATCGTCGGGCAGTGAGGTAAGCCATGTTCAATATCTTCTCCATCGCCGGTTCCGCCCTGACCGCCCAGTCCGCCCGACTCAATGCCGTGGCCAGCAATCTGGCCAACGCCGACAGTGTCGCCGGGGCCGATGGCAAACCCTACCGGGCGAAACAAGTGGTGTTCCAGGCCACGCCCATGGGCAACGAAGGCGGCACCGGCGTGCGCGTCACCCAGGTGGTGGACAGTGCCGCACCGCTGCGCATGACTTACGAACCGACCAATCCGGCGGCCAATGCCGACGGCTATGTGGCGATGCCCAATGTGAACGTGGTGGAGGAGATGGTGAACATGATCTCCGCCTCCCGGGCCTACCAAACCAATGCCGAAGTCATGAGCTCGGCCAAGTCGCTCATGCTGAAGACGCTGGCCCTGGGCCAGTAAGAAAGATTCGAGGAGATACATCATGGCCACTACCAGCGTCGATACCAGCTCTGCCTTCGACTTCACATCCTTGAACGGGACGAGCACCTCCACCAGCACTTCCAGCACTGCCGATGCGCAAAGCCGCTTCCTCAAGTTGCTCACCACCCAGTTGCAGAATCAGGACCCGTTGAATCCCATGGACAACGCCCAGATGACGTCCCAGATCGCACAGCTGAACATGGTGGACGGCATCAACAAGATGAACACCACCATGCAGACGCTGCTGGCCTCCATGAACGGTTCGCAAACCATGCAGGCCGCTTCCATGGTCAACCACGGCGTCTTGGTTCCCGGTTCTACAATGGCCTTGGCCAGCGGCGCAGCCGTCGGCGGCTATACCTTGAACAGCGCCGCCGACAACGTGAAGCTGACCATCAAGGACGCCAACGGCCTCGCCATCCGTACCATGAGCCTGGGCGCGGGCAAGGCCGGCATCAACTCCTTCAGCTGGGACGGCAAGGCCGATTCGGGCGCTACGGCGGCTGACGGCAACTACACCTTCTCCATCGAGGCGACCCAGGGGGGAAGCAATGTGACCGCAAATGCGCTGACCCTGGGCATTGTTTCCAGCGTGACCAACGGCAGCGACGGCCTGACGGTGAATGTCAATGGCCGTGGATCTTTCAAGCTGTCTGAAATACAACAGATTTTCTAAGGGGGCTGAATCATGGGTTTTCAACAAGGGTTAAGCGGTCTCGCCGCCTCCTCAAAAGCGCTTGAAGCCATCGGCAATAACGTGGCCAACTCCGGTACTGTGGGTTTCAAGGCGGCCAACGCGGAGTTCGCCGACGTTTTCGCCTCCTCCTTGGCGGGCGGCGGCGGCAGCCAGATCGGTATCGGCGCTTCCTTGTCCACGGTGGCCCAGCAATTCACCCAGGGCAATATCACGTCCACCAGCAATCCCCTGGACATGGCCATCAACGGCGCGGGTATGTTCCGCCTGTCCAACAACGGCATCATCAGCTACACCCGGAACGGCCAGTTCCAGTTGGATAAGAACGGCTTCATTGTCAATGCCAGCGGGCTGCATGTAACGGGATACACGGCGGATGCCACCGGCAACATCGTTCCCGGCAATATCGTCGATCTCCAGGTCAACAACAGCAACATCGCCCCGCAAGTCACCACCGCGAGCCAGATTCAGTTCAACCTGGATTCCCGGGCGACACCGCCTACCGCCTTGACCCCGGGGACATTGAGCGGCAACCTCGTGTTGGGGGGGACGACCACCATCACCACCGGCGTCAACGACATCCTGCAACTCGCCGTCGACGGTATTACCGCCAACATCACCATTCCCCCTGGCGCCTACACCCAGGGCAACCTGGCCACCACCGTCCAGTCCCTGATCAATTCCGCCCTGGGTAGTTCTGGCGCCGCCGTGACGGTGTCGGTGGATACTGCCGGGCAACTGAAGATCCAGTCCGATAGCGTCGGCACCGTCGGCAGCCAGGGTTCCGGATCGTCCGTGGTGCTCAATGGCGGCAGCTCCGTGCCGACTATCCTGAGCTCCGCAACCCACGGCACATTGACCGGTGTCGGTACCTCCCTGTCGTTCCCGATGACCATCACCTCGGGAACCAACGATGTGCTGTCTTTGAAAGTGGATGGTGGTGCGACGGTCACCACCGCCAGCTTGGGCACCCAAACCTACGGCACCATCCAGGCCTTGGCCACCAGCATCCAGAATGCCATCAATACCGCCTTGATCGCGGCCTCCCAGGCCGGTCAGGTGACGGTTTCCGTGGCCGCCGGTAATCAACTCCAGATCACTTCCAATTCCACGGGCGTTTCCTCCAGCGTCAATACCTTGGGCGGTTCGGCGGCAGCTTCGCTGTTCAGCGCCGCGCCTTCCGTGGTGGCCGGCGCCACCGGGCCGACCTCCTCCACTGCCGCCAGCTTGACAGGGTCCAATGTGCTGGCCGCCACCACCATTACCCAGGGGGTGAATGACACTTTCCAGGTGGTTGTGGATGGCGTGACCGCCAATGTCACCATTCCTGCCGGTAATTACACCGCTGCCCAACTCGCAGGCAATCCCGCTGCCGTGCCGCCGGTGGTCGGTGTTATTCAGACTGCCATCAATACCGCCCTGGGCACTTCCGGCAAGAGCGTCACTGTCGGCACCAACGGCACCGGCAACTTGGTGATCACCTCCAGCGGTAGCGCCGGTACAGGATCATCCGTCACTTTGGCTGGCGGTACGGCCGCCACCGCCTTGCTTGGCGCAACCCCGGTGGTTACCGCTGGTACGGGCCCGACCTATACCAGCGGTGGCGACAATTTCAGCCCCACCAATACCTTGAGCTACACCTCGTCCACGTCCCAGACGGTGTACGACTCCCTGGGCAACCCCCACAACCTCAACATCTATTTCGTCAAGACGTCCGAGGGTAATCGTTGGCAGGCTTACACGACCCTGGACGGCAACGGGCAAACGGGCCCCATTGCGCTTCAGTTCAACACCTCCGGCGTGTTGACCACGGCAATGCCGCTGACCCAGAGCTATACCCTAAACAACGGCGCGACCTCCCCCCTGGCCTTCTCCCTGGATTTCACCGGATCCACCCAGTACGGCGTGGTGTTCGGGGTGAACCAGCTCCTGCAGGATGGTTTCACCTCGGGTCGGCTCTCGGCGATTTCAGTGTCCTCCGACGGCACCATCCTTGGCCGTTATTCCAACGGCAAATCCCGCAACATGGGGCAGTTGGTGTTGGTGAAATTCAACAACAACAACGGACTGCAATCCCTGGGTGGCAACCAGTGGGCGGAAACCGCCGAGTCCGGCCAGCCGATTCCCGGTACGCCGGGGCAAGGCAGCCTGGGCGTGCTCCAGGCCGCGGCGGTGGAAGAGTCCAACGTGGACCTGACCGCCGAACTGGTGAACATGATCACCCAGCAACGGGCTTACCAGGCTAATGCCCAGACCATCAAAACCCTGGACCAAGTGCTCCAGACTTTGGTGAACCTGCGCTAAACGTCATAGACAAAGGGAGCCGCTGAATGGATCGCCTGATCTACACCGCCATGTCCGGGGCTTCCCAGACCCTGAATCGCCAGGCGGCGGTGTCCCACAATCTGGCGAACGTGACCACCACCGGTTACCGCTCGGAAGAACATCGCCTGCGGGCCGTACAAGTCCTGAGCAAAACCCAGCCCGGCATCGGCGCCGCTTTGCCGACCCGCGCCTTTGCCGTGGATGCCAGCACCCATACGGATTTTTCCCAAGGCCCCATGCTGCAAACCGGGCGCAACCTGGATGTGGCCGTGACCAGCAAGGGCTGGATTTCCCTATCCATGCCCGATGGCTCCGAGGCCTATACCCGGGACGGCAGCCTGGAACTCAGCGCCAACGGCGTGTTGCAAACCCGTAGTGGCATTCCGGTGTTGGGCGATGGCGGACCGATTACCGTGCCGCCGGATTCCAAGATCGCCATCGGCAAGGACGGCACCGTATCCATCGTGCCGGAAACCGGTGCGCAGAATTCGGTGAACTCCATCGGCCGCATCAAGCTGGTCAATCCGCCCGAAGAAACCTTGAAACGGGGGGAAGACGGCCTGTTTCGCACCAACGACGGCAGCGTTCCCCCGGTGGACGACAAGGTATCCGTCGCTGACGGATATATCGAGAACAGCAACGTCAATCCGGTGGAGCAGATGGTGAGCATGATTTCCCTGGCCCGCCAGTTCGAGATGCAGATGAAGATGATTTCCACCGCGGACCAGAACGACCGTTCCGCCACGCAAGTAATCAACGCCCGTTAGGACTGAATCATGATTCGTTCCCTGTGGATCGCCAAAACCGGCCTGGATGCCCAGCAAACCAATCTGGATGTCATCTCCAACAACCTGGCCAACGTCAGCACCAATGGTTTCAAGCGCTCCCGGGCTGTGTTCGAGGATCTGCTCTACCAGACCATGCGCCAGCCCGGCGCCCTGTCGTCCCAGCAGACCACCATCCCCTCCGGCATGATGCTGGGCACCGGTGTGCGTCCCGTGTCCACCGAGCACATCTTCACCCAGGGCAATCTGCAACAGACCGGCAATGCCCTTGACTTGGCCATCAACGGCCAAGGCTTCTTCCAGATCCAGATGCCCGATGGCACCCTGGCCTACACCCGCGACGGTTCCTTCCAGAAGGACAGCACCGGGCAGGTGGTGACCTCCAGCGGCTATCCCTTGTCGCCGCCGATCACCATTCCTTCCAACGCGCTGACCGTTACCGTTAGCCGCGACGGCATCGTGTCCATCACCCAGCCTGGCACCGCTGCAGCCACCCAGTTGGGCACTATCCAATTGGCGACGTTCGTGAATAACGGTGGCTTACAGAGCGTGGGGGAGAATCTGTTCGTGGAAACGGCTTCCTCCGGTACGCCGACGCCCAACACGCCGGGCCTCAACGGCGCCGGCCTGCTCAACCAGACCTATGTGGAAACCTCCAACGTCAATGTGGCGGAAGAGTTGGTGAGCATGATCCAAACCCAGCGTGCCTATGAAATGAATTCCAAGGCCATTTCCACGTCGGACCAGATGCTGGCCCGCCTGACTCAACTTTGATTGAAAGGAGGGTGACGTCATGATGCGCAAATTGATCTCCCTCGGTTTCACCATGGCAGCCCTCAGCGGCTGCGTTGCCACGGTGCCTCCCACCGCTGTGCACCAACCCATGACCATGCGTCCCCAGCCGCGGGAAGCCTTGATCGGCAGCAACGGTTCTATCTACAACACCGCCAGTGCTCGCCCTTTGTTTGAGGATCGTCGCGCCCGCTTCCTGGGCGACATCATCACCATCAATATCGCGGAAAAAGTCCAGGCTTCCAAGCAATCGGAGAATATCGCCAACCGCAGCCACACCGTGGATGCCGGCGTGCCTACCCTTGACGGTGTTCCGTTCAAGGGGCTTTCCAATCTGAGCGTATCGGCCAACGACACCAGCAAGTTCGACGGCAAGGGTTCCAATTCCTCCACGGCAGACTTCACCTCCACCATCACGGTGACGGTGATCGAGGTGTTGCCCAACGGCAACCTGCTGGTCTCGGGGGAAAAGCAGATCGGCCTCAAGGAGGGCGAAGAGTTCGTGCGCTTCTCCGGCGTGGTGAACCCCAACACCATCACCACTGCGAACACGGTTCAATCCACCCAAGTGGCGGATGCGCGCATCGAATACAAGGCCAACGGCTTCATCAACGACACCCAGGTGATGGGATGGCTGGGCAAGTTTTTCCTGAGCTTCCTGCCCTTGTGATGATCGACGAGGTTTCCCGTGGTCCATCGATGCATTCAGGAAAAACCAACCCAGCCTGGAGCGCAAGCGCTCTGGCTGAAGGTGTTTGCCTTCCCCCCGGCCCCCGCCCCGAGGGAGGGGGGGACGGAGTTAGCGGCCGCGTTGCGGCCGGAGTTTTGACAAAGGAACTGTCATGAGCCTCACCCACAAAATCCTGATCGGCCTGATGTGGTTGTTCGCTAGCCTGCTGGTGGCGGACGCTGCCCGGGCGGAACGGGTCAAGGATCTGGCGTCCATCGCCGGGGTGCGCAACAACCAATTGGTGGGTTACGGTTTGGTCGTGGGCCTGGACGGCAGCGGTGACCAAACTACCCAGACGCCCTTCACCGTGCAGAGCATCGTGAACATGCTGTCCAACCTTGGCGTCACCATGCCGCCGGGCACCAGCCTCCAGTTGAAGAATGTCGCCGCGGTGATGGTCACCGCCAACCTGCCGCCCTTCGCCCGCAGCGGGCAGCAGATCGACATCACCGTATCTTCCATCGGCAATGCCAAAAGCCTCAAGGGCGGCACGCTGGTGTTGACGCCCCTGAAGGGCGCCGACGGCCAGATCTACGCCATGGCCCAGGGCAATGTCGTGGTGAACGGCGCCGGGGCTTCCGGCGGCGGCTCCAAGGTCACCATCAACCACCTTTCCGTCGGCCGCGTCTCCGGCGGCGCCACGGTGGAACGGGAAGTCGCCACTCCCTTGGGGCAAGGCGAATTCGTCTACCTGGATTTGAACACCACCGATTTCGGCACCGCCCAGCGCATGGTGGAAGCCATCAACCGCATCATGCCCGGCGCTGCCTCGGCTGCCGACGGTCGCCAGATACGGGTGCGGGCGCCGACCAATGCCGACGACAGGGTGAGCTTCATCGGCCGCATGGAAAACATCGAACTCCAGGCCGCCCAGGGGGTTGCCAAGGTGATCGTGAATTCCCGCTCCGGTTCCATCGTCATGAACCAGGCGGTGACCCTGGACCGTTGCGCCGTGGCCCACGGCAATCTGTCGGTGTCGGTGAATGCGGATAACAGCGTCAGCCAGCCCGGCGCCCTGTCCGGCGGGCAGACCGCCGCCGTCACCAATGCCGATATCAGCATCAAGCAGGAAGGTGGCGCCCTGATGAACGTCAAGCCCGGGGTCAACCTGGCGGAGGTGGTCAAGGCCCTGAATGCCCTGGGCGCCAATCCCCAGGATCTGATCGCGATCCTCCAGGCCATGAAGGCGGCGGGCGCCCTGCGGGCCGAACTGGAAATTATCTGACGGCTGATTTTTGCCGTTTTATCCGGGGATCGCCCCGCGGCTTTTGGTGACACCCTTGCGGCTATGACCGTTCCTGTCGACGCCAATATTTTCGACCAGCGCGGCCTGGCGGACATCAAGCGTCTTTCCAAGAGCAACGATCCCCAGGCGCTGAAATCCGCTGCCCGCCAGTTTGAGGCCATGTTCCTGCAGATGGTGCTCAAGTCCATGCGGGACGCGACGCCCAAGGATGAGCTCATGGACAGCGACCAGACCCGCATGTACGAGTCGTTGCTGGATCAGCAATTGGCCCAGGTGATGTCCAGCAAGGGCAACGGTACCGGCCTTGCCGCCCTGATTGAAAAGCAATTGTCGCGAATGACGACCTTGGACCCTAAGGCACCCGAGTCCGCACCGCTGCTCAATCCCATCCTCAAGGGTATCCCCCTAGAGAAAGGCAGTGGCGCCTGGCCCCTGGATCAAACTTCACCTTTGGCGCCCACGTCCCTGAACGACTACAACGGCGGTTCCGGCAGCGGCGATCTGCCTGCGGGGGCGAAGGAATTCGTCGCCCGGGTCTGGCCCCATGCCCAGGAGGCCAGCCGCAGTACAGGCATCCCGGCCCAATTCCTGGTGGCCCACGCCGCCCTGGAAACCGGTTGGGGCCGCGCCGAGCCGCGCCATGGCGACGGGCGGCCCAGCTACAACCTATTTGGCGTCAAGGCCGGACGCAGTTGGTCGGGCGCCGCGGTGGAGGCTGCCACCACCGAATACGTGGACGGCCAGCCGCAACGGCAGGTGGATCGCTTCCGTGCCTACAACTCCTACGCCGAGTCCTTCCAGGATTACGCCCGGCTGTTGGCGGGCAACCCGCGCTATGCGGGGGTGCTGGGCGCCCGGGACGGCGGCACCTTCGCCCGGGGTTTGCAGCAGGCGGGCTACGCCACGGACCCGTCCTATGCCGCCAAGCTGGAGCGCATCATCGGCGGCACGACATTACGCGCCTCGTTGCAGGGCTGATCCGGAATAGCGTTGTCACTCCCCGTCCACCTGTGACGGATTAAGCGGATTTTTCCCTTTTATTCCCGGCTATGGCATGCCAGTTGCTGAAGCAAGGCATGACCTTAACTTCCGGCAATTGTTGCCGTTGAACCGGCCAGGGAAACAGACATGGGATCCAGCGTTCTCAATATTGCCGTATCGGGATTGAATGCCGCGCAAGTGGGCATCCAGACGGCCAGCCACAATATTTCCAACGCGTCCACGCCGGGCTACAACCGGCAGACCATCGTCCAGACCACCAACACGCCCTTCTTTTCCGGGAGCGGCTTTCTCGGCAGCGGGACGAACGTCGATACCGTCAAACGGATTTACAGTTCCTTCCTCAACAACCAGGTGCTGACGGCCCAGACCAACGTCGCCCAGTTGCAGACCTATTCCGACCAGATCAGCCAGATCGACAACCTGTTGGCCGATGCTTCCGCCGGCCTCAGCCCGGGTATGGACAGCTTCTTCTCGTCCTTGCAGACCCTGGGTTCCACGCCTTCTTCGGTGCCTGCGCGCCAAGCCGTACTGTCCTCGGCCCAGGCCCTGGTGGCCCGGTTCCAGTCCCTGGACCAGCAGCTCAGCGGCTTGCGCGAAGGGGTCAATACCCAGATCACCACCGAAGTCGGCACCATCAATTCCCTGGTCAAGCAGGTGGCGGACATCAACCAGCGCATCGTCCTGGCCCAGGCCGCCGGCGACAGCCAGCCTGCCAACGACCTGCTCGACCAACGGGACAACCTGCTCAGCCAGCTCAACAAGGAAGTGCGCATCAGCACACAACTGGAGTCGGACGGCACCTACAGCGTTTTCTTCGGCAACGGCCAGCCCCTGGTAGCCGGCTCGCAAACCTACCAGCTCAAGGCGGTACCGTCGCCGGAAGACATGAGCGAATTGGGTATCGCCCTGACCTCCCCCAGCGGACAAACCATCCAACTGCCCGAGAGCCTGATTGCCGGCGGCAATCTCAGCGGCCTGCTCCAGTTCCGTAGCGAAACCCTGAACAGCGCCCAGAATGCCCTGGGCCGTATCGCCCTGACGTTCGCCACCACCTTCAATGCCCAGCATCACCTGGGGGAGGATCTGACCGGGGCCATGGGCGGGGATTTCTTCAAGCCGGTGACGTCCACGGTGGTCGGCGCCGCCACCAATACGGGCACCGGCGCGATTTCGGCCAACATTACCGTCAGCGACTACAAGGTCGTGTACGGCAGCAGCGGCTACTCCGTGACGCGCCTGTCCGACAACACCAATCTGGGCACCTTTTCCCAATTGCCCCAGACCCTGGACGGCGTCAAGATTTCCCTCACCTCCGGCCAGCCGTCGGTGGGGGATACTTTCCTGGTCCAGCCGGCGAATACCGCAGGCAAACGGATTTCCACCTATGGCACCAACACCGGCAATGCGATACTGGATTCCTCCGCGTCGAATCTGCAATCCCTGACCGATAGCGATTACCGTCTCACCTTCACCAATGGCGGCGTGACCCTGACCCGGTTGTCCGACAACGTGACCTGGACCGCCTCGGGCGGCACCCAGGCCCAGGCCTTGCAATCCTTGATGGTGGCGGCGGGACCCCAGGGGTTCACCCTCAACATCAATGGGGCGGCCAATCCTGGCGACAGCTTCCTGATTCGTCCCACCCGGGATGCCGCCAAACAAATGGCCGTGGCCATCAACGATGTGAACAACATTGCCGCCGCGGTCCCTATCCGCACCTCGGTGGGTTCCGCCAACAGCGGCACGGGAACCATCAGCACCGGCAGCGTGGACAGCAGCACCATCGGGCTGACCGCCAATTTCAAACTCACCTACGATGCCGCCGCCAATGCCCTGGTGGGCTTCCCCATCGGCGCCCGGGTGCAGGTGGGCAGCACTGTGTTCGACGTGAGCAGCGCCACCCAGCGCATCCCTTTCCAGGCCGGGGCGATCATCAGCGTTCAGGGCACCAGTTTCCAGATCGCCAATACGCCCGCCAATGGGGATACCTTCGTCGTCGGCCCGAACCAGGTCATTACCGGGAACAGCACCAACCCCATGGTCAAGGCGGAATACAGCCCGGGTAACGCTTCCGCCGCCAATACCCTGACCTACAGTGCCGCCACCCAGACCCTGAGCGGCTTCCCCGCCGGCGCTACGGTGACGCTGACCGATCTCGCCACGCCGCCCAACGTATTGGCGAGTGTGGTGATCGTCAACGGCACGACCCAGGTGCCGCAACCCCCCGTGACCCTGCCCACTACTGGCGTCGCCGTGAATTACAACGGGGTGACTGTGCGGGTCAGCGGGCAATTGGCCAACAACCAGCAGATCACGCCCCTGTCTTTTTTCGTCAAGACACCTTCCAGCCTACCGACAGCGGATATTCCCCTCACCTTCAAGCAGGGCAGCGCTGCCAGCGGCTTGCCGGACCGCTTGACCGGATTCCCGGTGGGTACCACGGTCACCGTGACCCAGGCCGACGGCAGCATGAAGACCTACCCCATGGATCCCACCGTGGCCGGCGCCGACTACGTGCCCTACACAGCGGGGGCGACGGTGTCCTTCAACGGGCTCAGCTTCCAGATCGGTGGCGCCCCCGTGGATGGCGATACCTTCACCGTGAGCCCCAATCCTTCGGCCTCGGGTGATAACCGCAACCTGCTGGCGATGGGCGGCTTGCAAACCGCCAATACCCTGCTGGGGGGGACGGCCAGCTACCAGTCGGCTTATTCGCAGATCGTCAGCCAGGTGGGCAACAAGGCCCGGGAACTGTCTGTTACCCAAACCGCCCAGGAAAATCTCGTCACCCAGGGGGAAACCGCCGTGCAATCGCTCTCCGGGGTGAACCTGGACGAGGAGGCAGCCAACCTGATCCGCTATCAGCAGGCCTATCAAGCCTCGGCCAAGATTGTCGATATATCCAGCAAGCTGTTCGACCTGCTGACCAGTTTGGGTCACTGAGTCGACATCTAGGAGCACCACATCATGCGCGTCAGTACAGGGATGATTTTTAACGCCGGGTCGGGGGGCATCCAGAACCGTACCTCCGACTTGCTGCGTACCCAGCAGCAGCTCTCCAGTGGGCGTCGCATCCTCACGCCCTCGGATGATCCGGTCGGTGCCGCCCGGGCGCTGGATTTGAGCCAGGCCCAGAACATCAACAGCAGCCAGGCGTCTACCCGTACTGATGCCAAGAGCGCCCTGGGACTGGTGGATAACCAGTTGGGGTCGGTGACCGACCTACTGACCCGGGTCAAGGAACTGGCGGTCCAGGCCGGGGATGCGGCGCTTTCGGATTTGGACAAGAAGAGTATCGCCACCGAGCTGCGCGCCCGCTTCTCCGAACTGGTGGGCCTGGCCAACAGCACCGACGGTTCGGGCCGCTACCTGTTCGCGGGTTTCCAGGACAGCAGCCGTCCCTTCGGCGGTAGCGTCGAGAACGGCGTGCTGTACGGCGGCGACAGCGGCATCCGCCAATTGCAAGTGTCCTCGTCCCGGCAATTGGGCATCAGCGCTCCCGGTGACGATATCTTCATGAAGATTCGCAACGGCAACGGCACGTTCCAGACCGGGATGCAAACGGCCAAGACGGCGAATACCGTCGCCGTCAGCCTGGCGTCGGCTGCCGTCACCACCGCGGCGGACTGGAACGACCCGGTGAACAGCGGCGCCCTGGAGGCTCGCTTCTGGACCGACACCGCCGGCGGCAGCGTCGTGACCAACGGCGTCGGCGCCGGCAGCGTGGATCTGGCGGCGGCGACAGCCGGCCCGGGATTGACCATCACCGGCGGCAGCAACGACCAGTTCACCTTGCGGGTGAACGGCGGTGCGGCGCAAACCGTGACCATACCCGCCGCCACCTACAACTCGGCGGGTGCCTTGTTGACCGCGATCCAAGGGGCTTTGCCAGCCGGGGTGACGGCGAGCCTGAATGGCAACAACCAATTGGTCGTCACGTCGAACACCGCAGGCAATGGCTCCAGCATCCAACTGGGCGCCGTGTCCGGCAACACCGGCTATGCCGCCCTGGCGGGCACGCCTTCCTATGCCCAGGGCAGCACCAGCGCCCCCGGCAGCGTGTTCTACGACCTGGTGGATACCACCACCGGCAATTCCCTGTTCTCCAACTCGGCCTCCACGGCCGGCGGCGCGGGCAACACCTTCACCCATGCCTATGCCAGCGGCGTTCCCATCAGCCTGTCCGGGTTCAACGCCGCCTACACCACCGGCAGCGGCGCAACGGGTTTCGGCGCCACCATGACCTTTACCGGCGTCCCCGCATCCGGCGACGTGTTCAGCATCGCCCGGCCGCAGAACGGCCAGATCGCCGTGACGCCCAAGACGGTGGCCGCCTGGCACGCCGACGCCACCATCGACAAGGGCTTGGTGAACAACCCCGCCGCCTGGCAGCAGTCCGCCAACAGCGGCAATCTGGAAGTGCGTTTCTGGGTGGATACCGTCGGCGGCACCACGACCCAAGGACAGTCGGTAGGAACGGCCGTTCCCATTCCCGCCGCCGCCACACCGCCCGCCCCCGCGACGCCGCTGACGCTCACCGCCGCCAACAACCAGTTCAATATTTCCCTCGATGGCGCCAATCCCGCCACCACCGTGACGGTTCCCACAGGCACCTATACCACGGCCGCTTCCCTGGTAACGGCCATCCAGGGCGTGCTGCCGGCGGGGGCCACCGTCAGCCTGGATGCATCCAACCACTTGGTCGTGACTTCCAGCGCCGCGGGTTTCGGCTCCAGCGTGAACCTCACCGCCGTGGGCGGCAACACCGGCCTGGCCACCCTGTTCGGCACGCCTGCCGCCACGGCTGGCGTCACCGCAGCGCCGGGAACGACCTTCTACGATCTGGTGGATGCGACGACCGGCCATTCCCTCTTCAACGGCAATGCCTCCGCCGCCGGCGGCGCCGGCAATACCTTCAACCACGTCTATGTACCGGGCCAGGCCATCAACATCGCCAGCGCCGGCGGGCAGGGGTCTCCCGCTGAAGCCGCCTTCAATTTCGGCGCCCTGGTGACGGTGAGCGGTACGCCGGTGACCGGCGACGCCTTCACCATCAAGGCAAGCACCGACGGCTTGGGCAACGGCTATTTCCTGACCGGGGATAAAACCGCCGCCGCGGTGAATACCGGCAGCGCCATCGTCGGCACGGGAGAGGTGCTGGATGTGTCCAAGTGGAACAATCCCGCCAACTCCCGCAATCTGGAAGTGCGGTTCTGGAATGACACCAGCACTACGCCGAACCAGATGTACTACGATCTGGTGGATGTCACCACGGAGAAGTCCCTGTTCACCAACAGCACTTCCGTGGCCGGCGGGGCAGGTACGACCTACACCCATAAATTCAGCCCCGGGGACACCATCAACTTCTCTGGCCTCAACATCCCGGTGGCGGGATCGCCGCCCACCACGGTGACCGACCTCGGCTTTTCCGTGAAGATCGATGGCCCGCCCGCCAGCGGCGATGTGTTCACCATCAAGCCGTCCACCACGCAAAGCGTTTTCGACACCATCGCCAATCTGGTCACCGCCCTGGAAGATCCGAAACCCATCGGCACCACGGGCAACAACTATCTGACCAATATGACGGGCCAGGCCCTGACCAACCTGGGCCAGGCCCAGGATAATGTGAGCAAGACCCGGGCATCGGTGGGTTCGGCCCTGAACGAACTGGACAGCCTGGACAGCGTCGGCTCCAATCTCGACTTGCAATACCAGCAGGCCTTGTCCGGTATTCAGGATCTGGATTACTCCAAGGCCATTACCGACCTGATGCGGCAGCAGACTGAATTGCAGGCGGCGCAGCAGTCCTTTGCCAAAATATCCAATCTCAACCTGTTCAACTATCTCTGATATGAAGCTGCGCCTCGTCCTCCTGCTCGGTGCCGCGCTGCTGGCCGGTTGCGAAAGTCTGGGAAGCCTCACCAGCTCCACCAATGCAGCGGGAACCTACCCCAAGGGCGGCGCCATCGTGCCGGCCACGAATATCGCCCTGACACCCACCTACACCGTAAGCCTGGAAAAACTTTTGTACTGGGGCGGTGTGGGCGCCATCGCCTATTACGTGGTGGATCCCCTGGCGCCCAATTGGCAAATCCGGGAAGCCAAGTTCGCGGACAACCACTACATGCTGTCCCTCAAGATGAAGCGCTATTACGCCGGCGGCGCCGGCGAGGCGCGCGTGGTGTTCAACCGGCGGGCCAAGGAATTGGCCAATGCCGGGGGGTTTTCGGATTTCAAGATATTGGAATACAGCGAAGGCCTGGAATCCAACGCCATCGGCTCGCAGCGCACTTCAGAGGGCGTGATCGTGCTGACCGGCCTGGCGGGCACCCCCCAGGGGAAACCGGCGGGCGGTTGATCTTCTGTCTATTGCGGCCCCAGGTTTCCGGGCTTTGGCATTGAGGCCCGCAGCACGATTTCCAGGGCATTGAATCCCTCGCCATAGAATCGTTCCAGGGCGGCGGCCATGTAAGGCAGGGACAGCAGCAGCACCAGGAAGCCTGCCGCCAGGGTCACCGGAAAGCCGATGGCGAACAAGTTCAATGTCGGCGCCATGCGGGTGAGCACCCCCAGCGCCAGGTTGGCGATGAGCAGGGCTGCGACCAGGGGCAGGGACAGCATGATCCCTGCGGAAAACAATGCGCCGGCCTTGGATAGCAAGGCGGCGATACCCTTGACGGAAAACGGTTCAAGGGTGACCGGCAACATCTGGAAGCTTTCCGCCAGGGCGGCGAGGGACATCAGGTGCCCATCCATGGCCAAAAAGATCAGCGACGCGAAGAGGGTGAGGAATTCCGTCACCACCGGCGTCTGGCCGCTGCTTTGCGGATCGTAGAACACCGCGAAGGACAGGCCCATCTGGAGGCCGATCAGTTCTCCCGCCAAGTCGATGGCGGCGAAGATGATGCGCAGGGTCATGCCCATGATGAGCCCGATCAGGACCTGCTCCGCCAGGATGGCCAGGCCCACCCAGGACCCGGCCGGTACGGCGGGCATGGGCGGCAGCACCGGCGCCAGGGCATAGGCGATCACCAGACCGAGGATGATGCGGCTGCGGTGGGGCAGGGTGGCGTTGCTGAAAATGGGCGCCGTGGCCAGCAGCGCCATGATGCGGGCCAAGGGGAATATGAACAGCGCGATCCAGGCGTTGAGCTGAGCGGAGCTGATGCTGATCATGGCTAGCCCGGATATTCCACCGGATCGTGGCGTGAAGGCGCCGCGTATCGGCCGCCAGCAACCGCGAAGGCCGGTGGCACAAGTCTGATGGCCGGTGAAATCATCTCATTCCTCATTGGCTGCGGCATGTCGACGTATACGGGCCGGTCTGGTGGAATATCCGGGCTTTAGCCGATGAGGCTGGGAATGGCTTCGTAGAGGCGGCGGATGTAGTCCGTCAGTACCGTGATCATCCAGGGGCCGGCCAGCAAAAGGGTGACGAAGACCACAATCAACTTGGGCACGAAGGACAGGGTGGATTCGTTGATCTGGGTAGCCGCCTGGAAGATGCTGATGATGAGGCCGGTGACCAGGGCAGCGATGAACAGCGGTGCGGAAATCAGCAGGGTGATTTCCACGGCGTGGCGGCCGATGTCGATGACGGTAGTGGGAGTCATGGGGTCACCCGAAGCTCTGGACCAGAGAGGCGATCAACAAATTCCATCCGTCCACCAGCACGAACAGCATCAGCTTGAAGGGCAGCGCCACGATCACCGGGGACATCATCATCATGCCCATGGACATCAGCACCGAGGCCACCACCATGTCGATGATGAGGAAGGGAATGAAGACGATGAAGCCGATCTGGAAGGCTGTCTTCAGCTCCGAGGTAACGAAGGCCGGGATCAGCACCCGCATCGGCACATCGTTCACCGTGGCGGGTTTGGGTTGCTTGGCGATCTTGGTGAACAGCGCCAAGTCGGTTTGCCGGGTCTGCTTGATCATGAAGGTGCGCAAGGGCACGGCGCCGCGATCCAGGGCCTCGGGAAAGCTGATCTTGTTTTCCGCCAGGGGCAGATAAGCGTCCGTATAGATCTTGTCCGCCACTGGCGACATGACGAAGAAGGTGAGGAATAGGGACAGGCCGACGACAATCTGGTTGGAGGGTGCCGTCTGGGTGCCCAGGGCGTGGCGCAGCAAGGAGAGAACGATGACGATGCGGGTGAAGCTGGTCATCATCAGCAGGATGGCCGGCAGGAAGGTCAGGCTGGTGAGCAGCAGCAGGGTCTGGATGGAGAGGGACCACTGGGTGCCGCCCCCTGCGGCCGGGGTGCTGGTCAGCGCCGGCATGGTCTGGGCCAGGGCCAAATGCGGCACGGCAAGCAGCAGCAGGGGCAGCAGGGCGTAGATGCGTTTCATGAGGCCGCATTCCCCTTGTCCCCGGCCTTGCCGAGACGATGTTCCATGGCCCGTTTCAGCCAGGCGGAAAATTCCGGCGCAGGGTTTGCGGGGGAATCAGGCAAGGCCTGGCGCGGTATTTCTCCCAGCTTGCTGATATGGCCGGGACCGACACCCACCAACAACCACTGGTCGCCGACTTCCATCAGCACCACCCGTTCGCGGGGGCCGATGGCCAGGGAGGACACGACCTTCATCAGTCCTGTGCTGCGTCCTTGGGGGGATGTGATGCGTTTGAGCAGCCAGAGGCAGCCGAACAGCAGGGCCACTACCAGCGCGAAGCCGACGCCCAATTGCGCCAGGCTGGCCCCCAGGTCGGGGCTGGCGCCCGCCGGTTCCTGTTGGGCCAAGGCCAGCCCCGGAGCGAAGAGGGCTAGCAATCCCGTCGGCCAGGCAACCGCGGGACAGGGAATGGTATGGGATGGGGGCTGTGGAGACATGGACGACCGTACCGGAAGGTATCGGGCCAAGGATAGAACGCTGCCGGTCGCACGATCCCGGGAGCAACAGCAAAAAGTAAACCCAATTCCCCGGCAGAATTTGCCGGGGCCGTTCGAATCGTTGCTGAGGCTCAGCGGTTGATTTTTTTCATCCGCTCCGAGGGCGTGATGATGTCTGTCAGGCGGATACCGAACTTGTCATTGACCACGACTACTTCACCCTGGGCGATCAGGGTGCCGTTCACCAGCACGTTGAGGGGTTCGCCGGCCAAACCGTCCAGTTCCACCACCGAACCGTGGGCCAGTTGCAGCAGGTTGCGGATGGCGATGCGGGTGCGCCCCAGCTCCACGGCCAGGTTCACCGGGATGTCGAGGATCATGTCGAAATCCTGGGGCACCGGATTCTTGTCCGCGCCGCCGCCCAATTCCTCGAACACCGCCGGGCTGGCCGCGGCGGCTTCCGCCGTCGCCTGTTCGCCCATGGCGGCGGCCCAATCGTCCTCGGAAATCTGCTCTTCTTGTCCGGGTTCGCTCATATCCTGCTCCTGAATTTATTCCGCATCCTTGGCGGCGGTGAACTGTTCGATACGCAGGGCATACATGCCATTGCGGATACCGTACGTGCAATTCATCACCGGTACGTTGTCCACCTGGGCCTGGATGGTTTCCCCCACGGTGATGGGCACCACGTCGCCTACCTTCATGCCGATGATGTCGCGCAGGGTGATGGTGGAACCTCCCAGCATGGCCACCAGTTCCACATCCGCCGTCTGCAATTGCTGGGTCAGCATGGAGGTCCAGCGCTTGTCGGAGGCCGCCTGTTCGCTGTGCATGGTGCTGTAAAGCACGTCGCGGATCGGCTCCACCATGGAGTAGGGCAGGCACAGGTGCATTTCCGCGGAGTTGCCCGACAGCTCGATGGTGAAGGTGATCGCCACCACGATTTCGGACGGGGTGGCGATGTTGGCGAACTGGGTGTTCATTTCCGAGCGCATGTACTCGAACTTGACCTCGAACACCGGCTTCCAGGCTTTCTCGTATTCGCTGAACACGACATTGAGCATGCCCTGGATGATGCGCTGCTCGGTGGGCGTGAAATCGCGGCCTTCGACCCGGGTATGGAAGCGGCCGTCGCCGCCGAACATGTTGTCCACCACCAGGAACACCAGGCTGGGATCGAACACCACCAGGCCGGTGCCGCGCAGGGGTTTGAGCTGGATCAGGTTGAGATTGGTGGGCACCACCAGGTTGCGTACGAACTCGCTGTATTTCTGGACCCGGATCGGCCCCACGGAAATTTCCGTGCTGCGGTGCATGTAGTTGAACAGGCCGATGCGCAGATAGCGGGCGAAACGTTCGTTGATGAGTTCCAGGGTGGGCATGCGCCCGCGGACGATGCGCTCCTGGCGGCCGAGCTCATAGGGCTTGACACCGCCCGTTTCCTCTTCGGCAGCGGGGGCGTCCTCTTCCCCGGTGACGCCCTTGAGCAGGGCGTCAACTTCTTCCTGGGAGAGAAAGTCCTGGCTCATCGCGGCGCCTGGCTATTGGATGATGAAGCTGCTGAAAAGCACCGCCTGCACCGGCTCTTCCGGTGCGGGTTCGCCTTTCTTGGGCGGGTTGATGATGGAGTTCACCGCATTGCGGATATCGGTCGCCAACGCGTCCTTGCCTTCGGTGGGGGCCAGTTGCGAGGGCTTGCGGCTGGATAGCAGGCGCAGGATGGCATTGCGGACTTCCGGCGTATAGGGTTTGAGGGCGTCGCCCTCGTGAGGATCCGCCACCTTCAGTTCCACCACCACCTGGATGTACTGGGCAGCTTGTTGATCGCCGGGATTCTCGGGGGCCAGGTTGCTGGTGAACGTATCCAGCTTGACGTAAGCCGGCGGCGCCTGGTCGTGGGCCTTTTTCTTGTCGACCTTGGCGTGGGTGGTCTCGCCGTCCTCGCCGTCTTCGACGGGGGCCTTCTTCAACAACAGAAAGGCCGCCGCACCGCCGCCCAGAACGACAACCAGGACGCCGATGATGATGAAGAGCAGCAGCTTGCCCTTTTTCTTTTTGGGTGCTTCTTGTTCGGTGGCTTCAGCCATGCCAATCAACCTCCGCAGCCTGAGTGTTTTTCAATCAGGCGAATGTATCCACCATGCCGTTGCCCCTTTGTATCCACTGTCCGGACGAGGAGGACGCAGGCGTCAGGCCGGGAACGAATTCGCCGCTTACAACCTTATTGTTGTGGCCCGGATTATCGCGTCTTTCTTGGTTTTGCGGCGAATCGCCGCGGCTGTCGCCCCCCACCTGTGCTTGATCGAGGCGCACGCCCGCATCGGCCAGCACTTCCCGCAGCCGGGGCAGCGCGCTTTCAAGGGCCTCCCGCACGGCGGGATTGGCGGAGCCGAAGGTGGCGTTGGCCTGGTCGCCGTTCATGGTGATGGAAACCTCGATGCGGCCCATCTGGGGCGGGTTGAGCACCAGTTCCACCTTGCTTTCCTGTTTGCCTACCATCCAGGCCAGTTTGTCACCGACCTCCTGGCTCCAGTTCTGGTGGCCGACGGGGGTTTCGATGCGGTTTTCCTGGCGGGCTACCTGGCTGGCAATGGGAACGTTGTTGGCTTGGCCCTGGTGCCGTACGTCCCGGGCGGTATCCAACAGGTTCTGGAAGGTTTCTTCACCTTCCTTTGCGGCCTTGGCGCCCGTTGTGCTGCCGGCATCCTCGCCGCGGGCAAGAATTGCCGCTTCCGTGGCAAGGGAGTGCCCCGTTTTGCCGTCGCTCACGGTATTTTCGTGTCCTGTATCCGCCTTGGCATTACCGGGTGTGGCAACGACGGGGGCGGTTAGGGCTGCCAGAACCGAGTTGGTGTCGAGGGCCGGGGCATCGCTTTCCGCCGTGTCTTTTTTCTTGTCTTTGCCTTCGTCGTGGCTGTCGCCCTGGCTGGCTGCCGCCACGTTCTGGATGGCCTGTTGCCCTTGCATCTGGGATTGGAGCATCAGCATCAGATTCGCCATCGCATCCCCGGCGCTGGCGCCGTCTTGGCCTGCCACGGCCTTGTCCGGCTGGCTTTCCAGCATCAGCGCGAGCTTGGCACTGTCCAGGTCAGTGGCATCGGTACCCTTGCCCTGCGCCTTGATGAGTTTTTGCAGCATCGCGGCAAAAGGGTCTGCTGCCGAGCTGTTGCCATTGTTGTCCGTGGCGGAAGTCCCGGGGGCAACGCCGTTGGCGTTGGTTGCGCTGCTGGCGTTAGCGTTCAGGCTGGCAACAACGGGACTCGGGGCGGCGGCGATTTCCGGCATGGCGACAATCCTTGATCAAGGTGTTTGATCCCATCCTTGAGCAAGCCCTGTGCCATCGGACTTCCCCGCTCAGCCGATCAGCCATCCCTGTCCTGGTGGAAACGGCGGGAAGTGTGTTCGTCCAGCGCCTTCTGTTCCCGCCGTTGTTCGGCATAGTGCTGCCGTTGCTGGAAACGTTCGGCCAAGGTGTCGTAGGCCTTCACTTCGCCCCGTTTCGTCAGCCAGTGCTGCTGGCCGTTGGCGGTGTGATGCTTGGACTGCCTCACCGCTTCCTGGGCTTGTCCCACGGCGGTGTCCAGCCTTGCCAGGAAACCCTGGAAATTCCGCCATTGCTCCTGGCTGACGCCGTTGCGGGCGCTGGCCAGAAAACGCTCGTGATATTCGCTGCGGTACTGGATCAGGAGATCCAGGCGCTGGGTGGCCTCTTTTTCATTGGCCATCAGTTGTCCTAGCAGGCGGGCGGCATCGTCCAGCCGTGTTTGGGACAGGTCGAGCAGGGTTTGCAGGGGGAATTTCTTGCTCATGAGAACAGTCTAGTCTGCGGCGAAGGGCGGTGGAAGGCGTTTTCCCATAGTCGCATACCCTAGGCGCTTACGGAGGCGAAGACATTGCCGAGTTCCTGCAAGCTCGTCAAATAGTCGGCCCGCTCCGTGATGCGCTGTTGCAGGAATCCTTCCAGGCGGGGATAGAGCTTGATGGCCAGATCGAGCAAGGGGTCGGCGCCGGGGGCATAGGCGCCCACCGCCAACAGGTCCCGCGCCCGCTGGTAACGGGAATAGAGCTGTTTGAACTGGCGCACCAGTTCCAGGTGTTCCGGCGGGATGATGTTGGTCATGACCCGGGAAATGGATTGTTCGATGTCGATGGCGGGATAGTGGCCGGCATCGGCCAGGCTGCGGTTGAGCACGAAGTGGCCGTCGAGGATGGCGCGGGCGGCGTCGGCGATGGGATCCTGCTGGTCGTCCCCCTCCGACAGCACCGTGTAGAAGGCAGTGATCGAGCCGCCGCCGGCAGGGCCGTTGCCGGCCCGCTCCACCAGGGCCGGCAGGCGGGCGAAGACGGAGGGCGGGTAGCCCCGGGTCACCGGCGGTTCGCCGATGGCCAGGGCGATTTCCCGTTGGGCCATGGCATAGCGGGTGAGGGAGTCCATGATCAGCAGCACCTGCTTGCCCTGATCGCGGAAATGCTCGGCGATGGCGGTGGCGTAGGAGGCGCCCTGGAGCCGCATCAGGGGACTGACATCGGCTGGCGCGGCCACCACCACGGAGCGGGCGAGGCCCTCCGGCCCCAGGTTATGCTCGATGAATTCCTTGACTTCGCGTCCCCGTTCGCCAATCAGGCCGACGACGATGACTTCGGCTTCCGTATAGCGCGCCATCATGCCCAGCAGTACGCTCTTGCCCACGCCGGAACCGGCGAACAGGCCCAAGCGCTGCCCCCGGCCCACGCTGAGCAGGCCGTTGATGGCGCGGATGCCCACGTCCATGGTGTGCCGGATCGGCTCCCGCTGCAGGGGATTGAGGGGACGGCTGGCCAGGGAACGGGAATCCCGGGTGCCGAGGGAGCCGAGATCGTCCAGGGGACGGCCATTGCCGTCCACCACCCGGCCGAGGAGCTTCTCTCCCACCGGCAGATGCTTGGCGCGGTCATGGTTGCGCCGTTGCGGCGGGGTGCTGTGGCCCACCTGGGGCGGTTGCAGGGGCGGCTCCTGGGGGGTCACCAGGGCGCCCGGCGAAAGGCCGTAGACGTCTTCGGTGGGCATCATGAACAGGCGTTCGCCGTTGAAGCCCACCACCTCGGCTTCCACCGTGCCGATGCCCGGCGCCTGCACCTGGCAGCCGGAACCCAAGGGCAGGCGCAGGCCGGAGGCTTCCATGACCAAGCCGTTGATGCGGGTCAACCGGCCGGCCACCTGTATCGGCACGGCATGGGCCACATGCTCGCGGCATTCCTGCAAATAGGCGCGAAGGGCGGCGGGGTTCATAGGCGGAGCGGTTGTCCGTCCGATACGGGAGAGGCCAGGGTTCGAATCCCCGTGGGGATGCCAATGGTCATGATAGCGGCGGTGGTTCGTCTACCGCAGGAGAATCTTCCGCAGCCGGCGCGGGTTCTTCCTTGCGGATCGGCGGGGTGCCGTCCCAGGCCACCTGCTGGCCCAGGGTTTCCACCACCCGCCGCCAACGACTGGCCAGCTTGGCATCCACTTGGGCGCCGCTGGCTTCGATCAGGACGTCGTTGCGTTGCAGTCGATCGTCTTCGTGGATGCGGTGGCCGGCATGGCTCAATTGGTCTCCGGCATAGCTGCGCACCAGGGCGGCGTCGTCCGGATGCAGGTAGATGTTGGCGTGTTGGTGGGGCAAATGGGTGAGGGCATCCCGTACCACGCCCACCACCGTTTCAGGCTGCAATGCCAAGGTTTGCCGCAGCACTTCCCGGGCGATTTCCAGGGCCAGGGCGGCGAGTTCGTCGGTGACCGCCTGGTCGAGGCCGGCCAGGGCCGCGTCGAGCTTGGCCGCCGTGGCCAGCAATTGCTGCGCGGCCTGCTCGCCCTGCGCCTTGCCTTCCCGCTGACCGGCGTCCAGGCCCGCCTGACGCCCGGCCTGGAAACCCTCCTGGTATCCGGCATCGTGGGCCTGGCGGTGGATTTGCTCGATTTCCTCCGCCGTCGGAAGTTGAATCTCGGGTGGCGGCGGGATTTCTTCCTTGGCGACCTTGGCACGCAAGGGATGAGGTTTGGGCGGGGCCCCCTCTTCCAGGCTGGCCAGTTCCCAGCGTTCCCAGGCGGTGAGGTTGTTTTTTTCTTCCATCGCCGCTTAGACCATCTGGTCTTCGCCGCCGCCGCCCAGCTGGATCTGGCCTTCGTCGGCCAGTCGGCGGGCGATCTTGAGGATCTCCTTCTGCTCGGCTTCCACTTCGGAAAGGCGCACGGGGCCCTTGGATTCCAGGTCTTCCCGCAGCATTTCGGCGGCCCGCTGGGACATGTTCTTGAAAATCTTTTCCCGCAGTTCCGGCGGCGCGCCCTTGAGGGCGAGGATGAGGGAGTCGGATTGGATTTCCCGCAGCAAGAGCTGGATGCCGCGGTCGTCCACGTCCATCAGGTTTTCGAAGACGAACATTTCGTCGAGGATCTTCTGGGCCAGGTCCGGGTCGTATTCCCGCACATTGTCGAGGATGCCGGTTTCCGCCTGCTGGCCGACGAAGTTGAGGATTTCCGCGGCATGGCGCACCCCGCCCATGGCGGCCTTCTTGACGTTGGTGGAGGCACCGGCCATGAGCCGGGTGAGGGCGTCGTTGAGTTCCCGCAGCGCCACCGGCTGCACGCCGTCCAGGGTGGCGATGCGCAGCAGCACATCGTTGCGCAGGCGTTCGCTGAAGTGCTTGAGGATTTCGCCGGAATGGTCGTAGTCCAGGTGCACCAGGATGGTGGCGATGATCTGGGGGTGTTCGTTCTTGATCAGGTCCGCCACCGTGGGCGCGTCCATCCATTTCAGGCTTTCGATGCCGGCGGTGTCGCCGCCTTGCAGGATGCGGGAAATCAGGTTGGCCGCCTTGTCGTCCCCCAGGGCCTTGGTCAACATGGCCTTGATGGCGTTTTCATCGATGGAAACCGGCGCTCCCTGGGCCACCCGGTTGTGGAATTCGTCGATGACTTCCTCCACCTTTTCCCGCGGCACCTGCTTCAGCGCGGCCATGGCGTGCCCCAGCTTCTGGACCTCTTTCGGGCTCAGATTCTTCAGCACTTCCGCCGCCTCGTCCTCCCCCAGGGTCAGGAGCAGGATGGCGCTTTTTTCGATGCCGTCATCGGGGTTCGCCACCAACCCACTCCTTGATCATATTGGCCACCATCTTGGGATCCTGTTTCGCGACTTCCTTGGCTTCTTCCACTTTGGCGTCGAAGGTGGGAATGATGTGGCCGGATTCGTCCAGTTCTTCCTGTTGTTCGATTTCATGGGGCCTGGGTTTGGGGATTTCAGCCAGCTTCTTGAACAGGGGTTGCAATAGTTTGGTCCACACCAGCCAGGCAACGACAATGAGGGCGATATAGCGGCCCACTTCCTTCAGCGTAGCCAGCAGGAAAGGATCTTTCCAGAGGGGTGTCTGGGGCAGCGCCCGGTCGTCCGGGGTGAAGGCCGCATTGGCGACATTGAGGGAATCGCCCCGGTCCTGGTTGAAGCCCACGGCTTCCCTCGCCAGGGCGGTGATCTGCTTGATCTCGGCGTCGGTGAGCGGGGAGGGCTTGGGTTTGGTCGGGTCCTTCTTCTGATTCACCAGCACCGCTACCGACAGGCGGCGAATGACGCCAGGGACGCCCTTGGTGTGCTTCACGGTCTTGTCCACCTCGTAGTTGATGGTGGCGTTCTTGGTGAAGTTGGTGGGCGTATTGCTGGCGCTGCTACCTATCGTTCCCGTTGCGCCCTGTGCGGCTCCCGGTGTGCCCGGCGCCGGCGGGGTGGTGAGGGGGGCGATGGCCGGGACTGGCGGCTGGTTGCTGAGGGCGCCGGGAACGCCGGCCGCCGGCGGGTTGGCGGTGCCGGCTTCGTTGATCTGCTGGCTGCGGATGGCGGTGTCGGGATTCGGATTGGGACGGTAGGTTTCCGCCACCTGTTCGACCTGGGAGAAGTCCACGTCGGCGGTGACCTGCGCTTTCACGTTGCTGTTGCCGACGATGGGGGCAATGATGTCCTCGACGCGTTTGGCGTAATTGTCCTCGATCTCCCGCACGTACTTGATCTGGGAGGGGTCGAGGCCGGCGGTGTGGAGGGGATCGTTTTTCTGGGTGATCAGGTTGCCTTCCTGGTCCACCAGGCTGACGTTGGCCGGATTCAGTTCCGGCACGCTGGAGGACACCAGGTGCACGATGCCGGCGATCTGCGCCCCTTCCAGGGTGCGGCCGGGTTGCAGGTTGAGCAGGACCGAAGCGGTGGGTTTTTGTTCGTCACGCAGGAAGGAAGTCTGTTTGGGGAGGGCCAGGTGTACCCGGGCGCCCTTGACCGAGCCGATGGTGGAGATGGTGCGCGCCAGTTCGCCTTCCAGGGCGCGCTGGTAGTTGATCTGTTCGAGGAACTGGCTGGCCCCCATCTTCTGGTTTTCCATCACCTCGAAGCCCACCATGCCGCCCTTGGGCAGCCCCTGGGAGGCCAACTTGAGGCGGACGTCGTGCACCTGGCTGGAGGGCACCAGGATGGCGCTGCCGGTATCGGAATACTGGTAGGGGACGTTCTGTTGCTGGAGCACCGCGACGATCTCGCCGCCGTCCTTGTCCGACAGATTGGAGAACAGCACCGTGTAGTCCGGTTGCTTGGCCCATAGCCAAGTGCCGATGATCACTGCCACTGCCACGGCGACACCCACCGCTGCCGCCATCTTGAAACGGACGGGCAGGCGATTGAATGCGTCCAGTGTCAGCGGGAATCCGGCCGTGGCTTGGGCTGCGTTAGACATTCAGTTCCAGTCGAAGAAAATGGTGTAGGGCTGTGAAATTTAAGAACGATTTCGGCCCGTGGCGATTGTCAGTCCCAGAAGCAAGGGCGGTTCCCGTAAACAGCGGCAATATTTGCCGCCTTTTCGGATGCCCCCGGGTAGGATGCGCGGTTGTTCCTCCCCGGGGAATCTGCCATCATCAATCGTTATGAGTCCATCCCCTACCGACACGCCGGTCGACGCCGCTCCAGGCGATGCCACAATCGTTGCCGATCCCACCCCCGTCAATGCCGCAGAGGCGGTTCGCTTGGCGGAGGCGTTTCGCCTGTTCAACAAGGTGTCGGACGAACTGTCCCATGCCTATACCCAATTGCAGGGCCAGGTAGAGGCCCTCACCGAACGCATGACGTTGTTGCAGGATGCCCTGCCGGCGGGGGTGGTGGTGCTGGATGCCGGGGGGCGCATCGTACAGGTAAATCCTGCGGCGGAACGTCTGTTGGGAAATGGTTTGACCGGAGCCACTTGGCAAGGCGTTGAGCAATCCCGGCTGACCGCGGCCGACGTGCCGGGGGAATACATCGCCGACGCGGGACAATTGCGACGCCTGGCATTGACCGATAGCGCATTGGATTCCGCCGGCGGCCGTATCGTGCTGGTGCACGACATCACCGAGGCCCATCGCCTCAAAACCCAGTCGGAACGCCATGAGCGCTTGGCGGCCATGGGCGAGATGGCGGCCCAGGTGGCGCACCAGTTGCGCACGCCCCTGGCGGCGGCGCTGCTCTATGCCGGCAATCTGGAAAACCCGGATCTGCCGCCGGCCAGCCGCGCCTCCATCGCGCAAAAGACGGTGGGCCGACTCAAGGCCCTGGAGCATCTGATCCAGGACATGCTGCTGTTTGCGCGAGGCGAGGCCTTGGGCCGCGAGTCGATTCCGGTGGCCGAGCTGTTGCAGGAGGTGGTGCATACCATCGAGCCCCTGGCCCGGGCGCGACAGGTGGTTTTCAGCGTCCACGACGAGGCGGGGGATACCCTGCTCACGGGCAATCGCAAGGAGCTGGCGGGGGCCTTGCAAAACCTGCTGGAAAACGCGCTCCATGCGGTGGTCGAGGAGGGGCAGGTGGATTTCACCGCCCGGGTCCGCCCCGAGTCCATTGAATTCCTGATCCGGGACAACGGCAAGGGTATGGATGCCGCCGTGGTGGCCCGCCTGTTCGAGCCCTTCTTCACCACCCGGGCGGAAGGCACGGGGCTGGGGCTGGCCATCGCCCGGGGCGTGGCCAGGGCCCATGGCGGCGGCATCGAGGTGAATTCCACGCCCGGCGCGGGCACGGAGTTCGTTTTCAGCATCGCCCGTCAGACGGCGTCTGTCCCTGCCCAATGAGGCGCAACGGGGCTCCGAACGGGTTCAACGGGATTTTCTGCCTGTATTCCGGCCTGTCTTGCGGGCCGCTCGTGATTGAATAAGCCGATGAGCAAAAAGACACTGCAAATCCTCGTGGTCGAGGACGACGAAGCCCTGCGTGATGCCCTGTGCATCACCCTGGAGGCTGCCGGCCATCAAGTCACCGGCGCCGCCAGTGGCCCCGCGGCCCTGTCCCTGGTGGCGGCGGGACGGGAGTTCCACATGGTGGTTTCCGACCTGCGTATGGATCCCATGGACGGTCTGCAACTGCTGGCCGAGCTGCGCGTCCGCAAGCCGGGTCTGCCGGTGCTGCTGATGACCGCCTTCGGCGATGTGGACAAGGCCGTGGCCGCCATGCGCGGCGGCGCCTGCGACTTCATGCTCAAGCCTTTCGAGCCCAAGGACCTGCTGGCCCAGATCGAACGCTACGCCACCGCGCCGGTGTCGGAAGACCTGGTGGCGGAGGACCCCGCCACCCGCCAGGTGCTGCTGTTGGCTGCCCGGGTCGCGCGCAGCGAAGCCACCGTGTTGCTCACCGGCGAATCCGGTGTCGGCAAGGAAGTGTTCGCCCGCTACATCCACGAACAATCCGGCCGTGCCCAGGGGCCCTTCGTCGCCATCAACTGCGCGGCGATTCCCGACAATCTGCTGGAAGCTACCCTGTTCGGCCACGAGAAAGGCGCCTTCACCGGCGCCCAGGGGTCCCAGGCCGGCAAGTTCGAACAGGCCCACGGCGGTACCTTGCTGCTGGATGAAATTTCAGAAATGCCCCTGGGATTGCAGGCCAAGCTGCTGCGGGTCCTACAGGAACGGGAAGTGGAGCGGGTCGGCGGGCGCAAGCCGATCCCGGTAGACATCCGGGTGCTGGCCACCTCCAACCGCAATATGGCGGAAGAAGTGAAAGCGGGCCGCTTCCGTGAGGATTTGTTCTACCGCATCAACGTCTTTCCCTTGCATATTCCCTCCCTGCGGGAACGCCCCGGCGACCTGGTGCCCCTGGCCGGCCATTTCCTGATCCGCCAGGGCGCCCGGGAAGGACGGCGTATGCGCCTCAGCCCGGCGGCAGCGGCAATAATTGCCGCCCACCCCTGGCCGGGCAATGTGCGGGAACTGGAAAACACCATGCAGCGGGCCATGATCCTGGCGTCCGGCGATACGGTGGATGCCGACCATCTGCTATTAGCACCGGGGGCCATGCCGACCCTGTCCCAAGCGCCAGCCCCGGCTGGGACTCCCGCGTACCCGACCATGGCATCGTCGCCCCTGCCCGCCGCCGTGCCCAGTGGTGGTGCGGCTTCCACCAATATGAAGGACCTCGAACGGCAGCATATCCTGGACACCCTGGCCAAGGTCGGCGGCTCCCGCAAAAAGGCGGTGGAGCTGCTCGGTATCTCGGAACGGACCTTGCGTTACAAACTGGCCCAGTACCGGGATGAAGGCCATGCCACCGGTGAAGAATAGGCGGGCTTCCCAGGCACAGGCTTTGCTCATAGAATCAGGACGACAATTTTTGCCGCCGTGAAGGCATCGACCACCATGTCCATTGATACCCGCAACATCGAATCCATGCTTGCCGAGCTGAAAGCCGCGTCCGCCGTGGCCCAGGGCAAGCCTGCGGGTCAAACGGCGGAAGCCGGCGGGACGGATTTTTCCAAGGTGTTGCAATCCACCCTGGAGCAGGTGAACCAGGCCCAGCAAAGCGCCAAGACCATGACCGAGGATTTCGCCTCGGGCCAGAGCAATGTCAATCTCCAGGACGTGATGGTGAACCTGCAAAAGGCCAACCTGTCCTTCCAGCAGATGGTGCAGGTGCGCAACAAATTGGTCACTGCCTACAACGACATCATGAACATGCAGGTGTGACCCCGTTCCTCCCCAACGCCCCTCGAGCCCCGGTCCCCCGGGGCTTTGCGTTTATACTGGGCCGATGAGCGCCGACCAGCCCCTGACTGCTCCTTCGCAGAAAACGGACACCGAAGCCGCCTATGACCGCTTCGTGCCCCATCAATTTCTTGAGCTCATGGGCCGCCCCAGCATCGTCGAAGTACAACTGGGCGATCATGTGGAAAAGGAGCTGACCCTGCTCTTTTCCGACATCCGCGATTTCACCACCCTGTCGGAATCCATCCTCCCCGCCGAGAACTTCCGTTTCATCAATTCCTACCTGTCCACCATGGAACCGATGGTGGCCCGCAATGCCGGCATCGTGGACAAGTACATCGGCGACGGCATCATGGCCCTGTTCCCCGGCAATGCCGACGACGGCGTCAAGGCCGGCGTCGATATGCTGCGCCAGCTTGTGGTGTACAACACGGGCCGCGCCCGGGCGGGCTACGTGCCCATCCGCATTGGCATCGGCATCAATACCGGGCTGGTGATGATGGGCACAGTGGGCGGCCACAACCGCATGGACAGCACAGTGATCGGCGATGCGGTGAACCTGGCGTCGCGCCTGGAGGGGCTGACCAAGAACTACGGCACGCCCCTCATCATCAGCGAGCACACCTTCCACTCCTTGCAGAACAAGGAGGCCTACTCGATCCGTTTCCTCGACCGCTTGCGGGTCAAGGGGCGGTATCAGGCCCAATCGGTGTACGAAATTTTCGATGCCGATCCCGAGCCGCTCTGGGTGGCGAAGAAGCAGACCTGCCGTCTCTTCGAGGAGGCCCTAGCCTATTTCCACATGGGCCATCCCGAGAAGGCCCGTCCCTTGTTGGAAGAGTGCCTGCGTGTGGCGCCCGACGACAAGGCCGCCCGCAGTTACCTGGATCGTGCCGTGGAAGCGGAGCGCAGTGGCCTGCTGGAACATGCCGGCGAGTCGGTGCGGGAGATCGGCTGGCGCGACGAATACTCGGTCCTGATTGGCGAGTTCGACGCCCAGCATCGGGAGATGCTCACCCGCATCGGCGATTTGTCGGAGCAGGTGGGACGGGGCGATGACCGGGCGGCGTCCACCCTGGAGGCATTGGTCGTCTTCATCCGTCAGCATTTCGATACCGAAGAGAACCTGATGGGGCGTTACAACTACCCTTTCCGCGACGAGCATGTGCGCCAGCACCAAACTTTCCTGCAATCCCTGGAAAGCTTCAAGCGGGAAGTCGCCGAGCTGGGCAAAGATCGCCTCTACCTGCTGTTCCGTATCCAGTTGCTGCTGGTGGATTGGCAGATCAACCACACCACCAAGAGCGACCTGCACCTGGGGCATTTCCTGCTGCGGGCCGGTTTGTACTGAACGGGTATGCCCTGTGTTGATAAAGCATTGGGGCCGCAATAGCGGCCCCAATGCTTTCAACCTGACGATGGATCAGCCTTGCTTCAGGCCAGCCCGGTAGGCTTGATCTTGATCGGGGCCAGATGGCCTTTGCGGGCCCGTTGGCCGCGGAAGGCTTCCAAATCCCGTCCCTCCACCACGGCGGTGGCGGATTTGCCGCCCCGACCGGTGCCTTCGATGGTGAGGCTGTTGCCGTAGTTGACGCAGACCGCCGCCAGTTCGTCCTTGGCATCCAATTCCATGATCTTGTTGCCGCGGCCTTTGCTCATTTCCGGCATGTCGGCCAGGGGGAAGAGCAGCAATCGGCCTTCGGCGGAGATGGCGTTGAGGGTGGCGCCCTTCACTGGCGCGGGAGCCAAGGGTTGCTCGCCCTTGTCCAGAGTGAGGAAGGCCTTGCCCGCCTTGTTGCGGCCCACCAGGTCGGCGAGCTTGGCGACGAAGCCGTAGCCGCCGCTGCCGGCAAAGAGGAATTTGCTTTCCGGGTCGGCGCTGACGGCCTGGGCGATCTTGCCGCCCTCCTGCAAGTCGATCAGGGTGGCCAGGGGCACGCCGTCGCCACGACCACCGGGCAGGTCGGAAACCTTGACGCTGTAGGCGCGGCCATTCGTATCGATCAGCACCAGGGGCCATATGGTGCGGGATTCCGCCACCACCCAGCCGAAGTCGCCGGCCTTGTAGCTGATGGTGTCGGGCACGATGCCGTGGCCCTGGCGGGCGCGTACCCAGCCGTTCTTGGAGACGATCACCGTCACCGGTTCGTCGGGCACCGCCACCTCCGCGACGCTGATGGGGGCCACGGTTTCCAGCAGGGTGCGGCGATCGTCACCGAACTTCTTGGCATCGTCGGCGATTTCCTTCAGCACCAGCTTGGTCAATTCAGTACGGGAATCCAGTAGCGTGTTGAGGTTGCCCTGTTCCTCCCGCAGGTTGCCCAGCTCCTGTTCGATCTTGATGCCTTCCAACCGGGCCAGTTGGCGCAGGCGGATTTCCAGGATGTCCTCGGCCTGGATGTCGGTGAGGTGGAACTTCCAAATCAGGTCCAGCTTGGGTTCTTCGGAATTGCGGATGACCTTGATGACTTCTTCGATCTTGAGGAAGACGGTCATGCGGCCTTCCAGGATATGGATGCGGCGCTCCACTTCTTCCAGTCGGTGGCGGCTGCGCCGTTCCACGGTGACGATGCGGAACTCGCCCCATTCCCGCAGCACCTGCACCAGGTTCTTCTGCTGGGGACGGCCATCCCGGCCGATCATGGTCAGGTTGAGGGAAACGCTGGCTTCCAGGCTGGTGTGGGCCAGCAGCACGGCCATGAATTCGTCCTGGGTGATGCGGGAAGAGCGGGGTTCCAACACGATGCGCACCGGCGCTTTTTCGTTGGACTCGTCCCGCACCGATTCGAGCACCCCCAGCACCACCTGCTTGAGGTTCTTCTGCTCCTGGGAGACGTCCTTCTTCCCCACCTTGGGCTGCGGATTGGTGAGGGACTCGATTTCCGACAGCACCTGGGCGGTGGAGACGCCATGGGGCAGTTCTTCCACGATGATGCGCCATTGGCCGCGGGCCAGGTCTTCCACCCGCCAGCGGGCGCGCATGCGCAGGCTGCCGCGCCCGGAGGCGTAGGCGTCGCGGATGTCGGACTGGGTGGAGATGATCTGGCCACCGCCGGGAAAATCCGGTCCCGGCAGAAGCTGGAGCACTTCTTCCAGGCTAGCGTTGGGGTGCTTGATGACGTGCCGCGCCGCCTCGGCCACTTCCCGCAGGTTGTGGGGGGGGATTTCCGTGGCCATGCCCACGGCAATGCCAGAAGCGCCGTTGAGCAGCACAAAGGGCAAGCGGGCGGGCATCAATTGCGGCTCTGTGAAGGCGCCGTCGTAATTGGGCACGAACTCCACTGTGCCCCGGTCGATCTCGGACAGCAGCAGTTCGGCAATGGGGGTGAGGCGGCATTCGGTGTACCGCATGGCCGCCGCGCCGTCGCCGTCCCGGGAGCCGAAGTTGCCCTGGCCGTCCACCAAGGGATAGCGCAAGCTGAAATCCTGGGCCACCCGCACCATGGCGTCATAGACGCTGGAATCGCCGTGGGGGTGGTACTTGCCGATCACATCGCCCACCACCCGGGCGGACTTGACGTGCTTGGCCGTGGCGGACAGGCGCATCTCGTTCATGGCGTGGAGGATGCGCCGCTGCACGGGCTTGAGGCCGTCTTCCACCTGGGGCAGCGCCCGGCTCTTCACCACGCTCATGGCATAGGCCAGGTAGGCCCGCTCGGCGTAGGCGTTGAGGGGCAGGGAGGTGCCGTCGCCCATGCCGTCCCCAAAGGAAGGCGGTGCAGGCGGCGGGGGTGGGTCGCCGAGGGCGAAGAAGTCGGGAGTGTTGTGGTCGGTGCTCATCAGATATCGGCCTCCACCAGGTGGCCCTTTTCTTCCATCCAGGTGCGGCGGCCCGAGGCTTCGCCCTTGCCCATCAGGAGGTTGAACAATTTCATGGCCGGGCCGTGTCCCTCATCGGGCAGGGCCACCGGCAGCACCCGGCGGGTGGCCGGGTCCATGGCGGTTTCCCGCAGTTGCTCGGGATTCATTTCCCCCAGGCCCTTGAAGCGGCCGATTTCCAGCTTGTCCTCGGCGATGCCTTCTTTGTCCAAGCGGTCCTTCATGGCCAGCAGCTCCCCTTCGTCCAGGGCATAGAGCCGTCGCGCCGGGCGTTTCTTGCCGCTGGCGGGCACGTCGATGCGGTACAGGGGCGGCTGGGCGATGTAGATGTGGCCGCGGGCGATCAGGGCCGGGAAGTGGCGGAAGAACAGGGTCAGCAGCAGGGTCTGGATATGGGCGCCGTCCACGTCCGCATCGGACATGATGACCAATTTGCCATAACGCAGATTGTCCAGGTTGGGCGTGTCCTCGGGGCCGTGGGGGTCTACGCCGAGGGCCACGGCGATGTCGTGGATTTCATTGTTGGCGAACAGGCGGCCGGCTTCCACTTCCCAGGAATTGAGCACCTTACCGCGTAGGGGCAGAATGGCCTGGGTTTCCTTGTTGCGGGCCATCTTGGCCGAACCGCCGGCGGAATCGCCCTCCACCAGGAACAGTTCGTTGTCGGCGATATCGGTGGATTCGCAATCGGTGAGCTTGCCCGGCAACACGGCGACGCCGGACTGCTTTTTCTTCTCCACCTTCTGGGCGTTCTTCTGCCGTGCCAAGGCCTGCTTGATGGCCAGTTCAGCGATGGCCTTGCCGGCCTCCACGTGCTGGTTGAGCCAGATTTCGAAGGGGTCCTTGATCTGGCTGGAGACCAGTTTCACCGCCTCGCGGGAATTGAGCTTTTCCTTCACCTGGCCCTGGAATTGGGGGTCCAGCAGGCGGGCGGAGAGGACGAATCCCATTTTGCCGCAGACGTCCTCCTGTTGCAGCTTGACCCCCCGGGGCAGCAGGGCGTGGTGTTCGACGAAGGTCTTCATGGCGTCGAAGACGCCGGCGCGCAGGCCCGATTCATGGGTGCCGCCGTTGATGGTGGGAATCAGGTTGACGTAGGACTCGGAGGCCACGCTGCCCTCGGGGAACCAGCCCAGGGCCCAGGCCGCGCCTTCGCCGGGGGCGAAGCTGTCGTCGTTGGCGTCGGCGTATTTCTCGCTGGCGAAGAGGGGGATCGGCATTTCCTGGTCACCGGCCATTTCCCGCAGATACCCGGCCAAGCCTTCGGGATAGCTCCAGGTCTTGCTGAGGACGCCGCCGGCGGCCTGTTCGATGTCCAGGGTGACCTTGACGCCGGGCAACAGCACGGCCTTGGAGCGCAGCAGGCGTTCCAGTTCGCCGAGGGGCACCTTGGGCGAGTCGAAGTACTTGGGGTCTGGCCAGACGTGGACTCGGGTGCCGCTTTGCTTGCCGCAAGGGCCCAGTTCCTGGAGTTCGCCTATCCTTTCGCCGCCCTCGCTGAAGTTGATGCCCCAAATCTTGCCGTCGCGGCGCACTTCCACATCGATACGCAGGGAAAGGGCGTTGGTGACGGCGACGCCGACCCCGTGCAGACCGCCAGAGAAGGCGTAAGCCGAATTGCCGGATTTCTTGTCGAACTTGCCGCCGGCGTGGAGCCGGGTATAGGCCAGCACCACCACGGGGATTTTTTCCTCGGGGTGCAGGCCCACGGGAATGCCGCGACCATCGTCGGTGACGCAGACCGAGCCGTCGGTCCTCAGCAGCACGTGGATATTCTTGGCGAAGCCGCCCAGGGCTTCGTCGGCGGCGTTGTCGATGACTTCCTGAATGATGTGGGCGGGGGAGTCGGTCCGGGTGTACATGCCGGGCCGCTCGCGCACAGGCTCAAGGCCCTTCAGGACGCGGAAGGAGGATTCGTCGTATGTCTTGCTCATGGGGTCGCTAGGGTGGTGCCGCAGCGGTGCTGGGCGAGGCTCAAACAGAAGGGGAAATGCCCTTTATTCCCGCCATTTTAAGGCGCTTGGCGGGAAAACGCCGCAGAATCTGACAGACAGCCCTCAGGCCAGGCCGGATTCCCGGGCTTTGCGCTCCCGTTCCACCTTGATGATGTAACGTTGGATCAGGGTCTGCATGGGGCCGGGCATCTTGACGAATTCGCAGCCGGAACGCTTGAGCACGGTGCCGCTGCGCAAGGTGATCTCGAAGACGCTTTTCACCCGGAGGGTGGCCACCACGGTGCCGATCTCGGGCAAATCAATGCGGCAGTTGGTGAATTCACTATCCGTTTCGAAGGGGATGTAATCCGGCGGCGCCACCAGCGCTGCACCGCCACCGCTGATATCCACCACATGGACGGTAATGGAGTCGGCCTGCCCATCCTTATCCGGCAAGGGAATCATGCAATTGAGCGGGCGGGTCACCGGCATGGTCAACCGGTAATACTCGCGCCGTTGCAGGCGCAATACGGTGTCCGGCAATTCGGCGCGGAAGGCCGGGCGGCCCTGGTATTCGACGCGGGTCAATCCGCGGAGGATGAATTGGATCTTGACCTTGTCCAGGGAGGCGATGCAGAACAGCTTGTCCACTTCCTGGGCCTTGCGATTCATTTCCGCGCTGGCGCCGAAGTCGAACATCAGGCCGTCGTTGTCCGCGCTGATCAGGGACGTCAACAACAGGTCCTTGCCTTCATTGAAAAAAATGGTGATCTGGGAAACATGCTCACCCAGGGAACGCAACACCGCGAGAATTTCGGTGCGGGAGTGGAGCAGGAACTGGTTGTAGTCGGACGGCTCCAGCAGGGCGCTGTTCTTTTTATCCGGCTCAGTTTCTGGTTCTGCGCCTGCGGGGGAGGGTGTCTCGCTCATGCCTGTTTCACCAATCGGAAACGCAGTTTAGCCCAACTTGTCGGGAAGCTGGAGCGCGGGCGGCGGCGTTTCCTGGCCTTGTTCCAGGCGGTACAACCAAGCCAGTAATTCGGCCACAGCCACGTAGAGCTGGGGGGGAATCTTGTCATCCAGGTCCACCTGTTGCAGCAGGGTGACCAGTTCGGGGGACTCGTGGACATAGATGCCGTGCTCCCGGGCGCGATGGATGATTTCCTCGGCGATCAGGCCGCGGCCCTTGGCCACCACCTTGGGGGCGGCGTCGCCCGGAGCGTAGGCCAGGGCGACGGCGAGGGCCCGTTCATCGGGGAACGGGGTACTACTCATTGCCCGGTTCCGATTGCCAGACCCGCAGGGACAAGGGGGCGACCCCGGCGGCTTCCAGCGCGCCCGCCAACCGGCTCAGGCCCTGCTGCAATTCCGCTGCGCTTTCCTCTGCGGGGGCCTTGATGCCGACGTGGATGCCTTTGCTGCGCAGCTCCAGGGTGGCCTCGACGCGGCCCAGTTTGGGCATGGTCAGGGCCAGACGGGTGGTACAGGTGTCCGCGGCTTCCTCCTCGCCGTTGTAACGCTGGGGCGCATCCCGCTGGATTTCCCAATCCATGGCCTGCTGGGGCCATACCTCGCCGTGCCAGGCCATGCGCTGGGTGGCGGCGGTATCGAGTTGTTGTTGTACCAGATGGCGCAGTTCCTCCGGTACCACTTGGGGCTGCGGCGTTCGCGCCGCATTGTCCGCCGCGGTGCTGCTCTGGGTATTGGGGGAGGACTGCATGTTCGCGCTTGTCGCGACGTCCTTGAGCCCCGGGGCCGATGGCTCAACGGTTTTTTCTATGCCGGGCGGGTGGGGCAGGTTGGTTGGGATCGGATTTTCCCTGGTAGCGGATTGCGGGGATTGGTCGGAACCGTTTGCCTGGAGCAGACGGTTCTGCGGTTCTGCCAGCAGCGACTGGGTGGGAAGCTGCCCGGCCACCCATTTGGCCTGGTGGGCTTCGTAGAACAGGCCGCTTTGACTCACCGCCTTCCCCAGTTGCGGGGCCAGTTGTTCGGCGATGTTTTCCCCAGGGGCCGGCGCCGTCGCCAGCAGGGGCTGCCCCTTGTTGAGCAGGGCCGGCTGGGCGCTTTCGCCTTGGGCCGGCAGCAGCCGGCCGATCATCTGCGCCGCCGGACTGAACGTGGCGTGGGGATAGGCCTGTTCCCCACCTTCCGCCAGGATGCCGGGATCGGCGAGGCGGGCCGTGACCATGCGTGGCGTCTTGTCCACCACCACCAGCTCAAGGGTATCGCCCGCTTTCGCGCCGGCGGGCAGGGACAGGGTGATGCTCTTGCCGGCGACCAGGGCCTTGTAGGTGTTTTCGGGAAGGACATCCTGGATGCGGGCAGAAAACAACTGGCCGGGCCGCAGATCGGGCAGGTCGGCCGGAATTTCGGGTATTGCAGAGGTGGCCCGCAGGGGCGTGTCCACCTGGGTGCGCAGGTTGACGCCCACATCGGTGGGGATCAGGGCCATGTTAACGGCCTCCCGTCAGGGGAATGGATAAGGATTGCCGGCAGGCAACAGCGGTGGCCATGGGACGGGCACCGCTAGGGCGGATCAGGCGCCCGCGCCGTAAGCGCGTTCGACCCGCCGCCGTTGGTTATTGTTGCCGAGGAATTGCCGGACATGTTCCATCCAGGGTTCCGTATGACGACGGACTTCCGCATCGTCTTCGAGAATGCGCTGGATGAGGACGTATTTGCGTTCGATTTCCCCTGGCGAAAGACGGCTGTTGTCGTCGTCCGCTCCCAGGGAGTTGCGCAGCCGGGATACCGATTTCTCCAGACTGACCAGCTGATCCCAGTCCTGGGCCCGCGCTGCTTCCACCATGCGGGCGGAAAGGGCGGTCATGTCTTCGTAGATTTCGATCTGGTTGGGCATCGGAGTCATCTTAATGCTCACGCCACGGCCTTGTTGCGGGAAACTACGGCGGGATCGGCGGCTATTTCCTCCCAGGCGCCCTTGAGCTCCCGCAGCAGCTTGGCGACTTCGTCCAGGGCGGCCAGGTCGTTATGCAAGTTGGCGTGGAGCAGGCGGTTGCACATGTATTCGTACAACGCGCCCAGGCGTTCGGCGATTTCCCCGCCCGCCTGGTAGTCGAGACAGGCCTTGAGGCCGCCGTCGATGATGTCGATGGCGCGACCGATGGATTGGCCCTTCTCCGTGATCTTCTGCTCCTGGATCTGCACACCGGCGGCCATGATGGCTGTCAATGCGCCTTCGTAGAGCATGATGACCAATTCGTGGGGGGTTGCCGTTTCCACCTTGGTTTCCACACCTGCTTTGCGGTAGGCGCCCGCCGGATTGTTCATTACGCCAAACATTGCCTGCTCCTTTATCCGCTGCTCTTGGTGGTACTGCCGATGGTGGGCAGGTTGGCCAGTTGTTGGGTGAGATAGGTGGACGTCGAGTTCATGCTCGCAATCAGCGTATCCAGGTCGGAATACTGTTTCCGGTAGCGGGCCTCGATGGCCGTCATGCGTGTTTCCAAATCCGCCTTTTGTTTGGCGTAGTTGGTGAGTTGTTCATTGAGTCCGTCGGTACGGGCGGAAAGCATGCCGCCCGCGCCGAGGATGGAATTCAGGGCATCGTCCAGGCGGGAAGCGAAGCCGCTGTTGCCATCCGTGCCGATGAAGAAGGTCTTGAGGTTCTTGGTGGGGTCGGTCAGCGCGGTCTGCAGCTTGTCGCTATTGAAGGCGAGGGTGCCGTCGCGCTGGAAAGAAACGCCCAGTTGGGAAAGGCTGGAGACCCCCAGACCCTTGGATACCGTCTGCAACATGGAAGAGATCTGCTGCTGGATCGACCGCACCGTACCCTCGCCTTGCAAGGCTCCGGTGGCCCCGGTGGTGGCATCGTAGGACATCAGGGTCTTGAACTGGCTCGCCAGGGAGTTGTAGTTCTTCACCAGGCTGTCCATGGCGCTGCTGAGCGCCGATGAGTCGCTGGTGACGGCGACGGTGGTGGCCGACGTGCCTTCCGCAGTCAGGTTCAGGGTCATGCCCTGGATGGCGTCGGTAATGACGTTGGAGGACTTGGTCACGGTGACGCCGTCGATCAACAGCTTGGCATCCTGGGGCGCCACAGATTCCGTCATGCGATTGGTCGCCGACACCGAGGTGCCGCCATTACCAAACAAGGCGGTTACACCGGTATTGCCCGGATATTGCCCTAAGGTAATACCGGCAAAGCCGCTGGTGGTTTTGGAGGCGATGACCAGATTGTTGCTGGCGTTGAGCGACACGGTGGCCTTGTTGCTGCCTAGGGCGCCATCCACGGCGCTTTGCAGGGCGGCGACGATGGTGGTCTTGTTGTAGGTGCCGTCGGCCAGGGTGACGTTCACCGAGGCTCCACCATCCAATGCCAGGGTGAATTTATTGTTGCTGCTGGCGGCGGCGATGTTGACCGATGCCGACGTGAAATCCACGCTGCCCTGGACCAACCCCGTGCTCTTGTCGAAAGCGAGGCGCGACAGACCGGCTGCATCGCTGTTGTTGCCGTCGGCGTCGCTCACCGAAACCCGCAGGGCGTTGGCGTTACCCGGGTCGGTGGGGGAGAAGGACAGATAGCTGCTGGTGCCGTCATTGAGCACCGTGGCGCTGATGCCGGCCTTGGCGTTATTGATGGCGCTGGCGATGGCCGTTAGTGAGTCGGAACCGGACGGGATGGCGACGGACACCTGCTTCTTGTTGGTGTTCAGGGCGAAGCTGGTATTACCGCTACTGTCTGTGGTGTAAGTGCCGAAGTCGAAGGTCAGGGTACCCGTGCCCACGCTGTCGGTGGCGCTGGAGAAGGCGGCGGATTGCAGCTTCTCGGCCTTGGCCAGCTTCTGCACCTGGATGGAGTAGTTGCCGACCCCGGCGGTGCTGTCAGAGGTGACGGTGAATTGGGTGCTATCCGACGCGGTCGCCTTGGTGGCGGAATAGGTGCTCGCGTTGGTCAGCGACTGGATAGACGTCTGGAAGGTGGAGAGGGCGCTTTTCAGGGAGCCGTAGGCGGTGATTTCGGCCTGGACTACACCCGTTTGCGTGTCAATCTTATCGATTGGCTGCCGCTCAATCGCCATCAGCTTGCTGACGATGCCGTTAACGTCCAATCCCGAACCCAGGCCGGCCGACGAAAGCGTGCCCGACCCCGATAATCCGGATGCGGAACTTAAGGAAGACGTTGTGGTGGCCATGGTTGAAATCCTGCTTTTGCCGCTCGCTGGTTCTTCAACTTACGACATTAATAGAGAAAACTGAAGCCCAAACGACTCGGGTGGACGAGGTTTTCACCTTCGCCCACCCGTTGGCCTGCTCCGGGCTTATTTGAGCAGGGACAGGACCAGTTGGGGCAACTGGTTGGCCTGGGCCAGCATGGCCACCCCAGCCTGTTGCAGGATCTGGCCCCGGGTCAGGTTGGCGGTTTCCTGGGCGAAATCGGCATCCATGATCCGGCTGCGGGCGGCGGTCACATTTTCTGCGCCGGCCGATAGGTTGGAAATCGTGGATTGCATCCGGTTTTGCACAGCACCCAGGGCGCTGCGGATCCCGTTGATCTGGGTCAAGGCGGCATCGATCACCGAAATCGCGTTATTGGCGCCATCCACCGTGCTCACATCCACGCCGTTGATGCTGGATAGGGCGCTGGAGTTGGCGACGTTGGCATCGCTGGAGAACAGAGAAGTATTCCCCCCGGTCAGGCCCACGGCGTTGCCGCTGATACTGGAACTGACGTCGAAGGCGCCGGAAGCGCTGAAGGACAAGGTGCCGCCCACGGTGGTGGAGTCCTCACCGGCGGTGGCCACGCCGCCGGCGTGAAGCATGGTGGCGGTGGTGGCGGTGGTGGTGATGGCGCCGGTGGCATCCACTTGGCTGGACATGGCCGTCACCGTCAGGGTGGCATCGCTGCCGCTGATGTTGGTGGCGGTGGGCGCGGAAGCTGCGCTATGGCTGAAGTTGGAGATGACGATATTGGCGCCGCTGTCCTGGGTCAGCAGGATGGTGGCGTTGTTGTCCGCCAGGGAGGCGCGCACCCCGGTGGTCTCCGCTTTTTGGTTGATGGCGTTGGCCAGGGCCGACATGTCGGCCATACCGCCGGTACCGGTGACTGCGGCGGCAATGGTGACCGGGGACGTGTTGGTGCCAAGTATCTGGAAGCTGACCGTGCCGGCGGCGCTGATGCCCGAGAGCTTGGCCTGGGTCCGGGCAGACGCGGAGACGCCGGTGGTGGATGTCTGGGCATTGACCCGCGCTGCGATGGTGGCGGCGGTGTCGTCGCGACTGATGGTGATGTCCGCCTTGCCGGTGGGACCGCTGACGTTGAGGGTCTGCGCCGCCACCGTATTGCCGTAATTCACGCTGGTCACGGCGGCTGCGGCCTTGGCGTTGGCGCCCACGTTGAACAGGCCGCCACCGGCAGCGGTGGTGCCTGAGGCGGTGGACTCGATGGTGTAGCCATCGGGCACCGCGACGGTGAATTGGCCGCTGATGGTAGTGGAATCGGTAGCGCCGCCGGTGGTCAGGGTAACGGCGGTTGCCGCAGCGTCGGTGCCGGTGACCTTGAGGCTGGCGGCGTTACCCGTGAGGTTGAGTTCGAGCTTGATGTCTTCGCCGGTGTTGTTCTTGATGACCACGTTGCCCGAGGCGTCGCGGCCCGCCGAGTAACCGGCACCGGTGAGGGAAGTGTTCTGGTTCACCGCATCCCGGATGGCTGCGTAAACCGCGTCCGCCGAGCTGGTGGCATCTACGCCGGACAAGGCCAGGGATTGGGCGGAACCCCCCGTGGTGACCTTGAGGGTGATGGTGTCGGTGGCGAGGCCCGAGCTGTTGGACCAACCGGACAGCGTCACCTGGTTGGAGCCCGAGGCGGTGACGCCAGCGACGGCGTTGAGCTGGCCGACGATGGTTTTCACATCGGCATTGCCCGCCACGGAGATACCGGAGCTGCTGCCGACCACATTGCCGGAGGCGTCCTTGATCTTGATGGTCTGCGCCGCGATACCGTTGTTGGGCGGGGCAGCGGCGATGGTCTGGGGCTGGCCCAGAATCAGGCCGGAACCGTTGAAGCGGTGGGCCGTATCGTTGCCGTCTACCACATCGGCGATCCCGATGTGGGTTTCGGCGGCGCTCTGGGCCGTGTTGGCCGACAGGTTGAACAGGCTGTTGGCTTTGGCTGCGCTGGATTCGATGGTGTAGCCGTCGGCCATATTGATGCTGATCTGGCCGCCCACCGTCGCTGCGGTAGGGGAGGCGGCGCCGGTGACGGTCACTGCCGTGTTGGCGGTGTCGCTGCCGTAGAGGCTCAAGGTTTTGGCGGCGACGGCGGTGAGGGACACGCTCATGTCGGCGCCGCTGTTATTACGCACCACCAGGTTGCCGCTGGCGTCCAGGCCGGCGGTAACGCCGACGGATTGCAGGGAGGCGTTGTTGTTGATGGCATTCTGCATCGCCGTAAACACGGCGGACTGGCTGCTGGTTTCGTCGACGCCGTTCAGCGTCAGGGCCTGGGAGACTGACCCGGAGCCCAGCGTAAGGGTCAATGCATTGCCGGCAGTACCGGCGGCGCCGCCCCAGTTGGACAGCTTGATCTGGTTGTAGGCCGACGCCGTGACCCCTTGCAGGCGGTTCAAGCGCGTGGCGATGTCGCTGGCCTGGTCGTTGGCATTGACGCCCACGGCCCCGCTCTCGATCACGTTACCGGTGGCATCGCGGATGGACAGGGTCTGGGCTTGGTAGCCGTTGCTGGTGCCTGATGTGGCTTTGCCGGTGAGGGCGCCATCGGTGGCGAAGCGGTTGTAGAAGGTGGAGGTGGCGGTGTGGTTGGCGAACACCACATTGTTGCCCACGGCGGTGGAACGGGCGTCGCCGATGGAGATGCCGATGGTCTGGTTGGCCTCGGCGCCCACCTGGAAGGAGATGTTCTGTTGCGAGCCGTTGAGGATCTTCTGGCCGTTGAAGGTCGTGTTATTGGCGATCCGGGTCAGTTCCTGCTTGAGCTGGGAAACTTCCGATTGGATCGAAGCCCGGTCGGAATCGGAGTTGGTGGCGTTGGCGGATTGGATCGACAATTCCCGCATCCGTTGCAGGATATTGCTGACTTCGCCCAGGGCACCTTCCGCTGTTTGCGATAAAGAGATGCCGTCATTGGCGTTCCGCACCGCTTGGTTCAGGCCGCGGATTTGGGAGCTCATGCGGTCGGAAATGGCGAGGCCGGCGGCGTCGTCCTTGGCGCTGTTGATGCGGAGGCCGGAGGAGAGGCGTTGCAGGGCCGTTTGCAGGGACATCTGCGAGTTATTGAGGTTTCGCTGCGAATTCAGCGAAGCAATATTCGTATTAATTACTTGGGGCACGATCCTTCTCCTTCCGTTCGTTCCTGAGCCGGTGGGCTGTCCTCCCCGCCGCCCAAGATGCTTTATTCCAGGCGATGACGGAGCGATTAAGTTGGACTACGACGCTTCAATAGCAGCCGTCGTGCCAACTAGGGTCGGATAGGGGAAATGGCGGGAGAAGGGGCTTGTTTTCCCTGGTTTGCAGGGATTTTGTTGCCAGGTACAGGCAAGAATTGCCGATGCAATGGTATAGGGGCGGCAATTTTTAGCCAAAAAAATAGCCCCGGGCGCTCCTTCACGGAACGCCCGGGGCTAGGACTTCATGGTGCTCAGGCCTTCTGTTTGAACAACAGTCCGGCCAAGTTGTCTAGCGACTTCACCATATCCAGGAATTCCTGGGAGGGAATCTGGCGGATGAGTTCTTGGGTACTTTCATCCACCACGCGGATCACCGTGTTGCCGGTTTCCTTGTCCACCGAGAACTGGAGGTTCTGGGCAACAGGCTGGGTGACCTTCTTGACTTCCTCAATGGCCTTTTGAAGCTGTGCAGCACTGGTCGGAGACTGCGCCGCCTGAGTGTCTGCGGCCGCGGCGGGTTGCGCCTGGGCCGGCAAGGTCGGGACCGATACGGGCCGAATCACAGCTCCGCCGGCTGCGACGGAGAGGGCCGCTAGGGCATCTCCCGACACTGTCGTTGGTATCTGCATGGTCATATCAAATCTCCTTCACCTTGTCTGTCCGGGAAGCCCGGCATCTCTTATCGAGACATCAGGCTTCCCCCCGCTCCAATTACTTCAGGAGGGACAGCACCAACTGGGGCAGCTGGTTGGCTTGGGAGAGCATCGCCACGCCGGCCTGTTGCAGGATCTGCGAACGGGTCAGATTGGCGGTTTCTTGGGCGAAGTCGGCATCTTGAATCCGGCTACGGGCGGCAGTGATGTTCTCCGCGCCAGCAGACAGGTTGGATACCGTGGTTTGGATACGGTTCTGCACGGCACCCAGTTGGCTGCGGATGCTGTTCACCTGGGACAGGGCAGCGTCGATCACCGAGATGGCGTTGTTGGCGCCAGTGACAGAGCTCACATCCACACCGTTGATGCTGGAGAAGGAGCTGGCGTTGGTGGAGCCGGCGCTGGCGGAGAACAGAGAGGTGTTGCCGCCGTTGAGATCCACAGTGCCGCCGCCGATGCTGGACTTCACGTCGAAGGCAGTCGCTGCGGAGAAGCTCACAGTACCGCCAACCGTGGTGGAATCCTCGCCCTTGTTGGTGGTGCCACCGAAGTGCAGGGTGGTGGTGTTGGTGGCGGAGGAAGTCACGTTGCCGGAGCTATCCACCTTGGTGGACAGTGCGGTCACCTGGAGGGAAGCATCGGCGCCGGAGATGTTGCTGGCGGTCGGTGCGCTGCCGGCGCTGTGGGTGAAGTCGGCGATGGTGATGTTCTTGCCGTCGGCCTGACTCAGGACGATGGAAGAGTTGTTGTCCGCCAGGGTGGCGCTGATGCCGGTGCTGGCTGCCTTTGCGTTGATGGCGCTGGCCAGGGTGGAAAGATCGGCCAGGCTACCGCTGCCGGTGACGGCTGCGCTGACATTCACGCCGGAGGTGTTGCTGCCGAACAGGGTGAAGCTCACGGTACCAGCAGCGCTGATGCCGGAGAGCTTGGCCTGGGTAGTGGCAGAAGCGGACACGCCGGTGCTGGAGGAGGCGCCGTTGACCCGGGCTGCGATGGTGGCAGCGTCGTCGTCTTTCAGCACATTGACGCTGGCGCTGCCGGCGGCGCCGGTGATGGTCAGGGTCTGGGCGGCGACGGAGTTGCCGTAGTTCACCGCGGTGATGGCGTTTGCGGCCTTGGCGTTGGCGGTGGTGTCGAACAGGCCGCCGGCGGCCGCGGTCTTGCCGGACACGCTGGACTCGATGGTGTAGCCGTCCTTCAGGGCGACGGTGAAACTGCCGCTGACCGTGGTGTTCACGTTGGTGGTGGTGATGCTGGCAGCGGTTGAGGCGGCGTCGGTACCCGTGACGGAGGCGGTGGAAGTAGAGCCGCCGAAGACGAACTTGATGTCGTCGCCGGTGTTGTTCTTGATCACCACATCGCCGGTGGCGTTCAGGGTGGCGGAGAAGCCGGCATCCTTCAGGGTGGAGTTCTGATTGACCGCATCACGGATGGCAGCGGAGACTTCCGAGGCGGTGTTGGTGCCATCCACGCCGGAGATCGTCAGGGCCGTGCCGTTGACCGACAGGGTCACGGCGTTGGTGGAGCCGTCGCCGGTGAACTTGGAGATCGTGGCTTGGGCGGAGCCGGTGGCGGTGACGCCATCCAGGCCGTTCAACTGACCAACGATGGTCTTGACGGTGGCATTGCCTGACACGGAGATGCCGGAGCTGTTGCCAACCACGTTGCCAGCAGCGTCCTTGACCTTGATGGTCTGGGCGGCGATGCCGTTGTTGACCGCGTTGGCGCTTGCAGTTTGAGCTTGACCGATGATCAGGCCGGCGCTGTTGACGCGGTTGGTGGCGGTGTCTTGACCCGTCACCACATTGTCGATACCGACGTTGCTTTCCGCGGCGCTGACGTTGGTGTTGGCGGCGACCTTGAAGAAGCCGGTGTTACCTGTGGTGCCGGCCACGGAGGACTGGATGTTGTAGCCGTTGGCAAGTTTGATGTTGAGCTGACCGCCGACCTTGGTGGCGTTGGTGCCGTTGCCGGTGAGGGTGACGGAGGTCGAATTGGTATCGAAGCCCTTGACCGCAACCGTGTTGCCGGCGTTGACCGTGGTCAGTTGGATGCCCAGGTCGGCGCCGGTGCTGTTGCGGATGGACAGGTTGCTGCTGGAGTCGAGTCCGGCGGTCACGCCTGCGGCCTGCAAGGCGGCGTTGCTGTTAACAGCGCTCTTCAGGGCATTGAAGACGTCGGTCTGGCTACTGGTTTCATCCACGCCGGACAGGGTCAGGGTTTGGGTGGTGGAGCCGGAGCTGATCTTGAAAGTGACGGAGTTACCGGCAGTGCCGCTGGTATTGGTCCAGCTGGAAATGGTGGCCACGTTGTTGGCGGTAGCTTCCACGCCTTGCAGACGGTTCAGGCGGGCGGCAACGTCGCTGGCTTGGTCATTGGCCAGTACGCCGATTTTGCCGTTTTCGATGGAAGCGCCGGAGGCGTCGGTGATCTTCAGGGTCTGGGCAGAATAACCGTTGGTCATCGTGGACAGCGTGTTGGTCGCCGTCTGGGCCTTGCCCACAGCCACGCCATCGGTGGTGAAACGGTTGTAGGAGCTGGATTTTGCGGCGTTGCTGGCGAACACCACATTGTTACCAATGGAAGTGGAGCGGGAGTCGCCGATGGAGATGCCGATGGTTTGGTTGGCTTCAGCACCCACCTGGAAGGAGATGTTCTGTTGGGAGCCGTTGAGGATCTTCTGGCCGTTGAAGGTGGTGGTGTTGGCGATCCGGGTCAGTTCCTGCTTGAGCTGGGAAACTTCAGACTGGATGGAGGTACGGTCGGAATCGGAGTTGGTGGCGTTGGCGGACTGAATGGCCAGTTCGCGCATACGCTGCAGAATGTCGCCGACGTTGCTCATGGCGGAGTCGGCGGTTTGGGCCAGGGAGATACCGTCATTGGCGTTCCGCACGGCTTGGTTCAAGCCGCGGATCTGGGAAGTCATGCGGTCGGAAATGGCGAGACCAGCGGCGTCGTCCTTGGCGCTGTTGATGCGGAGGCCGGAAGACAAACGTTGCAGCGCTGTTTGCAGGGACATCTGCGATGTGTTGAGGTTGCGCTGGGCGTTCAGGGAGGTGACGTTTGTATTAATTACCTGTGCCATTTTCCTTCTCCTTTCAGAGGGTTATCCACATCGGCCACCCATGGCTGAGCATTGATCCGACGGTTTCCATTGGCGGTCAAAACCGCCTACAGGGCATTTATCGGCCCCCTGGCGGGAAACTTTAGGCATTTTCGACATCCTTCCTGTGGGTCTGGAAACTGGCGGGAGATTGGCCCCATGTTTCGCAGGAAGTCGGGCTTCTTCGGATGGTAAGGTCGGAGGTAACTTATTGATCGGAATGGATTCATGGCCGCGACAGGCAGTTCAAAAATTAAACAGAGGGCATCGTTGGAGCGGTTGAAGGCGGCCGCCAACCATTACAACCATGGCCGTTACCAGGTTGCCAGGGGGGAGGTGGAAGCTGCGCTTCGCAACGACCCGGCCAATTGGCAGGCCCATACCCTGATGGGAGCGATTTCCATCCTGCTGGACGATCCCGAAACGGCCGTGAAGCATTTCTCTGCTGCGCTCAGCCTGAGCAAGGACCCTGAGATTCCCCTGATGCTGGGGGAAAGTCTGCGACGCTCCAATAGATGTGCGGACGCGGTGGTTACGTTACGGAAATACATTGAAACCCGTCCTGCGGATCCTCGGGGGTATTTCCAATTGGGTTTGGCGCAGGAAGGTCTTCAAGCCTATGGTGAGGCCGAACAATCCTATCGCGCCACCTTGGATTTGGCCCCTGGGGATGTGGACGCAGCCAACAATCTGGGCCACGTGCTCCGCCTGCTGGGAAATGCGGACGAATCAGAAGCCGTTTTTCGGCGGGCCATCTCCCTTTCGCCCAAGGCGATGTTGCTTCGGGACAATTTGGCCGCTTTGCTGGCCAATAGGCCAGGGCGCCTGGAGGATGCGATTCAGTGCTACCAGGAAAATTTTGAGCTGGAACCCTCGACCAGGAGGTCCTTCAATATTGCGGCGCTGATGGGGCGTGCGGGGCGGCCGGCGGATGCCCTGGCTTATTACGAAAAGACGCTGGAACTGGATCCCAACCACGCAGGCGCTTACAACGACATCGGCTTTCTTTATTTCAGCAACAACATGTTCGGCGAAGCGGAGTTCTGCTTCCGCAAGGCAGCGGAAATCGACGGGAGCCGGCCGGAGTTTCTGGCCAATCTCGGTGCAACCATGGGGGCGGTAGGGCGAGTGGAGGAAGCCGAGTCCTATCTGAGGGCTGCCATTGCACTCAAACCAGATGATGCCAAACCCTATCATCATCTGGCCAAGGTATACCTGGACAGGAAACAGCCGGACATTGCCATGGCGTTGGAGCGGGAGGGCTTGGCAGTCGAGCCGACAAACCTCGATTCGCTCATTCAGCTTGCAGTGCTTGAGGCGGATGCCGGGCGACAGGATGAAGCGCTCGATCTCTACAAACGGGCGTATGAAGTCAGCGGCAATACGGTCATTCGCATCCTGTCCGCCATGTTGCAGCCGCCCATCATGGGGGATAGGCAGGACATCCTGGCGTCCCGTGCCCGGATAGAACAATCCCTGGATGCATTGGCCGCCGAAGAAGGGGGGAAGGTCGGTGTTTTGGACCTACGGCTGCTGGTGGAAACCGGTTTCTATCTGGCCTTCCATGGCATGAATGATCGGGATATTTTGAGCAAATATTCCCGAGTGTTGCGCCATGCCTGCCCTGAGTTGAATTGGATTAATCCCCGGCTGGCCGAAAAACCCGCACGAGGCAAGCGCTTGAGGGTGGCCTTCGTCTCGAAATTCCTGTTCAGCCACTCGGTTGGTGTGGCTTACAACCCCATCATCAAAGCCTTGGCTGCGCGGGAGGACCTGGAGATCAGCGTTGTGTCCTTGGGCGGGGGGAAAGTCACCGATCCCATGCATTTGGACCTGATTAATGGGATCGCCCATTATTTATCAATGCCGGATACGGATCTATTGGCGGTGCGTGACGCCATCGCCGAGCTGAGCTTCGACGTCATCATCTATGCTGACCTGGGAATGTATTCCTTCGGGAATTTTCTTGCCCACTTCCGCTTGGCACCGGCGCAGTGCTGCTTCAATGGCCATCCGGATACATCGGGCATTTCCACCGTCGACTATCGATTCACCTGGGACAGTCCGGGAGAGGTTGCAGGCGCGGAGGAACACTATAGTGAGAAGCTGGTGCGATTGAAGCACGGCGGCCTTTTTCTGCCGCCCCCTGAGGAACTGGGTGTTGTGCTCGCCCGACATGCTGTGGGCCTGAGTAACAAGCGGGCCTATGTGGTGCCCATGAAGTTGCAGAAACTGCATCCGGACTTCGACGGGATCATGGCCAGGCTTCTGGAAGCCGACCCCGAAGGAGAAATCGTCCTGTTCAAGGACGATATTAATTCTTCCTGGCACGAGCTGCTGCTGCAACGATTCAAGAAGACCATTCCCGATGTTTCGCTGCGCGACAGGATCCGTTTTTCAAATTGGCTGAGTGGCCCCGAGTTCAGGTCCATGCTGTTCCATGCGGATATTTTGCTGGACCCTTTCCATTTTGGCGCCGGTACCACGGGGTTTTTGGCGAATAGCCTGGGGATACCCGTGGTAACGATGCCCATGCAGTATTTCCGTTCCCGTTCGGTGGGGGGATGGTATGAGGCATTCGGCGTTATGGATACGGTAGCCAAGACCCCGGAGGAGTATGTCTCCATCGCTATCGACTTGGCACGGAACCCGGAGAAGAAGCGCGCCATCGGGGCGCGGATTCGTCAGCGTCTGGCCGAAGTTAAGGCGGAGTGGGATGGGTTGGTCGTGGGGGAACTTGGCGATGCCCTGGTGGCTATTGGCACACGGCCCCCGGCATGATGGGCGACGGTACGCTGCTCATGCGGTGTTCGCGAACATCAACTGAAGAACATTACGGTCTCGTAAATGGACTCGGTATAGTGCCGTAGATGGATGCGATAGCCATCGTGCAGGCTGAGTATTCGTCGAGGGATTTTCCAGAAGTCTGACGGGGTGTGGTAGACGCAGATTGCGAGGCGCGGGTGATGGCGCGCAATTGTCGCCGTGGCCCCTGCGATGACCGCCGTTTCCTCGCCTTCTACATCGACCTTGATGAAGCTGGGGATGCCTATTTCATCGGTAAGATCGTCCAATCGATTGAGCTGGATGGACACCGATCCTTCATCAGATAATTTGGACGCGGACCCATGGGGATTGAGCCGAACTTGCCCGCATTGATCGGATAGGCCGACATTATGGATATGGACATTGGCATGGCTTTCCAGCTTTTTCCGGCAGGCCTGATAGTTGGCGGGCTCCGGCTCAAAAACATGGACGCTGCTGTACTGGGGGCAATGGCGGATGAACTCCGCACTCGTATAGCCATCGTAGCCGCCCACGTCGATGAATGTTTCCGCTTCGGGTCGCAGGCCTAGGAAGTCTTCAAAATATTGTTGGTCCTCCCGGCTGGTGAAGCCGTCGAGATGGACGATGTCCTGGGTGACGCGGAAACTCAGCAGCTTCCTAAAGGCCAACTTGGAGGTGTCATCCGCCAAGCGATCATAAATCCAGGCGTATTCCTGTTGGTGGGCTGCGAAGTCCTCGGCAAATCCATCGTTGAACATAAGCTGAGGCAGCGGCAAGCCGGATAATCTACGGAAGGCGAAGTAATCCAGACATCGCAGGTGCCTTGCTTGCAATTGGCGTAAAGCCGTCAGTGGGCGCAGGCTTGAGGCGCTCAGTACCAACGCATCGGCGGGCACCGCGGCACTTTTGACGATGGGCAGCCCAGAATGCTCTTTCTGGTCCGTATAGTCATCAATGAAACCCGTGATAGGCACCAAATGGGCCACTGCACCGGCGTATGCATTACGCCCCAGGACATAGCGGGGTTGCTTGTTCGAGGAGAGAAAAGCGTCGATGAAACGAAGGGCCTCTTCATCGTGTTGAGCTTGATCGGGATTGCCCAGGATGAGCCGGTCCATGGTTTTCTCAGCCATGTTCGGTGGAGGCGCTATCCAGGACGGCGTTGCTGCAAACGCCGTTCAATGATGGAAACAAGGCCGCCGACCGTACTGAACGCACGATCCTCCATGTCGGCATCGGAGATTTCGATGCCGAATTCGGCTTCAATATCCAACACGAATTTCATGATGCCGATGGAGTCCACGAAACCCGCTCCCCGGTAATCGAAGTCCAGGATGGAGACCGCCTCGGGGATGGCGCCATTTTTTTGAATGCGGCGAAGGACAAAGGTGAGGATGGCATCGTTCATAAGATAGGGCTCGTCATGTTATAGCGGCAAATATAGGCCTATCTTTAGCACGCAAAGACTTTGTTCTTTGAATGACCTCAAGGGGCATCGGGGGCGCGATTAATCAATTGCCTGAATATAAACGGACGGTAGTCAAGAAACCCTGGTCTGCGCCGTTGTTAACAGTTGTTCGCGCTTCGCTAAATCCCCAGCCCATCGCTGGAAAGTAGGGAACCCCCGGCATTTTGCACCTCTTTATCGGGGTTGGCCGGGGAAAACAGGGGGAATTGCCCCGATTTCATCAGGCCGGGCAATGAGAACGCCATGGTTAAATCACAAAGCCCTATATAAGGTTTTGCGATCCCCGAAGGGTAGAACGTTGAGACAGGGCCCGGTTGAGGGCGGTAAGCCAAATCCGGGTCACGTGTGCCCGAATGTCCATGTGGAGTAAGGCGATGAAGGTGTTGGTGACCGGGGGATGCGGATACAAAGGCCATGTGCTCATCCCGAAATTATTGGATCGCGGCTATCAAGTGGTGGCCTTTGATACGCAGTGGTTCGGCAACTATCTCCAGCCCCATGGAAACCTTGTCGTGATCCAGGGCGACGTGAGGGATATCCACACAGTTCCCCTGGACAGTATCGATTGCATCGTCCATCTGTCATCAATCGCCAATGACCCCTGTGGCGACCTCAATCCGAAGCTCACATGGGAGACCAGCGCGCTGGCTACCATGCAGTTGGCCGACCGGGCCAAGCGCTGCGGCGTGAAACGATTCATCTATGCGTCGTCCGGCAGCGTGTATGGGGTCAAGGAAGAGTTGCAGGTGGTGGAAGAGTTGGAGCTCGAGCCCATCTCGGAATACAACAAAACGAAGATGGTGGCGGAGCGGGTGCTCCTCAGCTACCAGGACGACATGGCGGTGCAAATAGTCCGTCCCGCAACAGTCTGTGGTTATTCGCCGCGCCTTCGTTTGGATGTGTCGGTGAATATGTTGACAGTGCAAGCCTTGACCAAGGGCCGGGTCACGGTATTCGGCGGAAAGCAAATTCGACCGAACATTCATATCGATGACATTACCGACGTTTACCTGCACCTGATCGACCACCCCGAAGCGACGGGTATTTATAACGCCGGTTTCGAGAACCTCTCCATTCTGGAAATCGCTGAAATGGTGACCCGGCATGTGCCGGCAGAAATCGTTGTTACCGAATCCAATGATCCCCGGTCCTATCGGGTCAATTCCGACAAGTTGCTGGCCACCGGGTTTTTCCCCCGCAAGAATGTCGACACCGCAATCCGTGAGCTCGTGGAGAAATTCCGCCAAGGGGATTTCCGTGATGAGGATCGTTACCACAACCTCAAATGGATGCAGAAGAACAGCCTGGCCTGAGCAGCCCCTTTCGCTTCGGGCGGGGCGTATCCGAGGTGGTTCCCGAGGTTGGGAGTTGATCAAGAGAGATTGAGTGCTTCTATGGCCTTAGAGGATTTTTTTTCAAAATATGCGGAAAAGCTCGGCGCCGTCTTGGCCTCGAGCGATTGGCAAGGCGTAACCGTGCTTGCCCGGGACATGCTAGCCGTGTGGCGTGGGGGCGGACAGGTTTTCCTGTGCGGTAACGGCGGCAGCGCGGGGAATGCCATGCATTTGGCAAACGACTTTGTTTATGGGGTTGCCAAACGCACCGGTCGCGGCATCAAGGCCTTGGCCCTGCCAGCCAATCCGGCCGTCCTGACCTGCCTGGCCAATGATTTGGGCTACGACAGAATCTATAGCGAACAACTGGCGGTGCAGGGCAATCACGGCGACTTGCTGATCGTCCTGTCCGGCAGCGGCAATTCGGCGAACATCGTTAACGCGATCCATCAGGCCAAGACGATGGGAATCAAAACCCACGCCATCCTGGGTTACGAAGGCGGGCAGTGTCGGGCCCTTGTCGATAACGCCATCCACTTCCCGGTGGGCGACATGCAGATCGCCGAGGATATGCAGGTCATCGTCGGCCACATGTTGATGCAGTGGCTTTACGAGCAGCGTCAGGAGGGGTAGCGTGGAAACCATTTTGGCGGTTGGCAGCAATTCCTTTTCCGGTGCGAGCTTTGTCGATTTCGCTCTCGGCAAGGGCGCCCGGGTGGTGGGCATCAGCCGCTCTCCCGAGCCGATCCCGGAGTTGCTGCCCTATGCGTGGCATCGGCATGACAATTTCGAATTCCATCAACTGGACCTGAATCGGGATCTAGGTAGCATCATGGACCTTGCCCACGGTGTCTGCCCCGACTACGTGGTGAACTTTGCCGCCCAAAGCATGGTGGGAGAGAGCTGGCAGCGCCCGGGCGACTGGTTCATGACCAATGTGGTGGCCACGATCAACTTCCACGATGCGTTGCGCAAGTGTGATTTCCTCAAGCGCTACGTCCATGTCACCACGCCGGAGGTTTACGGCAGTTGCTCCGGTTTCGTGACGGAAGACCATCCTTTCAATCCCTCCACGCCCTATGCGGTTTCGCGGGCGGCGGCGGATTTGAGTCTGCGCACGTTCCATGCAACCTATGGCTTCCCCGTGGTCAGCACCCGTGCCGCCAACGTGTACGGCCCTGGCCAGCAGTTGTATCGCATCATCCCGCGGACGATCCTGTTCATCCTCATGGGGCGCAAGCTGCAACTCCATGGCGGCGGCGTGTCGACCCGTTCCTTCATTCATATTCGCGATGTGTCGGATGCCACCTGGAAGATCATGCACCAGGGCCAAAATGGCGACACCTATCACATCGCCACCCACGACGTGATTTCCATTCGGGAATTGGTGGAAAAGATATGCGCGAAGCTGGGCGTGGACTTTGCCAAGCATGTGGAAGTGGTGGGCGAGCGCCTGGGCAAGGACTCTGCCTATCACTTGGACAGCAGCAAACTGAGAAGCGAGTTGGCGTGGCAGGACGCCATCGGCCTGGATCAGGGGCTGGATGAGTGCATAGATTGGGTGAGGAAGAATTTTGCAGTGCTCAGCCAGCAACCCCTGGACTATCAGCACAAGGCCTGAGAAGAACGGCGAGGGAAGGTGAAATGGGACGTGAAATTGATTTGCTGGTGAACTACCCCAAGACCAAGCGTGATGTGAAGCAACGGGGTGCGGAGAAGAGCGAGGAGGATCGCGCCGTCGCTCGTCAGTTCGGCAAGGATTTTTTTGACGGCGAGCGCCGTACCGGTTATGGCGGGTTTTCCTACCATGAACGCTTCTGGCAGCCGGTGGTGCCCACCTTCCAGCAGTTCTACGGCCTGACCAACGCCCATTCCCTGTTGGATGTGGGCTGCGCCAAGGGCTTCATGCTTCACGATTTCGCCCGCCTGATTCCGGGCATCACCGTAAAGGGCGTCGACATCAGCCAATATGCGGTGGACAACGGCATCGAAGACATGCGGCCCCACATACAGCAGGCCGATGCCCGAGAGCTGCCCTTCGCCGACAAGTCCTTCGATCTGGTGGTGTCCATCAATACCATCCACAACCTGGAGCGGGCCGAGCTTATCCGTGCCCTGCGCGAGATCGAGCGCGTGAGCCGCAAGCACAGCTTCATCACCGTGGATGCCTATCGCAACGAGGAAGAGAAGGAAGCCATGTTTGCTTGGAACCTGACGGCAAAGACCATCCTCTCTGTGGACGAGTGGCTCGACCTGTTCGCCGAAGCCGGCTACAGCGGCGACTATTTCTGGTTCGTGCCGTGAACCCAAACACCGCCAAGGCGCTGCTCAACCAGATGAAGCGTATCCGCTTCGTCGAGGCAGAGATCGCCCGGCGTTACCCCGAAGGCAAAATGCGTTGTCCCACCCATTTGTCCGTGGGACAAGAAGGCGTTGCCGCGGCGGCGGGCCTGGCGCTGCGCCAGGACGACAAGGCGGTGAGCGGCCATCGCGCCCACGCCCACTATCTGGGCAAGGGCGGCAACCTCAAGGCGATGCTGGCGGAGATTTACGGCAAGGCCACAGGGTGCTGTCAAGGCAAGGGCGGCTCCATGCACCTGATTGACGAGTCGGTGGGGTTCATGGGCAGCACGGCCATTGTTGGCGGCACTGTGCCGGTGGGTGTGGGGTTGGCCTATGGCATGAAGCTCAAGGGTAGCAGCCAGGTTAGCTGCATCTTCCACGGCGACGCGGTGCTGGAGACCGGCGCATTTTTCGAGTCCGCCAACTTTGCCGCGCTGAAACAGTTGCCTGTCCTGTTCCTGTGCGAGAACAATCTCTACTCCGTCTATTCCCCGTTGCAGGTCCGACAAGCCCCGGGACGGGATATTGCTTCCCTGGTGGCCGGACTCGGTATCACCGTGGATCGTGGCGACGGCAATGATGCCGTCTCGGCCTACGAAAAAATCAGCAAGGCCCTGGCCGAGATTCGCGCCGGCGGCGGCCCCAGGTTCCTGGAGTTTTCCACCTACCGCTGGCTGGAGCATTGCGGGCCCAACTTCGACAATGACATCGGCTATCGGACCGAGGCCGAATACCTGGCCTGGAAAGCAAAAGACCCCGTTGAACGCTTGCAGGCCGCCTTGCTTGCGGATGCCACCATGAATGCCGATGATGTTGCGCGCATGGACGCCGACATCAAACAGGAAGTTGACGCCGCCTTCGCCGATGCGGAGGCCGCACCCTGGCCTGCCCCCGAGACGGCCTACACCGACCTCTACGCCAATCCATGGGCGGGGGCGGCATGAGCCAGACGACCTTCGCCCAGGCGATCAACGCCGCGCTGAGCGAGGCGATGCGCCTCGACCCCGGCGTCATCTGTTATGGCTTGGGGGTGCCCGACCCCAAGGGCGTGTTTGGCACCACCCTTGGCTTGCAGGAAAAATTTGGTCCGGAGCGGCTGTTCGACATGCCCACCGCCGAGAATGCCATGACCGGCATCGGCATCGGTGCCGCGCTGTATGGCCTGCGCCCCGTCATCACCCACCAGCGCCTGGATTTCGCCTTGCTGTCCATGGACCAGTTGGTGAACAACGCCGCCAAGTGGCACTTCATGTTCGGCGGGCAACGCAGCGTGCCGCTGACGGTACGCATGATTCTCGGCCGCGGCTGGGGACAGGGGCCGACCCATTCGCAAAACCTACAGGCCTGGTTCGCCCATGTGCCCGGACTGAAAGTGGTGATGCCGGCCAGTGCCGAAGACGCCAAGGGGCTGCTGCTGTCGGCAATCTTCGATCCCGATCCGGTGATCTTTCTGGAACACCGCTGGCTGCACAACATGAAGGGCGAAGTACCCGCCGGCGACTACCGCCTGCCCCTGGGCAAGGCGAAGACCGTGAGGGAGGGCAAGGACATCACCGTGGTGTCCATGTCCTACATGACCGTCGAGGCCATCCACGCAGCGGACTATCTGGCCGCCCAGGGCATCCATTGCGACCTGATCGATCTGCGCAGCATCCGCCCCATCGACTGGCCGACCATCGAGGCCTCCGTGTGCCGCACCGGGCGTCTGCTGGTGCTGGATACGGGCAACCTGACCGGCTCCGTGTCCGGCGAAGTGGTGGCGCGTATCGCCGAGCGCTGCTGGGATGCCCTGATCTGCGCACCGCAGCGCCTGGCGATGCCCGACTTCCCCGAAGCCACCAGCCCGGCGCTGACCGAGCACTACCATGTCCGCGCCGAGCATGTCGCCGGGCGGATCGGCACCATGCTCGGACGGCCGGTGGACACCGCGCCCCTGGCCGGGCAAAGAAGCCATCCCCATGACGTGCCGGGCGACTGGTTCGCCGGTCCGTTTTGAGCGCTGACGAAGCAAACGGATTTCCCAGATGAAACACTTTTCCGAAGCCAGCAAAGTCCTCGAGGGACAGCAGATGTTCCAGATCCTGTCCCAGGCGCGGCAACTGGAACAGGCTGGGCGGGACATTGTCCACTTCGAAATCGGCGACCCGGATTTCGATACGCCGCCGAACATCGTCGAGAAGTGCATCGAAGCCCTGCGCCGGGGCGACACCCACTACACCAACTCTTCCGGCACCGAGGGCTTCAAGCGCGCGGCGGCGGACATCACCCAGCGCTCCCGTGGGTTCCGCCCCAGCCATGACCAGATCCTGGTGACCCAGGGCGGCAACGTGCAGATTTACTACGCTTTGGCCTGCACCGTGAATCCGGGGGAGGAAGTGGTCACGGTGGACCCTTGTTTCGTCTCCTACCGTTCCATCATGAAGCTGCTGGGCATTGTCCCCGTCGGCGTGCCGCTGTATGAGGAAAACCAGTTTGAGCTCGATCCGGCGGATTTGGAAAAGGCGATCACGCCCAAGACCCGCATGATCCTCATCAACTCGCCCCACAACCCCACCGGCGCAGTGCTGGGCGAGGCGGAGATGAAGGCGATCTACGACATCGCCGAGAAGTACGATCTGTATCTGCTGAGCGACGAAGTCTATGGCCGCATGGTGTACGAGGATGCCGACACCAAGTTCGCCTCCCCCAGCGTTTACGACCAGTGCAAAGAGCGGACGATCATCGTCCATTCCTTCAGCAAGTCCTACGCGATGACCGGCTGGCGCATCGGTGCGATGACCGCCCCGGCCGACCTGGTGGCCAGGATGCAACTGCTGCTGGAAACCACCACCTCCTGCGTTTCGCCCTTCATCCAGGCGGCGGCCATCGAGGCCATGACGGCCAGCCAGTCCGCCATCTCGGCGATGATGCAGGAGTACCGGCAGCGGCGGGACTTGATGGTGGGGCTGTTGAACCAGATTCGCGGTGTGTCCTGCCAGTATCCGAAGGGGGCCTTCTATGCCTTCGCCAACGTCAAGAAAAGCGGTATGACGGATCGTGAGTTCGCCGACCACATCCTGCAACAGGCGGGCGTTACCGCCTGCCCCGGCTCCTTCTTCGGCCGACATGGCGAAGGCTATGTGCGTTTCTGTTTCGCCAACTCTTCGGCCAACATCCAGAAGGGCATGGACCGATTGCTGGCCTTGTTTCAGTAATGGAGCCGACCATGACCGCCATCATCATCCTCGGCGTCAGCGCCGATATTGGCCAGAACATCTGTCGCTTGTATCAGCGCGATGGCGCCAAGGTGCTGGGCACTTATCGCAAGGATTTCGCCGCGCGGGAAGAATTGGAAAACCTGAACGGCGTCACCCTGTTCCAATGCGACCTGACGCACAAACAGGACGTTGCCGCCCTGGCCCGCTTTGTCGAAGATAGCGGCTATGCCTGGAATACCCTGTTCAGTTCGGTGGGCACCAGCGAGCCGATTGGCCGTTTCTTCGACCTGGACTTCGACGACTGGGCGCAGTCGGTAGACGTCAACATGGTTTCCCAGCTCCGCGCCGTACACGCCCTCTACCCCTTGCGGGACGCCACGAAAATCGCCAACATCGCCCTGTTGGCGGGGGGAGGCACCAACAACCCCTTCCGTTGTTATTCCGCTTATTGCGTGGCCAAAATCGGCCTGATCAAGATGTGCGAGCTGATTGACGACGAAGCCGACGACGTCAACATCTTCATCCTCGGCCCCGGCTTCGTGAAGACCAAGACCCACTACGAGACCCTGAAGGCCGGGACGAGGGCGGAAGGCAATCTGGCGCGGGTGGAGCAGTTCATGGCTTCCTCCGCCGACAATGGGACCTCCTTCGAGGACATCTACCAGTGCCTGGAATGGTCGAGCCGGCAAGGCCGCGATGTGGTGGGCGGGCGCAACCTGTCGGTGGTGCACGATGCCTGGGGCAGTGACGAACTGGCCGCCGAGTTGAAGGCGGACAAGAATATGTACAAGCTGAGAAGGAACCGGAATACCTGACGCGCCGGCGTCGCGAAACTACTTTCGCGGCCGGTTTTTGGCGACATGAATGACCTAAAGGAAACGCTATGCAAGAGTCCCGTCTGGCTTGGAAGCTCCATATTGAGGCCACCAACGATCAATTTGAAACGGAAGAAATCCCCTTGGGACCGTGGACTTCTTACAGCATGCGCCATGACCCCAAGCACATGGCCTTCGTCCTCGCCCGTTATAAGTTCTGCGCCAAGATGCTGTCCGGCAAGGCCCGGGTTCTGGAGGTGGGCTGCGGCGACGGTTTCGGTACCCCCATCGTCGCCCAGGAGGTGGGCAAGCTCCACTGTGTGGACTGGGAGGAAAGGAACATCGTCGGCAATCGCCGCCGCCTGGCCTTCCTCGGCAACGTCACTTTCGATGTCGCCGATGTTTCCTCCGCACCGCCCCCGGGCGAATACGACGCGATCTTCAACATCGACGTGATCGAACACCTGGAGCCGGCCTACGAACGCCCTTTCGTCGAAAACATGGTGAGCTGCCTGAGCAAGGATGGCGTCATGATCATCGGCACCCCCAATGAATCCGCCTCCCAGTACGCCACCCATCGTAGCGATCATCAACACATCAACCTGAAGAACGCCAAGACCCTGAAAGAACTTTCCGACCGCTATTTCGCCAACACCTTCATCTTTTCCATGAACGACGAGATGGTCCATACCGGCTACTACCCCATGGCCCATTACCTGTTCGCCGTCGGTGTCGGGCGCAAGTGAGCGCGATGCCATTCCATTATCCATCGCTGGCAGGACGCTAAGGACGCATCAAGGTGAAACTGACCGATTCAATCGCTGAAATACTCAAGGCCAACGGCGTCGGCCATGTGTTTGGACTGCAAGGGGGCGCCGTCGCCCATATTTTCGATTCCCTGGAGCTGGCCGGCCTGGGCGTGACCTATACCCACCATGAGGAATCCGCCGCCCTCGCCGCGGTGGCCTATGCCAAGGCGACGCAAAACCTGGGCTGCGTGGTGGTGACCACGGGCCCCGGCGCCACCAATGCCATCACCGGCCTGCTGGCCGCCTGGCAGGACTCCATTCCCTGCCTCTTCATCAGCGGCCAGGTGCGTTCGCAACACACCTCCTATGGCCGCAAGGTGCGCCAGGTGGGCACACAGGAGGTCAACATCTGCGATGTAGTACGGCCCCTAAGCAAATATGTGAAGTTCGTCACCGACAAGGACCAGTTCCCCACCGAGTTTGCCCATGCCTTGACGGTGGCCCGCTCCGGCCGGCCGGGGCCGGTGTGGATCGATCTGCCCCTCGATTTCCAGTGGCAGGACGTTGCCGTGCCGGATGCCGTGCTCGCCCCCAGCGTGGCGGACAAGGCGGAATTCGACCAGGCCGCCGCGGCGAAATCCATCGCCATGCTGCGAGAGGCGAAGAAGCCCTTGTTGGTGCTGGGCTACGGCGTCCGCCTGGCCGGCAGCGGCGATGCCCTGGGGCGCTTTATCGAGCAACACCGGATTCCCTATGTGACCACCTGGACGGGGGCTGACCTGTTCCCCACGGACGAGCCGCTCAACCTGGGCGTCATTGGCATGAGCGGGCAGCGGGGCGCCAATCACGCGGTGTTCCAGGCGGACCTGCTGCTCTGCCTGGGTACCCACCTATCGATTCCCCACACCACCACCTTGTTTGACAGCTACGCACCCCAGGCGAAGAAGATCATGGTCAACATCGATCAGGATCAGTTGGACAATCTCAACGTTGCCGTGGATCTCAAGGTGCTGGCCGATCTCAAGGACTACTTGGCCGTGCTGGCCGCAGCCGATCTGCCCGCCCAGGCCTGGCCCGATGCCGACAAGATCAAGGCCATGAACTGGTACGTCCCGCCCGTGGGGCCGCGGCCGAACTCCAACGTCTATGTCCGTCGCCTGACCCAATCCGCGCCCGCCGGCACGTGTCTGGTGGTGGACGGCGGCGGTACCGCCTTGTATGCCGGGTTCCAGGCCGCTGTGCTGAAACAGGGCGACCGCATCATCTGTTCTTCCGCCATCTCGGCCATGGGCACGGGGTTGGCGGAAACCATAGGCGTGGCCAAGAGCGGTGCATTCTCCAAGCTCCTCTGCGTGATCGGCGACGGCAGTTTCCTGATGAACATCCAGGATCTGCAAACCATCCGCCAGGACAACATCAATGCAGTCATCAGCGTGGTCAACAACAACGGTTATCTGGCGATCCGCCACACCCAAAAGGAATTCCTCGGTGGGCGCTATTTCGGTACCCATCCCGAGTGGAGCCTGGCCATGCCTTCCATCGAGAAGCTGGCCCATGCCTTCGACATCCCCTATGTCAAGCTGGATGCCGCCAGCGACCTTGAGCGCGTGGTAAGTGAGGTGTTGAAAGCGGAAGGGCCGGTGATCTGCGAAGTGGTGGTGGACGAAGAACAGGAAGTACTGTTCCGCCAGGCCTATGCCGCCAACGGCGACGGCACTTTCAGCCCCCAGCCGCTGTCGTCGATGCGGCCGGAGCTGGCCGATTGAAAACGGGGCGCCGTAGCGCCGGCTTGATTGAGTGGGCCTGGGTCCGCATCGATGGGAGACACGTCCATTAAAGCCGCCGTCCTCACCCAGTTGGGCCAACCCCTGACGCTGCTCTCCGGGGTCACCCATCCCCAGCCCGGCAAAGGTCAGGTGCTGGTGAAGTTGGCTTACAGCGGCGTCTGCCACAGCCAGTTGATGGAAGCCCGCGGCCGGCGCGGTGACGACCCCTATTTGCCGCATCTCTTGGGCCACGAAGGATCGGGTCGGGTGGTGGCGGTGGGTGATGGCGTCACCAAGGTGGCGCCGGGGGAGCTGGTGATCCTGGGCTGGATCAAGGGCAGCGGCCTCGACGGCGGTGGCGCAAAGTACGCCTGCCCCCGCCTGCCCCAGCCCATCAATGCCGGCGGCGTGACCACCTTCAACGAGTACGCCCTGGTGTCGGAAAACCGTATCGTCAAGCTGCCGGCCGGCGTGCCCCTGGATGTGGCGGTGCTGTTCGGCTGCGCCGTGCCCACCGGCGCCGGTATCATCACCCATGACCTCCAGCCGCGGCCGGGCAGCACCATCGCCATTTTTGGCCTCGGCGGCATCGGCCTCAGCGCCCTGATGGCGACCTTGTTGTACCAGTGCGCCAGCATCATCGCCGTCGATGTATCCGAGGAGAAGCTGGCCCTCGCCCAGTCCTTCGGCGCCCACCATGTCATTGATGCCCGCGACACCGATCCGGTGGCCGCCATCCGGGCGCTGACCAGCGGCGCCGGGGTGGATTACGCGGTGGAAGCCTCCGGCCAGGCCAGCGTGATCGAGCAGGCCTTCGCCGCCGTGCGCCGTGGTGGGGGGGTGTGCGTGTTCGCCTCCCATCCCCAACATGGCAGCCGCATTTCCATCGATCCCTACGAGCTGATTTGCGGTAAACAGATCCGGGGGAGTTGGGGCGGCAGCGCCGATCCCGACCGGGATGTGCCTTTATTCGCCCAGCTCTATCGGGAGGGCCGGCTACCCCTGGATAAACTCATCACCAAACGCTACACCTTGGACCAGATCAATGAAGCCCTGGATGATCTGGAGCAACATCGCGTCACCCGGCCCCTGATTGAGATCGACAAGGGCATGGAGGTGCGCACCGCTGCGCCGACAGACGATTAGAACAGGAAGGGATGCGAGACCGTGACCGGGTATAACAAGGACATCGATGCCATTGTAAAAACCATTCTTTCCGATGCGCGGGGAAAGAAGCGGATCGTCTTTGTCAGCGGCACCTTCAACATCGTTCACCCCGGGCATTTGCGTCTGCTGCGCTTCGCCTCGGAGTGCGGCGATTATCTGGTGGTGGGCGTACTCTCGGACGAACTGGCGAAAAGCGCGCAACTCAAGGAGCAGGCCCGCTTGGAAGGCGTGGCGGCGATCAACTGGGTCAACCATGCCTTCGTCCTTGCTTCGCCGCCGGAGGACTTGATCCAGGCCCTACAGCCCGCTGTGGTGGTGATGGGCAACGAACACGAACATGCGGTTACGCCGGAACTGGACGCGGTGCATGCCTACGGCGGCCAGGTTTTGTTCGGCTCCGGCGATACGACGTTCTCCTCCCTGGAGCTGCTGCGTAAAGAATCTGAACTGATCAACCACTCCTCCATCATCCGGCCATCGGCCTACATCGCCAACCACAGCATCGATGTCGGCTGCTTTGGCAGCGTACTGGAGAAAATCCAGGGACTGAAGGTCTGCGTCGTCGGCGACATCATCGTGGACGAGTACATCCAGTGCGACCCCCTGGGCATGTCCCAGGAGGACCCCACCATCGTGGTCGCCCCGATCATGGCCAACAAGTTCCTCGGTGGCGCCGGCATCGTCGCCGCCCATGCCCGGGGCCTGGGGGCGCAGAAAGTCAGCTTCGTCTCCGTCACCGGCGATGACGAGGTTGGGCGCTACGCCGCCGACAAGTTGCAGGAATACGGCGTCACCGCCAGCCTGCTGGTGGACGACAGCCGCCCCACCACCCTCAAGCAACGCTATCGCGCCGGCAACAAGACCTTGCTGCGGGTCAATCACCTGCGTCAGCACAAGCTGAGCAAGCCCTTGCAAAAGAAAGCCCTGGAGCGCGTGAAGCGTGTGCTGGGGGACGCAGACCTGTTGATCTTCTCAGACTTCAATTACGGCGCGCTGCCCCAGGAACTGGTGGACCAGATCACCCAGGAGTGCACCCGGCGCGGCATCATGATGGTGGCGGACAGCCAGTCTTCATCGCAAATCGGCGATGTCTCCCGTTTCACCCATACCGCACTGCTGACCCCCACTGAGCGTGAGGCCCGCCTCGCCCTGGGCAACTACGACGATGGCCTGGTGGTCCTGGCCGAAGCGTTGCGCAAGAAGACCCATGCCCAGAATATCGTCATCACCCTGGGCGCCGAAGGCCTGTTGTTGCATGTGGGCGACCCGAACCAGGCGGAATGGCTGACCGACCGTCTGGCTGCCCTGAACACTTCACCCAAGGACACCGCCGGCGCCGGCGATTGCCTGTTGGTATGCACCGCCTTGGCCATGGCGGTGGGGCGGCCGATCTGGGAAAGCATCTATCTCGGTTCCATCGCCGCTGCCTGCCAAGTGGGGCGTATCGGCAATATTCCCCTGTCCGCCACGGAGCTGTTGGTGGAAGTCAATAAAAGCAATGACTACAGCTGAGGCCAGACTGTGCGCGCCCTGCTGCTAGCCGCCGGCCTCGGCACGCGCCTGCGGCCGCTGACCGACCATCTGCCCAAGTGCCTGGTGCCCATCCACGGCCGCCCGCTGCTGGACTACTGGCTGGCCCTGCTGCTCGACCACGGGGTCGAGGAGGTCTTGATCAATACCCATTACATGGCGCCGCTGGTGCTGCAATACCTGGACGCCAGCACATGGCGGAGCAGGGTCAAGGTGGTGCATGAAGAAAGTCTGGCCGGCACCGGCGGCACCTTGCTGGAGAACCGGGCGTTCTTCCGGGAAGAAACCTGCCTGGTGGCCCACGCCGATAATCTGACCCTGTTCGACATGGCCGATTTCGCTCGCTGCCACGCTCTCCGCGCCAAGGGCGTCGAGATGACCATGATGGTGTTCGAGAGCGACGATCCCGGATCCTGCGGTATCGTCGAACTCGACGCGGATGGCGTCGTCCAGGGTTTCCACGAGAAGGTGAGCCAGCCGCCGGGTAACTTGGCCAATGCGGCGGTATACCTGGTTGAGCCGCCGGTGCTGGACATGATGGCAGGCCTGGGGAAAACGCAGATCGATTTCAGCACCGAGGTGATTCCCCGGCTGCTGGGGCGCATGGGCACCTATTGCAACGTTCGGTACCATCGCGACATCGGCAACCCCCGTAGCTGGATGGCGGCCAACCGGGATTTCCCGCTGATGCCCGCCAAGGCCGAGAACCAACAGGCCTGGGATCGGATCATGGCCCAGAACAACGGCGAACTGGCCCGCAGCATCGATCAGTTCATGACAGACTTTCAAACTCTTTCGCAAGTACGCTAACCATGGTCTCACACGAACAGCTCGAGCAATTCCTGGCCCAGATCCGGCATCCCGAAAAGCGGACGTGGATTCTTCTGGTGCCCAACTCCCTGGGGGAAACCGTGGTGGTGTGCGGCCTGGCCCAAGCCTTTCTGAAGAAGCACGGCCATGGCATCACCCTGGTGATCCCCGAATCCCACGCCTTCATTCCCCAGTGTTTTCCCAACACCTTCGACCGGGTGGTGTACATGGACCTGGAACTGATGCGGCAATTCAGCACCACGGGTTTCATTCCGCCGAATTTCTTCAATCTGGATTTCCCCATCAACACCTGGATAGCCCAGCACGGCGATGGCCGCATTGGCAGCCTCTACGAACTGTGGGTGGAGTCGCTGGGCAGCGCCGGCTTGAATTTCATCGACATGAACCGCTATGTGCTGCGGCTGGACTGGAAGGCCGAATTCGTTGCGCCCCGCATTCCCGAAGACGCCACCCGCCGTGCGCTCGACATCGCCTTCGGCCTGGGCATCAAGCTCAAGCAGTCCGTGGTGTTCTTCGTCGGCAACAACACCAACCGCCCCGCACCGGCATTTTTCTGGCGCAAGTTGGCCGAGTGCTACCAGGCCCGGGGCATGGATGTGGTGATCAATAAATACGGCGCCATGCTGCAACCGGAAGAACTGGCGATTCCCGGCGCCCGGGTGATTGATCTGCCCTTGGATATCGCCGTGCCCTTCTGCGAGTCCGCCGGTCATGTGGTGGTCGGCGCCAACGGCTTTGTCGTCCTGGCCCTGGCCAGCCGGATGGACTGCGAAATGAACGTTCTGCTCAGCGACGAGGTGTGTTGGGACTACCGCAACTTCCAGTACCGCAAGATCAATCCCTTCAACGGCTGCCATCAGCTTGGCATGCCCGAATTGAGCGTGGGTTTGGAGAATTTGAGGGAGTGGCTGCTCCGTGCCGACTGCGACAACGCTACCCTGGAGACCATTGCCAACGGCATTGCCTTTGGCACCCCGAACGAATTCCTGATTGAAGCGGCCCCCGCCGCCTAGGGGAAACGCTGCGGCAAATCCTTCACTGCGCCGCTAGGTCTGAACATCGATTCACAAATCGTCCTTGAGTCGACACTCGCTCAGGGGCGACTGGTGGGTTCCCATTGCCGGCTTGTCGCCGATTTCACCATGGCTTCCAACATGGTCAGGCCTTCGATGGCGAGGCGGGCATCGTAGACGTCTTCCGTCTGCCAGGCTTCGCCCCGCTGGTGTTGCCGCAGGCAGCCGGCGATGTCGCGATACAGGTTGGCGAAGGCCTCGATGAAGCCGGCCGGGTGGCCGGCCTTGAAACGGGTGTAGCGGGCCTGGGCGGCGAGGGGCGCATCGCCGGCACGGTCGAGGATTTCGCGGTGACCGTCGGCGTGGCTGATCAGCACTTCCTCCGGGGCCATCTGGAACCATTCCGCCGCCGCCTTACTGCCGTAGAGGCGCAGGCGCAGGCCGTTGCGATGGCCGAGGGAGGATTTGCTGAACCAGATATGGCCGCGCACGTCCTGTTGATAGCGGGCGAGACACATGACGTCGTCGATCACGCCGGGGAACCAGCCCTGGCTGGTTTGGTCGGCCACCACTTCCAAGGGCGAGAGCCCGGTCAGGGTGTGGATCAGGTGGTGCAGATGCACCGCCAGGTCCAGGTGGATGGTGGGCACGCTGCCGTCCTTCAGACGCCAGGCTTGGGGCTTGGGCTTGTTGCCTTGGGGGTCGGTGCGGATGAAACCTTCCTGGGGCATCTCGGCCTGGAAGTGGAGGATGCGGCCCAGCTTGCCGTCGCGGATCATGTGCCGCAGTTGGCGCACCATGGGATAGCCGGAGTAGTTGTAGGTCACGGCGAGAAAGCCCTTGGCTGCGTTCCGCGCCGCCTCGATCTGGCGTGCTTCGGCGCTGGTGGTGGCGAGGGCTTTTTCGCAGATCACCGGATAGCCGGCGCCCAGGGCCGCGCTTACCACTTCGGCGTGGGTCGGGGTGGGGGTGAGCACCACCAAGGCGTCGAGCTTGCCCTGTTCCGCCTGGAGCATGGCGCGCCAGTCGCTGTGGGTGCGTGATGCCGGCACGCCGTAGGCGGCGGCGGTGGCTGCGTTCTGTTCGCTGTGCAGGCTGAAGGCACCCGCGTCCACCGTCCAGCAGCGGTCCATGGTGGCAGCCGTGTGATGGGCGTAACCCACTGCCGAATCCAGGGCGCCGCCGATGAAGCCCAGGCGCAGCGGCGGTTGGCCGCTGGCGAGGGCGGTATGGCTGAGGACGAGGTCAGGGGGCGTCATTGGGATTTCCTCCGAACTCCGCCACCAGGGCGGATTTCATGATTTTGCCCATGCCGTTGCGGGGCAACTGCGGGAGCACGAAAAATTTGCGCGGCAACTGGAAGTCGGCCAGGGTGCGGGCGCAGTGGTGGCGCAGCGTGCGCAGGTTAACCTCTTCGCCGGCACGGGCTACCAGGGCTACGCCCACCACTTCCCCCAGCCCGGCGTCGTGGAGCGGGAAGGCGGCGCACTCCGCCACGCCCGGCGCTGCGGCTACGGCCGACTCCACATCGGCGGGATAGACGTTGATGCCGCCGCTGATGATGAGTTCCTTGGCGCGGCCCATGAAATAGAGAAAGCCGTCCGCATCCAGGCGGCCCAGGTCGCCGGTGCGGAAGTAGTCGCCGTGCATGGCTGCCCGGGTCAGGTCGTCCCGCAGGTAGTAGCCGCCGAACAGCATGGGCGTGCGGCAGACGATCTCGCCCACTTCCCCGGTATCGGCCCAGGCGCCGTTCTCGGCGAGGATCTTCACGTCCACCCCCGGCGCAGCGCGGCCCACCGATTTGAGTTTGTCACGGGCTTCTTCCGTACTCAGATTGGTGGCGATGGCGATTTCCGAAGCGCCGTAGCACTCGTGGAACTCGCCATGAAAATGGGCCAGCCACTCCGCCTTGGTCTGCGGGTCGAGCCGTGCCGAGGAAGACACCAGGCAGCGCAGGCTGGCCACGAGGTTGTGCTCTGGTGTCGTCGCCGTCTTGAGCGCCGGCAGGATCTGGCTGAGCTGGGACGACACGGCGATGGTGAAGGTAACGCCTTCCTCCGCCACGTGGCGCAGCCATTCGCTGGGGGAAAAACGCGCCATCAGTACCGAGGTACCACCCGTGATGAGGGGCAACAGTACCAGCCGTTCCGCCAGGGAATGGTAGAGGGGTGTGGCGGCCAGGGTGATGTCGTCGGCATTCACGCCGTACAGGGCCTGGGCCGCTGCCGCTCGTTGCAGTTTGGTGCGTTGGGTGAGGATGATGGGCTTGGGATCGCCGGTGGAGCCCGAGGTCATGGTGAGGATGAAGGCGTCCTCGTTCCGCCCGGCGAAGTGGGGTGCCGCATCGGGGGCGGCGTCCACGCAGATTGTCCAGTCGTGGCCGCCGGGGATGGGGCCGCCCACCGAGAGCCAGAGGCCGGCGGCGATGTCGAGCGGCAGCAATCCGCTGCCTTTTAATTCCTCCAGTACGCCGAGGCTACCCACCACGTGCTTGACCCGTGCGGCACGGCAGGCTGTGGCCAGGGCGGGCGGGGGCAGGGCCGGGCTGAGGGGGACCAGGGTCAGGCCCAGGTCGGCGGCCGTCAATAGCAGGGCCACGAATGCCGGCGTATTGGGCAGCACCACGGCTACGGCATCGCCGTGAGCGACGCCTTCCGCTGTCATGGCGGCTCCCAGGCGACGGGCCATGCGCGCCAGGGCAGCATAACTGAGGCGCTGCCCTTCGCAGCAGAGGGCGAGCTTGTCCGGCGTCGCCTCGGCGGCCTGATGGAAGCGTTCGGAGAGCGTGCGCTCGCTCATGCGCCGCCCATGCCGATGAAGCGCAGGAAGGCCTGGCTCTTGAGGCGGAATTTGACGCCGGGTTCCGATAGGTAAACCTCGTCGTCCCCGGTATGCCGCGCCACCAGGGTGTTGGCGCCGATGAAGTTGCGCGCGCCGATGTTCAGGCTGTCCCCGGCCGAGGCATTGACGCCCCAAAAACCAGCGCTGCCCAGCGTGGTGCGGCCGGCGATGGCGACGCCGGAATTGATCCAGTTGTAGTCGCCGATCACGCAATCGTGGCCGATGTTCACATTGCTGGAAATGAATACGCCCTCGCCGAGCCGGGTGCCGGGGTGGAGGGAAACGTGGTCCAGAACCACGCAGTTGTCGCCGATGGCCACGTCGTCGTGGCGCAGCACCGATTCATGGATATAGGAGCCGAGGGAGTAACCCATTGCCCTGGCCTCGGCGCATTTCTGCGCCCGCAGGGCGTTCATGTCGAGGAAGCCGACCATAACGATCATGCTGTGGCGGTCCGGCGGAAAATGGTCGCCGACTTCGTCGAAGGGCAGCAGGGGGAGGCCGCAAAACGCAGTTTCCCCGGCTGCGATGCAATGCCGGTCCACCGTGAAGCCGACGACCTCCCGGGTCTTCCCCGCGTAGGCGTGGAGTACCTTGGCCATCGCGCCGTTACCGTAGATCACAAGGCCCATCAGTGTCGTCCGTTTCAGTGTCGGGTGAACTTCCAGCGGCCTACCTTAGCGCCTATTCCGTCATTTTGACGGGCAGGGTAAAGGGGCAACAGCACGGTGTTTCCTTGTTCCCGCTTGTCGGCGGGGTGTCTTACGGCAGCGGGGCGGCGGTACGGCGCAGGAACAGGGTGTCTCCGCTGACGAAGGCGTTGTCCCAGCAGGGACTGTCCAGCAACTCATCGCCCACCCGCTTGGGGCCGTCACCGAAGGCCCAGACGTAATCGTCCAGCAGCAGCCAGCCCCCTTCCGCCAGGTAGGGGCTCCAGATGGCCACGTCCTGCTTCACGAAATCGTAACGGTGATTGCCGTCGATGTGCAGCAGGCTAAGCGCTGGGGCCAGGGAAATACTGCCGAGTTCGGCACTGGACAGGCTGCCTTGGATTTTGGCGGCTTCGTAGATGGCCTGCGCCGCTGCGGAGGTATGGCGGATATAGCCGATGTTGTCCACCAGGGCGGCGGTGGAAATGAAAATGCGGAAAATTTCCTGGGAGTCCAGGGACTTCAGTTCGGTGTTCAATAGGGCAGCCTGGGCGCCTTGATCCGTGACTGCCAGGGTTTCCCAAGGATCCACACAGATCAGGCTGCCGATGCGATGACGGGCGGCAAGAAAGCCCAAGGCGATGGCGGAACGGCCATAGAGGCAGCCCACTTCAAGCAGGTCGCCGACAGGGAGTGACCTCGCAATGTCGCATAGGGCGTGGAGCTTGCCTTCGTCGCATTGCCCCGGTGTGGAGATGAACAGTCGGTGAAGGGCGGCATAGCTGGCGGGACTGAGTGCTGGACGCGCCGCGGGGGTCGGCGCCCACATGCCTTTGCCCACGGTGGCGGCCCAGCTTTCATGGGGGGAAAACAGCTGCCACGTGGCGGTGAAGGGATCCGGTCCGCACAGGGCATAGCCATAGGTCTGCGGCGATGCCTGCGCGAGTTTTTCCAGATGGCGCCAGACGCCCTGGTGAGGAGAAAAAACCGCCGTGATGCGGTGGCGGTGCAGCACCTCCTGCAGGGCGGCATCGAAAGCCGGATCGGTGACGAAAGGCAATCGAAGAAAATGGTCTACGCCACGCTGACCGCTGTCAGGCATGGCGGAACTGGCGCCGATGACTTCTATTCCTAGGGACTTGGCCACCCGGATCACCGGATCGGCATCGTCCAGGTCGAGGGGGAAGATGAGCAGGCGGCAGTTGTCCATGGTGTCAGTTGGGCGTCGTGAAGGCCTTGTTTTTGGGAGGCAGGCGATGCTTTACCGCACCAGGCAATCAATGATGTTTTGCAGGTCGGCCTCATCAATGTCGGGATAGATGGGCAGGCACATCACCTTGGCCGCGATGTCTTGCGCCGTAGGCAGATTGGCTGGCGTTGCGGAAGGCAGGCTGCGGTACATGGTCAAATCGCTGATCAGCGGATAAAAGTAGCGCCGTACCAGGATGTTCCGGTCACGGAACTTTTGATACAGGCCATCCCGGCTAAGGGGATAACGGCCATCCACCAGAATGGGAAAGTAGCTGTAGTTCTGGCGTACTCCGGCAGGTATCGGCAGGCAGGTGATGCCCGGCAATCCTTGCAGGGCTTCGCGATAACGTTGATCCACTTGCTGCCGCTTGGCAATGGCGCTGTCGATGTGCTGCAACTGCAATAGCCCGAGGGCTGCCTGGAATTCGTTCATCTTGCCATTGATGCCGGGGGCGACCACCGTGGTCTCGTCGGCGAAGCCGAAGTTCTTCAGGTAATCGATGCGCTGCTTGAGCTTGCTGTCATGACAGACGATGGCGCCGCCTTCAAAGGTATTGAAGGTTTTGGTGGCGTGGAAGCTGAGGATGGATAGGTCGCCGTAGTCGAGGACGGAACGACCGTTTTCCGTAACGCCGAAGGCGTGGGCGGCGTCGTAAATCACCTTGAGGCCATAGGTGTCGGCGATCTTTTGGATGCGTTCCGCGGCGCAGGGGTTGCCGTAGCAGTGCACCGGCAGGATGGCGGTGGTTTGCGGCGTAATGGCAGCTTCGATCTTTTCTTCGTCGAGGTTGCAGGTGTCGCCCCGGATGTCGGCGAATACCGGCTTGATACCGTTCCAGTGCAGGGCGTGGGTGGTGGCGACGAAGCTGTAGGGGGTGGTGATGACTTCCCCGGTGATGCGCAGGCCTTGCAGGGCGGTGATCAAAGCCAGGGTGCCGTTGGCGAACAGAGAGATGTAGGGCACGCCCAGATACTCGGCCAGGGCCTGCTCGAACTTCTGATGGAACGGTCCGCCATTGGTCAGTTGTCGGCTATCCCATATCTCCTGCAAATAGGGCAGGAAATCCTCCAAAGGTGGGAGGTGGGGGCGGGTGAGGTACACGGGTTTTTCCGACATGGCTCCCCTTTCGTTGTGGATGACCGGCTGCTTGCCTGACGTGTTCAGTCAGCGGTTAAGGTACATCCTTTCAGGCCAAAGGGAATGCGGGAAAAGCAGGGAGATTGTCGGGCAGAGCCTGCCGGTAGGGCATTCCGACAGTAGCGTGTCGCTATTTACGGAAAATAATCCGCATCCCTTAGGCGTATGCCCTGCTGATCCTTGGCGGCCAGGATGGGGGCCTCGAACAGGGGCCAGTCGATGGCCAGGTCGGGGTCGTTCCAGGCGATGGTGCGTTCGTGCTGGGGCGACCAATAGTCGGTGGTTTTGTAGAGGAACTCGGCGCTGTCGGAGGTGACGCAGAAGCCGTGGGCGAAGCCGGGAGGAATCCAGGCGATGTGGCGGTTTTCGGCGGAGAGGGTGAAGCCCACCCACTGCTTGAAGGTGGGGGAAGCGCGGCGCAGGTCCACCGCCACGTCGAACACTTCGCCGGCGATGACACGCACCAGTTTGCCCTGGGCGTGTTCAATCTGGTAATGCAGGCCGCGTAACACGTTGCGGGCGGACTTGGAATGGTTGTCCTGGACGAAGTCCGCGTCTATGCCCAGTTCGGAAAGGGCGCGCTTGTTCCAGCTCTCGTAGAAGAAGCCGCGTTCGTCGCCGAAGACGCGGGGTTCGAGGATGACGATGTCGGGAATGGCGGTGGCAATGCGCTTCATCAATACACCTTTTCCGTGAGCAGGCCGCGCAGATAGGCGCCGTAACCGTTCTTGGCCAAGGGGGCGGCGAGGGCATCAAGGGCGGCATCGTCGATCCAGCCGCGCCGCCAGGCGATTTCCTCGGGGCAGGCCACTTTCAGGCCCTGGCGTTTTTCCAGGGTGGCGATGAACTGGCCGGCTTCCAGCAGGGAGTCGTGGGTACCGGTGTCCAGCCAGGCCATGCCGCGGCCCATGATCTGTACGGTAAGGTTACCCTGTTCCAGGTAGCGACGGTTCACGTCGGTGATTTCCAGCTCGCCCCGGGGCGAAGGCTGGAGGCCGGCGGCGATGTCGCATACCTGGGCGTCGTAAAAATAGAGGCCGGTGACGGCATAGCGCGACTTGGGCTTGGCCGGTTTCTCCTCGATGCTGACGGCCCGGGCCCGGGTGTCGAATTCCACCACGCCATAGCGTTCCGGATCCTGCACCGGGTAGGCGAACACGGTGGCGCCATCCTGTTTGCGGTTGGCGTCGATGAGCTGGAGGGAAAGTTCCTGGCCGTAGAAGATGTTGTCCCCCAGCACCAGGGCGGAAGGGCCGCCGGCAAGGAAGTCGCGGCCGATGATGAAGGCCTGGGCCAGGCCGTCGGGGCTGGGTTGTATCGCGTAGCTGAGGTTCATGCCCCACTGGCTGCCGTCGCCCAGGAGTTGCTGGAAGCGGGGCGTGTCCTGGGGGGTGGAGATCAACAGCACCTCGCGGATACCCGCCAGCATCAGGGTGCTGAGGGGGTAGTAGATCATCGGCTTGTCGTACACCGGTAACAACTGCTTGGACACCGCCAGGGTGGCGGGATGCAGGCGGGTGCCGGCGCCGCCGGCGAGGATGATGCCTTTGCGTGGGATGTCCGAAGTCATGGCGTCAGGATGTCGGCGAGGATGGGGGCGAGGAAGGTTTGCCAGGGCGGCAGATTCAGATTGAATATCGTGGATAGCTTGGCGCAATCCAGCCGCGAGTTGGCGGGGCGCGGCGCGGGCAGCGGATATCCGCTAGCGGGGATGGCGGCGATGGCTTCCGCCATGAGCTTGGCCTCCAGGCCCAGGCGGCGGGCTTCCCGCACAATCTCCGTGGCGAAGCCGTGCCAACTGGTCTCGCCGCCCGCCGCCAGGTGGTAGAGGCCGCCAGCGGGCACTTCCCCCGGCCGTCGCAGCACCTGGCCCAGCACCTGGGCGGTGATGTCGGCGATGAGGGCGGCGGGGGTGGGCGCGCCGACCTGGTCGTGAACAACGCGGAGAGCGTCCTTTTCCTTCGCTAAACGAAGGATGGTCTTGACGAAGTTGCCGCCATGGCGGCCATAGACCCAGCAGGTACGGAAAACGAAGTTGCGCGGACTGGCGGCCAGCACGGCCTGCTCGCCGGCGAGCTTGCTGCGGCCATAGGCGGAGAGCGGCGCGGGGGTGTCGGCTTCGGTGTAGGGCTCGGCCTTGTCGCCGGCGAAGACGTAGTCGGTGGAGTAGTGGATCAGACGCGCGCCCAGCTTGTGGGCAAGCTGGGCCAGATGGGCCGGGGCGTCGCCGTTGATGGCCTGGGCCAAGGGTTCTTCGGCCTCGGCCTTGTCCACCGCGGTGTAGGCGGCGGCATTGACGATCACTTGCGGACGCAGGGCTTCCACCTGGGCGCTGAGGGAGTCGGTATCGGCCAGGTCGGCTTCATCGCGGCCCAAGGCAATCACATCGCCCAGGGGCGCCAAGGCCCGTTGCAGTTCCCAACCCAGTTGGCCGTTCTTGCCCAGCAGGAGGAATTTCGGGCCGCTCATGCCGTGGCACCTGGTTGGTAATGCCGATCCAGCCACTGTTGGTATTCGCCGCTTTGCACATGGGCCACCCATGCCGGGTTGGTCAGGTACCACTGCACGGTCTTGCGCAGGCCGGAATCGAAGCTTTCCCTGGGCGACCAGCCCAGCTCCCGGCGCAGCTTGCCGGCATCGATGGCGTAGCGTTTGTCGTGGCCGGGTCGGTCGGCGACGAAGGTTTTTTGTGTCGCATAGCCGAGGCGATCCTGTCGGGGCGCCAACTCGTCCAGCAGGGTGCAGAGGGCATCCACCACCTGCATATTGGTGCGTTCCGCATTGCCGCCGACGCAATAGGTCTCGCCGACCCGGCCTTGCTCGAACACGGTGCGCAGGGCCCGGGCGTGGTCGTCCACATACAGCCAGTCGCGCACATTGTCACCCTTGCCGTAGATGGGCAGGGGCTTGCCGGCGAGGGCGTTGAGGATCATCAGCGGGATCAGTTTTTCCGGGAAGTGGTAGGGGCCGTAGTTGTTGGAACAGTTGGTCACCACCACGGGCAGGCCGTAGGTGTGGTGCCAGGCCCGCACCAGGTGGTCGGAAGCGGCCTTCGAGGCGGAATAGGGCGAGCGCGGATCGTAGGCGGTGGCTTCGTTGAAAGCGCCGTCTTCCCCCAGGCTGCCGAACACTTCATCGGTGGAAATATGGTGGAAACGGAAGCTGCGGCGGTGCTCCTGGTCGAGCTGGCCCCAGTAGCCACGGGCCGCTTCCAGCAGGGTGAAGGTGCCCACCATATTGGTCTGGATGAAATCCCCGGGACCGTGGATGGAGCGGTCCACATGGGATTCCGCCGCCAGGTGCATCACGCCGTCCGGCTGGTGCTGGGCGAACAGGGCATCCAGCGCGGCGCGGTCGCAGATATCCGCTCGGCTGAAAATGTGGCGGGGATCGTCGGCCACCGTTGCCAGGGATTCCAGGTTGCCGGCGTAGGTGAGCTTGTCGATGTTGATGATGCGCCAGTCGGTCTCGGCGATCAGTTGCCGTACCAGGGCGGAACCGATGAAACCGGCACCGCCGGTAACGAACAATGTTTTCGTCGTCATACAGCGTTAAGCCGCCATCACCCGGTTCTTGCCCGAGCGCTTGGCCAGGTACATGGCCTGGTCGGCCCGTTGCAGGCAGTCCTTGGGCGCTTCCTCGGGAAGCTGTTCGGCGACGCCGCAACTGAAGGTGATGAGCAGTTTTTCGTTGTTATGCAGGAAGAATTTCCGTGTCAGTTCCCGCTGCACGCGCACCATGGCGTTGACGCCTTCCTCCAGGATGGTGTCCGGCAGCAGCACGACGAATTCCTCGCCGCCGTAGCGGGCCAGGGTGTCCTGGGGGCGGATGGTATCCCGCACCACCTGGGTGAGGTGGACCAGCGCGGCATCACCGGCGTCGTGGCCTAGGGTGTCGTTGAGTTTCTTGAAATTGTCGATATCCAGCAGGGCGACGCACAGCTTGCTGCCCTGGCGTTGGCTGCGGGCCACTTCCTTGTCCAGGGCCTCGTCCATGCCCTTGCGGTTGAGGGCGCCGGTGAGGGCATCCTGGCGCACCATGTCGCTGGCTTCCGCCAGCTCGTTTTGCAGGCGGGCCACTTCCTTTTCGGCCTCGGATACCCGCTGCCGCATTTCCGTCAATTCATCCTTGGAACGCAGGGCGGTGATCTGCACGCTGCGGGTTTCCCGCATCACTTCATCCAGCACGTCGGTGAGTTCGCCGATGTCCTTGGATTGGCTGATGCGGGTGGCGCATTGCTCGATCTTATCGTGGTAGTCGCCGGTGGCGGTTCCCATTTCAGCCAGCCGGTCCACGAAGGTGGCAAGCATGGCCTTGAGCCGGTCCCGGGCCTCGTTGAGGTTTTTCTTCAGGGCGCCTTGCTTGAAGATCAAGTCCTTCAGGCGGCGCTCCATGTCGTCCAGGCGCCGCAGGTTGAGGGGCTGGTTCACCAGGTCGGAAACGATGGCGATCTGCCCCTGCAACCATTGGTCGTCCACCACCAGCTCGTCGATGTTTTCCACCAGCAAACGCAACAAGCCGAGCAGGGCGGCCCGCAGCTCGGCCTGGTCTTCGGCGACAAAGTGCAGGCGGTAGATGAATTTCTTCAACCGGTTGGCAAATTCGTCCAGCTTGCCCGCCGCCACGGGGTTGCGGATGTCCTTGGAAAGTCCGGCGGCTTCCGCGGCCAATTCCGGCGATTCGGCCAGCAAGGGCGGCAGCGCCTTGTCCAGGATCATGGCGATCAATTCCCGCCACTGGGCGCTGCTCAGGTCTGTGCTTGCGGAAGGGCTTGCCGGCGTGGCGGGAGCGGCACCCTGGGGCGCAGCAGCGGCCGGCGGCAGGGCAATGGAAGCCGGGTCGATCAGCGCTTCGCCACCGGCGGCGGGGGTGCTGGTCCAGGAACGCAGCAGGCCTTGCATGCGTTGGAAAAGCAGGTCGGGTTGGGCCGATGCTGAAAGGATATGGTCCAGGCTTTCCCGTTTTTTCGCGGTGGTCAGCCCGGCGCTGTGGGTGTCCAGCTGCGCCAGGACTTCCTTGAGCAGCGTGCTCCAGTTGAGGGGGTCCGCGCCGAGGCGGGCGAACACGTCCTCCATGCCGCGCTTGATGCCGTTCCAATCCTTGTCCGCCACCGCCTGGTCCAGTTGCCGCGCCAGCTTCGCCTGTTCCGGCGTGTTGCGCGGCAAAGCGGCCGTCAGGCCCTTGAGGGCGCGTTCGGGGAATATCTCCGTGGGCGGGGTGCCGGAAATCTCGTGGTACAGGGCCAGGTACTTGTCCGGCGTCGGCTGCATACGCCGCTGGGCCAGGCGTACCAGGACTTCCCGGGCAATTTCCGAAGGCTGGGTGAAATCAGGCATGCGTGATGGGGCGTGGGGGCTTCAGGGGGAGGCTTATTGTACTAGGCCGTGTTCCAGGCCATAGCGGATCAATTCGGCGGTGTTGTCCAGGCGCATCTTGTCCAGCAGGCGCTTGCGGTATTCGCTCACCGTCTTCACCGAAAGATTGAGTTCCTCGGCGATCTGGGTCAGGGTCTTGCCCGCGGCGATGCGCACCAGCACCTGGTATTCCCGATCCGTGACCCGTTCGTGGGGCTGCTTGTCATGGTCGTCGGAAATGGCCGCGGCCAACTGCTCCGCCAGCACCGGGCTGATGAAGCGTTTGCCTGCCGCCACCTGGCGGATGGCGGTGACCAGCATCTCCGGTGCGCTCTGTTTGGTGAGGTAGCCTGCCGCGCCGGACTTGATGGCGCGCACCGCGTAGTGTTCCTCCGGGTGCATGGAGAGCATCAGCACCGGCTGGCGCGGGAATTCCTTCTTGAGCTGCTTGAGAGTGTCGATGCCGTTGCGGTTGGGCATGGAGACATCCAGCAGGAATACGTCCCAGCGCTGGTGCCGGGCCAGGCGCAAGGCGTCGGAGCCGTCCTCGGCTTCCCCAGCCACCACCATGTCGTCGGTTTCGGACAGGATTTGGCGCAGGCCCTGGCGCACGATGGCGTGGTCGTCGGCGATCAGTACGTGGATTTTCTCGGCCATGATTGGAATTCTTTAGAAAAGACCTCGTTGGCGTTCCTCCTCCGCGGTGGCGGAGACGGTCGCTGTCTTGATCGGCAGGGTCAGCGTCAGGTGGGTGCCCCCCTGCTCGCTGGCTTCGACGCGGAACTCCCCGTTCAGGCTGCGGCTGCGTTCGCGGATGCCGCGCAGGCCGAAGGAGCGGGGCTTGTTGATGTCGTTCTCGGCAATGCCGCGGCCATTGTCCCGTATTTCCAGGGCCAGATGGCGGCCATCCCGGTACAGGCGCAACACCACCAGGGAAGCGT
>RXJP01000106.1 GCA_003963315.1 Rhodocyclaceae bacterium | reverse complement strand
CGCGCGTTCCCGGACTTCAGGTGAATACTTGTTTGTCTTCTTCATGGCTCCATTCTCTCAAGGGTTGGAGCCTCCACAAAATCCGGGGCGATTCAGTGTCCGCTCAGGCTTCACCCTAGTTTTTCAATAGATGACAACATGCGCCGAATGCGCCAGAATGTGTTACCAAAGTAATATTTAATTCTCTCTTGATGCTTTGTCTGACATGACTGTGCCGTGAACCGAATGGAATATCAAGGGTCAGAGGGATGTCATCTGATTGAACATTGCCATGGCCCGCTACAAGGTAATCGACACCAGCCCACGTTTTCTGGCGGTTGATCTCAAAAGACAGCTCTTACCCGGTACCTTTGAGTTCGCCGAGGACTGGCTGGTGGATCACCAGCTTGACCTATCTGGCTTTGATGCCCGTTACCGTAACGGCCTCTCTGGCGCCAGCGCCTACCCGCCGGGAATACTGCTCAAGGTCATCCTGGTCGCCTACAGTCGCGGCATCGTCAGCAGTCGGGAAATTGTCGCCGCCTGTCGGGACTACATCACCTTCATCGCCCTGAGTGGGGCTTAGGGGGAGTAGATGAATGAAGATGGGGAGGTGGGCTCTAACGGGGACGGCTAGGACTGGGCAGGGACATTGGCAGCAATTCCTCGCCGACTGGGGAGAAGCTGCTTAGTCCAGCCCGTTCTCCAGGTGCATGACCAACTGATATTGCTCATCAGCCAGAGCATTGAGGTTGGCCACTGAGAGACAAACGCTGTCTACGTTGCTGCTGGTCTGCTCGATGCCGACTCTCACCTCATTGATGCTGTGGGCGACCTCTTCCGCTACCGCGGCTTGCCTCTTTACCATGTCGAGAATTTCCGCGCTGGCTTGGCGGGAGGATTCGCTAGCGATTTCGATGCGGGACAAGCTGTCTTCGCAGCGGGCGATTTGAGCCTCGCTGGCATGGATACCGGTGGTGGCTTCTTCCATGGTGACCAAGGCCGATTGAGTTTCCTGTTCCACGGAAACAAGGGTCGAACTGATGTCGCCGGTACAGCTGGCGGTGCGTTCCGCCAGCTTGCGGACTTCGTCAGCTACCACGGCGAAGCCGCGGCCCTGTTCCCCGGCCCGAGCCGCCTCAATGGCGGCGTTGAGGGCGAGCAGGTTGGTCTGTTCGGCAATTTCCTTGATGGTGGCCGAGATGGAGTCGATCTGCTGCACCGATGCACTCAGATGGTCGAGCCGCTGGCGCAGGGACTCCACGACAAGCAATACGTCATCGGAACGTTGGCGGGTCAGGGTCATCTGAGCCTGGCCGGAGCTCACCTCATTCTTGGTTTCCGCGGCGCGCTGGTAGGCCTGTTCGGCATGGCTGGAGATTTCCATGGATGTAGTGGACAACTCTTCTAACGCCATCGAGACCGATTCCACGTGGCTGGCCTGATGATGGACAACCTGGGATACCTGATTCAATTCTTTATCGATTTTCTGCGCTTCGTTTTCCATTCGGCGGCTGTTCGCCAACACATCCGCGAATATGGCGCGCAGGTTGACCCTCAGGGAATGGAGCTTGAGGGTGAGGCGGTTGAGCTTGAATTGATGATTGTTGAGGAAGGGGAAGTTGAGTTTTCCTTCGCTGACGTGCTGAATCATCTCTCCCGCTTGGCGCAGGGGTTCCCGCACACCGGCCAGCAGCCATCTCGCATAGATGGAAGCAAGAACTGCGGCTGTGATCGCCAGGAACCATTGCCAGGGCATGGGCAGCAAAGGGCTGGCTGTGGGCAGCGCCACCAATCCGATGGAAAAGGCGGCCACGGTTTGGCCGAAGGAGAGCCGTGCCGTTTCTATCCGAGTTTCTGGTAAGGCCGCTTGGCGGTTGCGGATAGCCGCATACAGGGCTTCCGCTGCCTGGACATCCTTGCGGGCCGGGCGACTGCGGACGGACATATAGCCTACAGTCTGGCCGTTCTCGGTGATCGGGGTGACATAGGCTTCGACCCAATAGAAGTCTCCGTTCCTTGCCCTGTTTTTGACCAAGCCGACCCAGGGGTGCCCGGCATTGATGGTTTTCCACAGATCGGCAAAGGCTCCCGGTGGCATATCGGGATGGCGTACCACGTTATGGTTCTGTCCTATTAATTCGTCTCGATTAAAGCCGCTGATTTGGATAAAGGCATCGTTGACATAGGTGATGATGCCCTGCAAGTCGGTTTTTGTGACGATGGGTTTTCCCGCTTCGAGGATTAGTTCGTGTTGCGTGATGGGGAGGTTGGTTTTCATGATATTGAGAAAATGGGGAGGGAATTCAGTGTGGTTTCCTTGCGGAGCAGATCGGCAAAGGCATCAGCGCCTATAGGACGGCTGAACAAGTAGCCCTGGATTTCTTCGCAGCCCATTGCCGTGAGCCGGGCCAGTTGTTCCGGGGTTTCCACCCCTTCGGCGATCGTGTGCAACTGCAGGTTGTGGGCCATCTGGATGATGGTCTGCACCAGCATCGCTTCGTCTTCGCTTTGGCTCATGGTTCGGACGAAGGATTGGTCCACCTTGAGTTTGTCGGCATTGAATTGACGCAGGTAGCCCAGGTTGGAGTAGCCGGTGCCGAAGTCGTCGATGGACAGTTGTATGCCGATACCCTTGAGTTCCGTGACGGCATCCAGAACCTGGCGGTCGTCCTGGACCATGGTGGATTCGGTGATTTCCAGTTCCAGCAGATGCGGCGGCAGCCGGAACTCTTGCAGCAGATCACGTACTTTTTGCACCAGGTTGCCGCGTTTGAATTGGAGGCCGGAGATATTCACCGCCACCGCAATCTCGCGAAGCCCGGCATCGCGCCAGATGCCGATCTGGCGGCAGGCCTCCTCCAGCACCCAATCGCCGATGGGCAGGATGAAGCCGCTTTCCTCGGCAATGGGGATGAACATGGTGGGCGAGACGTTGCCGTGTTCCGGGCTGTGCCAGCGCAGGAGGGCTTCGGCGCCGATGATGCGGCCCGAAGCGATATCCACCTGGGGTTGGTAGACCAATTGCAGTTCCTGGCGTTGGGCGGCGCCGAACAGGCTGTTTTGCAATACCAGCTTTTCCATGGCACCGGCGTTCATCCGGTCCTCGAAAAAGCGATAGGTGCGTTTCCCCGCTTTCTTGGCGTGATACATGGCTGTGTCGGCATTGCGCAGCAGCGCATCGAAACCGTCGCCATCGTCGGAGGAAAGGGCGATGCCTATGCTGAAAGTCATACTCAAGGATTGGCCGTCGATAAGGATGGGGGGTTCCACGGCGGCGAGAATCTTGCGCGCCACGACGGCGGCGTCTTCGCTATCGTGGATGTCAGTAATGACGGCGACGAATTCATCCCCGCCCAAGCGGCTCAGGGTGTCAGACTCCCGCAAGTGTTCGCTGACCCGCGCCACCAGCGAGATCAGAAGGCGATCGCCGACCTGATGGCCGAGGGAGTCGTTGACTGTCTTGAAGTTGTCCAGATCGAGGAAGATTAAGGCAATCCGTCGGTTGGCGCGTTTGGCCGCCATGATGGCCACTTCCACCCGGTCTTGCAGCAGTACCCTGTTGGGCAGGCCGGTGAGCGCGTCGTGGTGGGCAAGGAACTCCAATCGCTGCTGGTCCACCTTGCGTTCGGTAATGTCGGAAAAAACGCCTATGTAGTGGTTTACGTTTTCCTTGTCATCCGTAACTGCGGAGATGGCCAGTAGTTCGGGATAGGTTTCACCGTTCTTGCGCCGATTCCAGATTTCTCCTTGCCAATAGCCATGACTGTTGATGGTCGTCCACATGGCCTGATAAAAGGCGGAACTCTGTTGTCCCGAGGACAGCAGGCTAGGCGTGAGGCCGATCACTTCGTCGGCTTGGTATCCGGTCAGCAGACTAAAGGCGCGATTGACCGAGAGGATGCGTTTTTTCGCATCGGTGATGATGACGCCTTCCCGGTTGCTTTCAAACACCTTGGCGGAGAGGAGCAATTGAGCCTCGGTCTCCTGACGCCGGGATTCCCGGGCATAGACATCCAGGGCGAAGGAGACGTCCACCGAAATACCGTAGAGCATGGTCAACACCTCATCATCGATCACGTCATCAGGTTTACTGATGAGGGTGAGGGACGCCACGGTGCTGCCATCCTGACGCAGGGGGATGCTGACGATATGGGCGGTTTCCGGAAAATACCGGGCGAGCCAGGGAATCGATTCGCCTTTGCCGATGGCGCGGATCTGCCGCACGCAGGGCACGAATTCGGATTCAAGATGGATCTCGCTCCACAGGCCGTTCTCCTGAACGGCGAACGTGGTGCTGTGGCTCATACCGATCTGCATCAGTAGTCCTTCCGGTACCTGGGAGCTGGCGGCGACCCGGGCCTCCGGGCGCGGCGCCCCGTTCAGGCTGGGACGAACCATGATCCAGCAGGCCGAGAAACCGCCGTAGCGGGTCATGATGCTGCAAAGCTCCCAGTACAGGCTGCCGGGATTCTGGCAGCGGATAATGGCCTGGTTGGTCTGATTGGTGATGCCCAGGTAGCGAGACAGCGTGGATATCTTTTGTTCGTGGGCCTTGCGTTCAGTGACGTCTACCAGGAAGCCCATGGTTTTGGCTGCACTAGCTTCATGACGGATAATTGAAGCTCTGTCCTCCACCCAGCATATGGGCTTGCCGGGAATTTGCATCCGGTAGTGGATTTCCCGGTGGCCTTGGTTCAGTAGCGTTTTTTCGCCCTGCTCAAACAGGGCCAAGTCCTGGGGGTGTATGCACCTCCGCCATTGCTGGAGCACGTTTTCGTTATGGACACCGGGAAGGTCGAGCAAGATATGCAGGGCTGTATTGGCATATAAAAACTCCCCTTCACAGTTCCTGGCCCACACGCCATCGTGGTTCTCTCCCACCAGTTGATCCAACAGTACCAGGGCATATTCCCTTTCGGCGACGAGAGAGGCGGAAATGCGGGCCTGTCGGCGTCTTTGCCAATAGGTGCCAGCAATGAACAATCCTAGTAAGGCGGCAATGGTGAGGGAGCTATTGGGGATTGGGTAGGCCGCAAAAAAGGGGTATGACAGGTGGGCGACATGTTCCTGGACTATGTCTGCCGGCACAATACTGCCGACTGACATGAAGATCGCCAACATGGAGATGGTGTATCTGCGGGAGGTCCAGGTTATTTTGGGCCTGGCCGAGGGGGGCTCGGAAGAGGGCATGATCCGCGTATGGATATTGGGGAAGCCCGGGATTGTCAGTATGCATACTGTATCTGTCAATCAGGTAAACCCCTAGGTCAATTCAAGTTTTCGTTATTTCCTCATTCTTTGAATTTAAACGAATTTATTTTTATTTTTTAATTCCCTTTTTTCTTAGTGGGTTATGTTGCTCGATATATAACTAAAGAAATAGGAGGTTTTTCTCATGATTCGTGTTCCTTAAAATGAAAAAAATCGCTTATGGCAGGGAGAAGTTCTGAGTTGTGACTTAAAGGCTGAGATACACCGCCCAGATGAACCGGCGTCCCTGGCCATCCCTAATAAAAGGGCAGATGCAATTTGTCACAACTCAGAAACCGATTTATTGGCAAAGACCGCTGCTGGGGTATTACCTACCTGTGCCTAGTGACATAGACCGGACGCTTAATCGCCCCGGTGAAACGGTCGATCGCCTGCCCCTGGCGCCAGTGTCAAGCAGGCATCACCGAAGAAATTGAACTGTTGTTGCTCGCCAGCGAGGCGGCGCAATCGGTCCTCCGGTCCATGGCTTAGTAAGGGGCGGAGGGTGGATTCCCTTTGTATATCGCTAAAGTAATAAAAGTCTATATAAATCTGATTACTTTTGAAAATTTTCATTTGGCATAGTTATATATTTGATATAGAAAGGATGAGGAGGGCTTTGTCGTTGCGCTTTTCTTTATGTCGTAGGTGATGGCCACGAAGCGGTGATGCTCCATCCCCGTTCAGGATTTTCCACCGATACAGGACAAGGGGGATGACATGGGATTTGCAGTGGTTTTCGTCCTGGATGAACAACGCTTCGCCGTACCCTTACCCATGGTGGAGCAGGTGGTGCGGGCGGTGGCGGTGTCTCCCCTACCCAAGGCTCCCGCCGTGGTGCGGGGCATGATCGACGTCCATGGCGAGATCGTGCCGGTGATGGATATCCGTCTGCGGCTCGGTTTGCCGTCCCGGGCGATGGCCCTTTCCGATCAAATCATCATTGCCCGGACCTCGAGCCGCCATATCGCCTTCGCCGTGGAAAACATCGCGGGGGTGGCGGAATGGGACGACGTGGATTTCGTCGCCGCCCAAGCCGTGGTTCCCGGTGTGGAGTTTCTCGACGGCGTGGTCCGCAACCGGGAGGGACTGATCCTGGTATACGACCCGGACGCATTTTTCCTTGCCGAGGAACACCCGCAGTTGGATCACGCGTTGGATCAGGCGGTAGGCCAGGCCCGCGTCCATGGATAAGCTGGTCGATTTCACCGACGAATCCCTGCGCGATGCCGTCTGCGAACGGCTCTGTACCGACCTGGGACTGCATTTTCCGCCTGAGCGTTGGTCCGACCTGCGGCGGCGGGTGACCGCCGCCGCGCCGGAACTGGGTTATGGCAGCTTCCGGGACTGCCTGCAAGGGCTGCTCGCCGACCGCTTGGGGCAACGAGAAATGGAGGTGCTGGCGAGCCATCTGACGGTGGGAGAAACCTATTTCTTCCGCGACCCGGAAATCTTTTCAGCCCTGGAGCAGCAACTGCTGCCCGACTTGATCCGTTGCCGACGCGAAACCACGCGCCGTATCCGCATCTGGAGCGTGGGCTGCAGCAGCGGCGAGGAGGCCTATTCCATCGCCATGACCCTGGCCGCACTGCTACCCGACCTGGAACAATGGAATGTCTCCGTCCTGGCTAGCGACATCAACCCCAAGGCGCTGGCCTGGGGCCGGGAGGGCGTCTATGGTAACTGGTCCTTCCGCAATCCTTTGCCGCTGTATGCCCAACGCTGCTTCCTGGCTCAGGCCGGAGGGCGTCGCGCGGTGGTGCCGCGGATCAAGTCCCTGGTGAGCTTCGCCTACCTCAATTTGATGGACGCCAACTATCCGGCCATCGAGACCAATACCAACGCCATGGACCTGGTGTTCTGCCGCAATGTGCTGATGTACTTCCATCCGCAGCGGGTGCCCCAGGTGCTGGTGCGGCTGGCCGATTGCCTGCTGGAGGGCGGTCGGCTGGTGGTCAGTCCGGTGGAAAACTCCCTGGTGGAAAACTCCCTGGTGGATACGCTCGCCCTTACCCCGTGCCGGCTGCCGCAACTGGTGCTCTTCCAAAAGGGAGCGCTAGAAGCCGGCAGCCTGCCCCTGGCGGAATTCTCCCCGTTCTTTCTTCCGCCCGAGTCGATGTCGAGCGGCAGCGAATCCTTGGTGCAAACTTCCGTCGAGGCTGGGACAGAAGAGCCCTTCGCCCTGGCGGCGGACTCCTTGCCTGCGGCCGTGCCGACAGCACCGTCCGTCAGCGCCTTGCCGCCGTTGGAGGCCCTGGTCCGGCGAACCCGGGAACTGGCCAATCGCGGCCTGCTGGCCGAAGCCCTGGCCTGCTGCGACGAACTCATCGCCCGGGACAAGCTCGATCCGGCCTGGGCCTTCCTCCGGGCCTCGGTGCTGCTTGAGCTGGGGGAACTGGAGGCTGCCGCAACCGCCTTGCATCGCAGCCTCTACCTTGACCATGATTTCGTCATGGCCCATTTCGCCCTGGCTAATCTGCTGCTGGGCCTCGGTCGGCGCAAGGAAGGGCGCAAACACTACCGCAACGCCCTGGAGCTGACCTCCGCCTTGGCGCCTGGACAAGTCCTGGCGGAGGCGGACGGCATGAGTGCCGGTCGGCTGCGGGAAATTATCGAGGCCGCCCTCGCCGCCGCCAGCGAGGCGAAGGACGGGGCCAACGGCCAACCCCATTCGGCGAAGGAGATGAGGATATGAACAAGCAGAACGCTAGCGCGCCGCGGCGGATCATCGACTGGAGCGATGTGCACCGCCGCCTCGAGCGGGTACGGCAGGCGGTGGAGACGGGAGGCACGCCGGACGAGGCGGAAACGACGCGGATCCTTGCCGCCCGGGCGCGGGCCCTGGCCGTTCCGGCCCGGAAAAAGAAGGAGGGCGAGCGGATAGAAGTGATCGAGTTCCTGCTCTCCGGGGAGCACTACGGCCTGGAGTTCGCCTATGTGCGGGAAGTGTTCCCCCTGGTGGACCTGACCCGGCTGCCCTGCACTCCACCCTTCGTCCTCGGCATCGTCAATGTCCGTGGTGAGATCGTCTCGGTGGTGGACTTGCGCAAGTTCTTCGACCTGCCGGAGAAGGGGCTTTCCGATCTGAACAAAGTCATCATCCTGCACTCAGGAGAAATAACGTTCGGGATTCTGGCGGATGTCGTGGTGGGCGTGAAGATTCTCCCCCGAAACGAATTGCAGCCTTCCCTGCCAACCCTGACCGAGTTGCGGGAGGAGTACCTGCTGGGGGTGACCCGGGAACCCATGGCCGTGCTCGATGCGGCCAAGCTGCTGGCGGACCCCCATATCGTCGTAGAAGAGTCGGTGCCAACGTAAGGGTGTGCTGAAACGGTTTCCCATTTCCGCCAGGGCGCGGCAAGAAAAGGAGCAAGGGCAATGAAGACCTCGATAGGTGCGAAGCTGTGGCTGAGTTTTCTGGCGGTGCTGGCGATCCTGCTGGTGGTGGGAGCCGCCTCCTACCTGAGCACGGTGAAGCTGACGGAGACGGCGCAATGGGTTTCCCATACGCGGGAAGTGCAGGGGCGGTTGAAGGACGTGCTATCGGCCCTGCAGGACGCCGAAACCGGCCAGCGGGGCTACATCATCACCGGCGAGGACCGTTACCTGGAGCCCTACCGGTCCGCCACCGGCCGCATCGACGGCATTCTGCGCAGCCTCAAGGAACTGACCGCGGACAACCCGAGCCAGCAGCGGCGGCTGGAATCGATCGGGCCCTTGATGGCGGAAAAACTGGGCGAACTGCGGGAGACCATCGCCCTGCGGCAGAGCAAGGGCTTCGACGCGGCGCGGCAGGTGGTGGTGACTGACAAGGGCAAGAAGGCCATGGACGACATCCGCAATCTGGTAAAGGACATGGAGGAGCAGGAACTGGAACTGCTCAAACAGCGCGAGGACGATGCCAGGACGCGTACGGAGCTTGCGGTGCTGACCATCGTCGGCGGCATCCTGCTGGCGGCAGCGTTGGTGGTGGGAGCGGGCGTCTTTCTCACCCGGCATATCGCGCAGCCCCTACGAGCCGTCACCGCGGTGGCGGAGCGGATTACCGCCGGCAATCTGTCCATCGATCTGGTCCCCGGCAAGCGGGAGGACGAGGTTGGCGCCCTGATGTGGGCCTTCGTCCGTATGGCGAAATCCCTTCAGGGCATGGCTGCGGTGGCGGAGCGGGTGGCGGCGGGGGATCTCACCGCCCAGATTGCCCCCCAGTCGAACGAGGACGTTCTCGGCAATGCCCTGGCGGCGATGATCGCAAGCCTGCGCAAGATGACCCAGGAAATCGGCGAAGGGGTCACCGTCCTGGCGGCCTCCTCGAGCGAGATCGTCGCCTCTACCACCCAGGTGGCTTCCAGTTCGGCGGAGACGGCGACGGCGGTGAGCCAGACCATGGCCACCGTGGAAGAAGTCAAACAGACCTCGCAATTGGCGGCGGATAAAGCCAAGCAAGTCTCGGAAACTGCCCAGCGCACCGTCGAAATCTCCAAGAGCGGCAAGAAGTCGGTGGAAGAGTCGGTGGAATCCATGCACCGCATCCAGGAGCAAATGGAATCCATCGCCGAGAGCATCGTTCGCCTCTCGGAGCAAGGCCAGGCCATCGGCGAAATCATCGCCACGGTGAACGACCTGGCGGAGCAGTCGAACCTGTTGGCGGTGAATGCCGCCATAGAAGCCGCCAAGGCCGGCGACCAGGGCAAGGGCTTCGCCGTCGTCGCCCAGGAAGTTAAGAGCCTGGCGGAACAATCGAAACAAGCCACCGCGCAAGTGCGAGCGATCCTGGGCGATATCCAAAAGGCCACGGGAGGTGCGGTGATGGCCACCGAACAAGGCAACAAAGCGGTGGAAGCCGGCGTCCGGCTCTCGGCGGAAGTGGGCGAGTCGATCCGGGTGCTGGCGGAAAGTATCGCCGAAGCAGCCCGGGCGGCGACCCAGATCGCGGTCTCGGCGCAGCAGCAACTGGTGGGTATGGACCAGGCGGTGTTGGCGATCCAGAACATCCGCGAAGCCAGCACGCAGAACGTGGCGAGCACCAAGCAGACCGAGGCGGCGGCGCAGAACCTGCACGAACTGGGCGTCAGATTGAAGCAACTGGTGGCCCGCTACCGGACCTGAAGGAGAGAACGCCTTGAAAACCTTGCTCAATATCCGCCACTGGCCGCTACGGTTCAAGGTCGTGTTGCTCTTGTTCATCTCGTCGGCCTTGCCCCTTGCCCTATTGGGGACCATAGAGTTCTATTACGCCCGGGCCCAGGTTCTGGCCAATACCGAAGCTCTGCTGACGGCACGGGGCGACGAAGTGGAAGGCAAGCTTGATGCGTTCCATGGCATGTATCAGCGGGCCAGCAAGCGCGTCTCCACCTTGCCCGATGTGGTGCGCTACGCCGAGGCGTCGGCGGCGGAGCGGGCCAAGCTGGCACCGGTGGCGGACCGTCTGCTGGCGTTGTGGAAGGAGCCCGATGCCAACATCCGCGGGCTGGCGCTGCTGGATAGTCGCGGCGAGGTCATCGCCGCGACGGAGCGGCCGCTACTGGGGCTGAGCCTGGCCCGCTACGGCTTCGTACGTAAGACCCTCGACGGCGCGGTAACCATTTCCGATCTGCATATCTCCGGCGCGGAAACCGGGGCGACGCCGACCATTGCCTATCTGGCACCGATCAAGGACAGGCGTCAGCAGGTCCAGGGCGTCGCCGTGATCTGGGTGCGGGCCAGCGCCCTTTGGAAGGTGGTGGCGGACGGTAACGATAAGGCCGGGGAGAAGAGCTTCGGCGTGCTCTTCGATCACTTCGGCGTGCGCATCGCCCACAGCTATAGCCAGGAAATCGTCTTCACGCCGGCCGGGCGGCTCGATCCGGCCGCCGCGGAAGCCATGGTGGCGGAGCAGCGCTTCGGCGAGCGGACGCGGCAACTGCTGGACAACGTCAGACCCTTTCCCGAACAATTCCAGCGCGCCCAGGAGGCCAACCCCGAGCGGGGGGTGTTTCGCGGCTTCGCCCCGGTCAACCAGCAATGGAACATCGGCGTCGCCCGGCGCCTGGATAACGTGCCATGGACCCTGTTCTACATGGTTCCCGAGATCAGTCTCGAAGCTCCGATTGCCGAACTGTTCCAGCGTATCTCCTTGCTGACCGGCGTGGTGCTCCTGCTGGCGGTGACGGCGGGTTTATGGATCGCCCGGGGCATCGTCGGCTCGGTCAAGCTGGTAGCGGAAGTGGCTGAGTCTCTGGGTTCCTGCTCCGCCGAACTCTCCGCTTCGGTGGCCCAGATCGCGGCCAGCACCAACGAGACGGCGACGGCGGTGAGCCAAGCGACGACCACGGTGGAGCAGGTCAAACAGACGGCCCAATTGGCGACCGACAAGGCCAAGCTGGTTGCCGAGAGCGCGCAGAAAACAGTCGAGATTTCCAAGAGCGGGCGCCAGGCGACAGAGGGGTCGGTGGAGTCCATGCACCGCATCCAGGAACAAATGGAATCCATCGCCGATAGCATCGTCCGCCTCTCGGAGCAGGGCCAAGCCATCGGCGAAATCATCGCCACGGTGAACGACCTGGCGGAGCAATCGAACCTGCTGGCGGTGAATGCCGCCATAGAAGCCGCCAAGGCCGGCGACCAGGGCAAGGGTTTCGCCGTGGTGGCGCAGGAAGTAAAGAGTCTGGCGGAACAATCGAAGCAGGCCACGGCCCAGGTCAGGGCGATCCTGAGCGACATCCAAAAAGCCACCGGCGGCGCGGTAATGGCCACCGAGCAAGGCAGCAAAGCAGTGGAAGCCGGCGTCAAGCTCTCGGCCGAAGTGGGCGAATCGATCCGCGTCCTGGCGGAAAACATTGCCGAAGCGGCCCGGGCGGTGACCCAGATCGCAGTCTCGGCACAACAGCAACTGGTGGGTATGGACCAGGTTGCTCTGGCGATGCAGAACATCAAGCAGGCCAGCGCCCAGAACGCGGCCAGTACCCAGCAGACAGGGGGCGCGGCGCAAAACCTGAACGAGATGGGGCAGCGGCTGAAACAACTCGTGGCCCAGTATTGGACCTGATATGGACAAGAACGACGAAGCCTTCCTGAAACGGCTCCTCGTCACCTTCAAGGGTGAGGCGGAGGAGCACGTCCAGGCCCTGTCCACGGGGCTGATCGCCTTGGAAACAACGACGGAGGCGGGCTCCAGGCAAAGCATCGTCGAGACCGTGTTCCGCGAGACCCACAGCCTCAAGGGCGCGGCCCGGGCCGTGGGCAAGACCGAGATCGAAACCCTCTGCCAATCTATGGAGGACTTCCTGGCCCGGTTGAAACAGGGCCGGGTCGAATTGTCCCAGGCTCTGCTCGATCTGCTTTACGAAGCGGTGGATCTGCTCGGCAAGCTGCTGGCCAAGATCGATGGGGAGCCGGCCAAGGCGCAGTTGGCGTTAGCGCGGGAACTGCGTCAGCGCCTGGCCGCGGCCAGCGTCGGTAGCGTGGAGAGGCATGCGGCGGACGGGATGGCAGCAGGCCAGGCGGAGCAAAAGGAACGAGCGGATACGCAGGCCCCGGCAACCGCGGCGGCAGAACTACCTGAAGAGGACGATAAATCCGACGCCTCGCTGCCGCGGGAAGCGGAGTCCGCCGCCGTAGAAACGGCCCCGGCCCGGGGGGGCGATACGGTGCGGGTGCCGGTGGCGCGGTTGGACGCCATCCTGTTCCAGTCGGAGTCCCTATTGTCGGCCAAGCTCACCGCCCATCAGCGGGCGGAGGACATCCGCGCCGCCCAGGCGGCTTTCGATGTCTTGGTACGACAGCGGGCCAAGATCGTCCCCGAGGTTCGGGCCTTGCAGCGGCGCCTGGAGCGTAGCGAACGGCGAGAGGGGCGACAAAATCGACGACGGGGGGACCCGCAGCTGCACCGTCTGCTGGAATACCTGTTGCTGGAAGACGACTTCGCCAAGGCTTATGAGGTGCGGCTGGAAACCCTGGCTAAGGCCGCCGAACACGACTGGCGAACCCTGGGCGGCATGACCGACGGCCTGCTCGACGACGTCAAGATGGCGCTGATGCTGCCCGTGGCCGCCGCCCTCGAGGTGCTGCCCAAATTCGTCCGGGACGGTTCCCGCAGCCAGGGCAAGGAAGTGGACTTCCAGATCAGCGGCGGCGAGACCGAAATCGATCGGCGCATCCTGGAAGACCTGCGCGACCCCTTGCTACACCTGATCCGCAACAGCCTCGACCACGGCATCGAGACCCTGGCAGCGCGGCTGGCGGCGGGCAAGCCGCGCCGCGGCCGGATCGAACTCAATGTCAGCCAGATGGAGGGCGGGCGTGTCGAAATCCTGGTGGCCGACGACGGCGCCGGCATCGCCTTGGAAAAAGTGTGCGAGGCGGCCCGCAAGCTGGGTCTGCCGGGTTTGCCCGCGGTCCCTGGCGAATGCAACACGATGGAGGGCGCGCAGAGCGAAGAAGCCCTGCTCGGTTTCATCTTCCAGTCCGGCTTGTCCACCAGCCCCATCATCACCGACCTGTCGGGCCGCGGTCTGGGCCTAGCCATCGTCCGGGAAAAAATCGAGCGTCTGGGCGGTTCGGTGACGGTGAGTTCCCGCCCCGGCGCCGGAGCGCGTTTCCGTCTGCTGCTGCCGCTAACCCTGTCCACTTTCCGCGGTGTGCATATCCGTTGCGGCGAGCGGGAGTTCATTTTCCCCACCATGCACCTGGCCCAAGTGGCGCGGGTGGCGAGGCGGGACATCGCCACGGTGGAGAACCGCGAGACGGTTGCCCTCGGCGGGCAGACCGTGTCCCTGGTGCGGTTGGCCCAGGTACTCGACATCGCCGCCGACAACAAGGCGGAGGCGGCTGCCGACAATGTGTCGCTGGTGGTGGCCGGCAGCGGCGAGCACCGCATCGCCTTCCAGGTGGACGAAGTGCTGGGCGAGCAGGAAGTGCTGGTCAAAAGCCTGGGCCGGCAACTGCGGCGGGTGCGCAACATCGTCGGCGCCACGGTGCTGGGCAACGGCCGGGTGGTGCCCATCTTGCATGTGCCGGACCTGCTTCAGTCGGCGCGGCGGAGCGCTGCTCCCGGCCTGCGGCCGACACCGGTCGCGGTGGCGGAACGCAAGTCCCTGCTGGTGGCGGAAGACTCCATCACCTCGCGCATGCTGCTCAAGGGCATCCTCGAATCCGCCGGTTATGCGGTCAAGACCGCGGTGGACGGCATGGATGCCTACACCCAATTGCGTACCGAGCCCTTCGACCTGCTGGTGTCGGACGTGGATATGCCGCGCATGAACGGCTTCGATCTCACCGCCAAGGTGCGCGGCGACAAGGCCCTGGCACAACTGCCGGTGGTACTGGTCACCGCCCTGAGCTCCCCCGAGCACAAGGAGCGGGGAGCGGAGGCGGGGGCCAACGCCTACATCGTCAAGAGCAGCTTCGATCAGAGCAATCTGCTGGCGGTGATCCGGAGGTTGTTATGACCCTCGACGGCAAACGCATTCGCGTCCTGGTGGTGGAGGACTCGCCGGTGCAGCGGGAACTGCAGGTGCACCTGATTAATGCCGATCCCGACCTGGAGGTGGTGGGTACCGCCACGGACGGGCGGGAGGCGGTGGAGCAGGTGCGGCTCTGCCGGCCCGACGTGGTGACCATGGATTTCCATATGCCCCATATGGACGGCGCTGAGGCGACCCGGATCATCATGGAAACCCAGCCCTTGCCCATCGTGGTGGTTTCCGGCAGTTCGGCCCGGGGCGAGGTGGCACATACCTTCCGCGCCCTCGATGCGGGGGCACTGGTGATCATCGAGAAACCCGCGGCTCCCGGCAGCGAGGCGGCGCGCAAGATGGTGGAGACCATCAAGCTGATGGCCGAGGTCCGGGTGGTGCGGCGCTGGCCCCAGGCGGGCAGGGCGGCCCTGCCCCAGAGCGCTTCGCCGCAGCAGCGGCCCGAGTCCGCCGTCGGCCTGGTGGCCATCGGCGCGTCCACCGGCGGCCCCCTCGCGCTGCAGACTATCCTCGCTGCCCTGCCGCGGGATGTGCTGGCACCGATCGCCATCGTCCAGCACATCAGTCCCGGCTTCACCGAAGGCTTTGCCGAGTGGCTGACCGATGCCAGCGACTTTCCGGTGCGGGTGGCCGCCCAGGGCGAACGCTTGGAGCCGGGCCAAGGCTATGTGGCGCCGGAGGAGCGGCACATGACGGTGAAGGCGGATGGCCGCGGCGGCTATCGGATCGAGTTGGTCGGCGACGAACTGGAGAACGGCCACCGGCCTTCCGTCTCCCGTTTTTTTCGTTCCGTGGCCGAGGCGGCGGGGCCCAAGGCGGTGGGGGTGATCCTCACCGGCATGGGCAAGGACGGCGCCGCCGAATTGCGCACCTTGCGTGAGCAGGGCGCCGTCACTATCGCCCAGGACAGGGAAAGCTCGGTGGTGCCGGGCATGCCCGGCGAGGCCATCCGGCTCGAGGCCGCCGCCCATATTCTGCCGCCGGAACAGATCGGCGGTTTTTTGGCGGCGCTGGTGAAGCGCCGCAACGGTTTCAAGTAATACGCGGATAGGGAAATATCATGGAAGCCGATAGCAACGAAGAACTCAAAGTCGATATTCTCGTGGTGGAGGACAGTCCGACCCAGGCCGAACAGCTGTGCTACCTGCTGCAGCAACAGGGCTACGCCACTCGCGGTGCCGCCAACGGCCGGCTCGGCCTGGAGGAGGTGCGGCGGCGGAAGCCGACCTTGGTCATCAGCGACATCGTCATGCCCGAGATGGACGGCTACGCCCTGTGTCGGGCGATCAAGGCCGATGCGGAATTGAAGGAAATCCCGGTGGTGATCGTCACCTCCCTTTCCAGCATCCAGGACATCGCCCGAAGCCTCGAATGCGGCGCCGACAACTTCATCCGCAAGCCCTACGAACCCAAGGCGCTGCTGGCGCGGATCCAGTACATCCTGCTCAACCTGGAACTGCGCAAGGGTAAGCGAGTCAGCATCGGCCTCGAGGTTTACCTGGACGGCAAGAAGCACTACATCACCTCGGATCGGGAACAGATCATCGACCTGTTGATCTCCACCTACGAAGAAGCGGTGAGGATGAACGAGGAACTGCAAGTTCAGCAGGGCGAAATTGCGCGTTCCAATCAGACGCTGTCCGGCCTCTACCGTATCGCCAACGAACTGAACCGGGTCACCACGCCGGTGCAGGTCTGTGAACTTGCGCTACAAGCGGCCATGGATCTGCCCAAGTTCGAGGCTGGTTGGATTTACCTGGCCGAAGATGATGGCGGTGATTATCGCCTCGCCGCCTCCCATCCCGGCACCGTCGCCACCGAATCCGGCACCCTGGTTGGGGCTCCGCTGCGGGCCGAGGACCACCCAAGCTGGGTGAACGGCGCCCAGTCCGCGGCGGCTAGCGGCCGCCATGCCAGCATTCCCCTGACCCTGGAGCAGCACACGCTGGGGGTGATCCTGCTGAGGGCGGTGGACGGTGAAGGTTTCGACGGAGAAGACTTGAAGGTCCTCGACACCATCGGCAACCAGGTGATGGTGGCCCTGGAGCGGGCGCGCTTGCACCAGCACTTGGAAAATTTGGTGACGCAGCGTACCGCTGCGCTCCAGGCAGAGGTGATCGAGCGATGCCGGGCGGAGGAGAAGGTGGTCAGCCTCAACCGCATCTACGCCATGCTGTCAGGCATCAATACCCTGATCATCCGGGTCCATGAACGGGAGGAGTTGTTCTGTGAATCCTGCCGCATCGCAGTCGAGTTTGGCCGCTTTGGCCTGGCCTGGATTGGTTTAGTGGACGCTGAAAGCTACCGGGTCAAGCTCGCGGCATGGCATGGGACGGAGCAGTGGACCGGCTCCCAGGGCCTCACCGCGGAGGATTTCGGCAGCCTGGACAACGCGCTGGTCGGTGAGGTGCTGCGGCAGGGGCGGCCAGTAATCTACCCCGACGATTGAGCACCCGGCGCAACTCGTTCCTGAAAGCGTCCTTGACAAAGTAGTCAGCCAAAAACGCCGTACGCAGCAACCGCCCCAATTGCACGCCTGAGCACCCGGCGCAACTCGTTCCTGAAAGCGTCCTTGACAAAGTAGTCAGCCAAAAACGCCGTACGCAGCAACCGCCCCAATTGCACGCC
>RXJP01000022.1 GCA_003963315.1 Rhodocyclaceae bacterium | reverse complement strand
TTCCAGGATGCGGTCCTGCCAGTAGCGCTGGGTGTTGAACCAGGGGAATGAGGCGGGGAAGGCCGGGTCGTCCCAGCGGCGGGCCAGCCAGGCGGAGAAATGGAGCAGGCGTAGCGTGCGCAGGGCTTCCACCAGGTGGAGTTCGCGGGGATTGAAGTCGTAGAAATCCCGATAGCCTTCCAACACATCGTTCAACTGCCGCTGCATCTCGTCCCGCTCGCCAGAGAGCAGCATCCACAGATCCTGGATGGCCGGGCCTATGCGGCTATCGTCGAAGTCCACGAAATGGGGGCCGGGGGCTTGGTCGTGGTTGCCAGCGTCGGTCCACAGCACATTGCCCATGTGGCAGTCGCCGTGCAGGCGTAGGGTGGCCACCGTGCCGGCGCGTTCGTAGCAGCGGGCCACGCCTTGGAGCGCCATGTCCGCCGTGCTTTGCCAGGAGGCCAGAAGTTCCGGCGGGATGAAATTATTGGCCAGCAGCCAGTCGCGGGATTCGGTGCCGAAGGTGTGCGGGGTCAGGGCGGGGCGGTGGCGATAGGGCTGGATCGCGCCCACGGCGTGGATGCGGCCCATGAAGCGGCCCAGCCATTCCAGGGTATCCGGGTCGCCCAGTTCGGGCGCGCGGCCACCCTGGCGGGGGAACAGGGCGAAGGCAAAGCCCTGGAAGTGGTGCAGGGTGCGCCCTGCCAGAGTGAGGGCGGGCACGGCGGGAATTTCCTGTTCCGCCAGCTCGGCGACGAAAGCGTGCTCTTCAAGGATGGCTTCGTCGCTCCAGCGCTGGGGTCGGTAGAACTTCACGATCAGGGGTGGGCCGTCTTCCATGCCCACCTGGTAAACCCGGTTCTCGTAGCTGTTGAGGGCCAGTTGGCGGCCGTCGGGGCGCAGGCCCAGGCTTTCCAGGGCATCCAGCACCGTATCCGGGCCGAGGGTGGAATAAGGATGGGGGCTGGGGTGGGAAGTGGGTGAAACAGGCGTATGCATGCGCCGATTCTACGGTGGGCTTGTTATAGTCCCGCCTCTTTTTCCGTCCGGTATCGGGCGGTCCAACCTCAAGCGAGACGGCATGGCCATCAAATCCACCATCTTCAAAGCCAATCTGAACATCTCGGACATGGACCGCAACTACTATGGGGAACATGGCCTGACCCTGGCCCGGCATCCGTCGGAAACCGACGAGCGCCTGATGGTGCGGCTGCTGGCCTATGCCATGTATGCGGACGAGCGCCTGGAGTTCGGCCGCGGCATTTCCGCCGACGATGAACCGGCCCTGTGGCTGCGGGAATATTCCGGCGAAATCCGCCTCTGGATCGAGGTGGGCCTGCCCGACGAGCGCCTGCTGCGCCGGGCCGGCAACCGTTCCGCCAAGGTGGTGGTGCTGGCCTATGGCGGCCGTTCCATGGAAGCCTGGTGGCTGAAGGAAGGGGCGGCCATCAGCCGCTTGCAGAATGTGGAAGTACTGGCCCTGAGCGATGCGCAATCCTCCGGGCTGGCCGCCCTGGCGGAGCGGGGCATGGATTTGCAATGCACGATACAGGACGGCCAGATATGGCTCACCGACGGACCCAATACGGTGACCATCGAGCTGCGCCGCCTGTCTGGAGGAGAGCAGTGATGAGCGACATGAAGCAAACCGATACGCAGCCGGCGGATATTCCCGAGGATGCCCTGGCGGCCCTGGTGCCCATGGAGGTGCAGCGCCAGGCGGCGCACATGGCCCAGGACGGCTTCGGCCAGATCTTCCGGCTCACGGTGGACAACGATCCCGAGGCCCTGACGCGGGGCGTGAACGAGATGTTGCCCCTGATCCGCAACTGGGCCAAGGCCGGCGGTGGCGACGAAGCCCGCAGCCTGCGCCTGGCCCTGCTGGTGGCCGGCATGGACCAATGGGGGCTGGCCTATAGCCAGGCCTTCGGCCTCAATGCCATTCCCGGCCTGACGGCCTTGCTGGGCGCCCTGCGCACCGCCCTGGCGGAACAGGAAGACGCCCGCTTCCAGCAGATGTTCGACAGGCTGGGGGCGAGCGAAGGCAACGCCATCGATTTCAAGGTGGAACTACGCCGGGGTATCCATCTTTCCCTTTGGCACGCCATGATCGCCAGCGAGGATCAGGACGAAGCCGCCGCGGTTTGCGCTGCCCTGGGCAGCCTGATGCTGGCCCTGGTGAAGTCCATGCCCACCCTGGGTTGGCGTCTGGTGGCCGATGCCCTGGCCCATGTGCAGATCCGCTGTCTGGCGGAAGGCTTGGCGAGTGAAGGACTGGGGCAGGAGATGACCCAGCAACTGTTCGCCGCCCTCAACCAGACCTTGCCGGAAGACCTGCGCAGCCAGGTCTTCACCCACGCCGCCCAGGTGGCCATGGCCTGGCAGCAGGCCCGCCGCCAGGGGCAGATGGAAGCCGATCAACAAGCCACCAAACATTGAGCGCCGCCATGACTGCAAGTATTGAATCCATCCAGTTCCACGGCATCGAGGCGCTGCGTCTCACTGCCGCCAGCGGGGCCGCCGCGGTGGTCAGCCTGTTGGGCGCCCAGGTGTTGTCCTGGATTACGCCTGATGGCCGGGAACAGCTATTCCTCAGCGACAAGGCGGTGTTCGACGGCAGCCGCTCCATCCGCGGCGGCGTGCCGGTGTGCTTCCCCCAGTTCTCGGGATTGGGCGATCTGCCCAAGCATGGGCTGGTGCGACAAAAGCCTTGGGCTGTGAGTGAGCAGGCTTGCCGCGAAGGCTACGCCATGGTCTGCCTGGAAACCGCCGACGACGAGGCGACCCGCACCCTCTGGCCTCATGCCTTCCACGCCGAAATCACCGTGGTGCTGGAAGCCTCTCGCCTGGATGTGGAACTGGCGGTGGAAAACACCGGCAACGCATCCTTCAGCTTCACCGGTGCGCTGCACACCTATCTGCGGGTGAAGGAGGTGGAGAATGCCCATCTCCACGGCCTGCAAGGGCTGGAGTACCGGGATGCGGCCAATGGCAACGCCCTGCGGCGGGATAACGGCGAGGAACTGGTGGTGGAGGGCGAAGTGGACCGGGTGTATCACGGCGTGGTGAAGCCCGTGGTGCTGACCGATTCGGGGCGAAACCTGACCATCGTCGCCGAAGGCTTTCCCGATACCGTGGTATGGAATCCCTGGGAAACGCTGTGCGCCGCCATGCCCGACATGGAACGCCTGGACTTCCGTTACATGCTTTGCGTGGAAGCGGCCGTGGCCCGGCAGCCGGTGCTGTTGCCGGCTGACGCTTCCTGGTTCGGCCGGCAGACCCTGGAAGCCGTTTAGGGAAATCCTGAACAAGTATTTGGCCGTTCTCGGGCTGAGCTTGATGACGCGGCCGAGTATTGGCGTGGTATGCGTTTCGACAGGCTCAACGCGAACGGATTTTTAGCGTTTCCTTAAGCTTTTGCCTGGCTTGTTGCCTGACTGCGCGGCCAGGGCAGCAACCAGGCCGGGCCGATGGCTGCCAGTTTTTCCGTTAGCGCGGGACTAAGGAAATGCTCGCCTTCGGTGGGCGGTGCTTCGAAGCATTGCTGCGTTCCTTGCCATTGGAAGCGCAACACCGCAGCATGCAGATAGCCCCGGTCGGCAGCTTCGCCGCCGTAACGCTCGTCGCCCAGGATGGGGCTGCCCAGGCTCTTGAGGGCCACCCGCAATTGATGGGTGCGGCCTGTGCGGGGACGCAGCACGAATAGGCGCAATCCCGGTACTGCGCCAACCAAACCGTAGCTGAAGAACTGCGTGACCGCTTGGTGCTCGCCTTCCCGGGCCAGGCGCCAACTGCCGTTGCGGCCCTTGACCATGGCGCCCTTGATGCTGCCTTGTTTCTTCAAAGGGGAACGATGGGAGAGGGCCAGGTAATACTTTTCCATTTCCCCCCGGGCGAACATTTCGCTCAATTGTTTTGCCGCGGCTTCGCTCCGGGCCAACAGCACCAGACCGCTGGTGATGCGGTCCAGGCGATGGACGGGAAACAGCGTTGAAATGCCGCTGACGGCGCGGGCGGCGTCCACCAGGCTGGCCTCGCCGCCTTCGCCGTGGAAGCTCATGCCCGCGGGCTTGATGACGACGATAAAGTCGTCGTGGCGGGCGAGGACAGTGAGGGGAATGGCGTTCAGGCGGGCAGGTGGATGGGCATCACGTCCACCGTACCCTTGATGGAATAGGTCTTGCAGCGATCCACGAAATCGTCGGTGCTCTTGGGCATGGAAACCCGGGCGCGGGTGATGTAGAAAATCAGGTCGCGGCCGTTGCAGATGAGTTGGGTGCCGAAGGAGGCTTTGCGCTTTTCCTGCTCGTTCTCGGGATCGATGAAAATGGGTTTGAAGCCGGACAGCCGCTCACCGGCGGTAACCAGATTGGCCCAGACCTCGAATACTTCCCGGTCAGTGCGCAGGGTTTCAGTCTTGATCTTGGCGTAGTAGGCGAACTCGCGCACGGTGGGCTCGAGGCTGGCAAACATGGGAGAGCTGCCGATGTAGTCGACCATGGCGTCGGCGATCTGGTCGATGGTGCGCATGGCCTGGCCGATCTTGACGTAGCGGCTTTCGTAGAAGGCGTCAATGGGAATGGAGAAGGCGCGGAAAGGCTCGCCCCACAACTCGTCGATGCCTTCCTCGCCGCTGCGGTGGAGCACCAGGCGGCAGAGGGACAGGGCTTCCTGCAAACATCGGCCGCATTCCCGCATCAAGTCGTTGCTGGAGCTGATCTGCACGCCTAGGGCTTGCAGCTCCACCAGCTTGGTGAAAATATCCGTGGCCCGGTTGAACATCGCCCCGGCGTACATGGCGCCCTTGACCCGCTTCTTGGCCGGATCGGTTTCCGCCTCGTAGGTGGCCTTGGCTTCGTCCAGGCGGTTGCCGGGGATGTTGAGACCGTGCTCCGTGTGGTTGAACAAGCGCCGTGTCAGGGCCTGGATCAGACGTTTTTTTGCCAGCAAAGTATCTTCCGGTACCGGATAGGTCTTGATCCAGTAGCCTTCTTGATAGATGCGGGTCTGTCCGTCTATGACGCGGATTGTGCCGGGTTCTATGGTCTCTTCCATGGGGCCTGTAGCCACAGGGGCGGGGAGTTGGGGTGGGCGGATTCTAGGGGAAAAACAAGGGGTTTGTGCGTTGCGGGGCAAGGCGGCCCCTACCACTTTCGTTAGATTGAAGCCTAGTCCGTGTTTCGCCTCGGTACAACTGCAAAAATTAGGCGGGTCAAGGGCTTTGCTCCGCGCTTTGGGGCCAGGTCAGACGGGCTTGGCATCGAAGGCCATGTGGTGGCCGAAATGGCGGGCCATGAAGGCTTCCCCCTGTTCCAGCATGAAATAGCGGAACGCCTCGGCGGCGGGGGATAGCATCTTCGATAGGGTGTGCACCACATTCCAGGCCCGTATCACCGGCGTGTTCTCCACTTCCAGTACGGCGATGCGCTTCCCTTCCAGCTCGAAGCCTATGGTGTGGAGGGAAACGAAACCCAGGCCCAGGCCGGCCATCACAGCCTGCTTGAGGGTTTCGTTGCTGTGTAGCTGCATTTTCACCCGGGGTTCGAGGCGGACGTTGGCGAAGAAATTCTCCATGGCCACCCGCGTCCCCGAACCTTTTTCCCGGACGATGAAATCGTACTGGCGCAGTTCTTCCACACCGATACGGCCGCCCTGGGCTAAGGGGTGATCGGGTGCTGCAATGAACACATGAGGATGGGCGGCGAAGGGTTCTGCGCTGGTGTTCAGCTCTTTCGGCGGCCGGCCCATGATGGCGATGTCCACCTCGTTCTCCTGCAACATCCTCACCAGGCTTTCTCGATTGCCCACGGCTATGCGCAACTCGATGCCCTTGTGTTTTTGCAGGAATTCCTCCACCAGTTTCATGACAAAGTACTTGGCGGTGCCGACCATGCCGATGGTGAGCACGCCCGTCTCCAGGCGCTGCAAACGGGCGGCCAGGTCTTCGGCGTCCTTGAGGGTGGCCAGGATTTTCCGCGTGTAGACCAGCATGTATTCACCGGCGGTGGTGAGGCTGACCTTTTTCCCTGCCCGCTCAAACAGGGCCATGCCCACATGGCCTTCCAGTTCCTTGACCTGCATGGTGATCGCGGGTGGTGTCAAGTGCAGGGCTTCTGCCGCCCTGGCGAAGCTCAAATTCTTGGCCACTTCGTTGAATACCCGCAATTGGCGGAAGGTGGCATTTTTCATTTAGGTCCTCCTTAATTTAGGGCTAATTATTTCTGAATTTATCTTATGCAAAGTGCTTCTTATAGTTCGACAAACGCTTCCGGCGTTATTGCCAAACCCTTTAAGGAGCCACTGAATGAGCGAAATACGGAACGACTCGACGCAAATCACCGACGCCAAGAAACGGTATAGCGCCGGCGTCTTGAAATATCGGCAGATGGGCTATTGGCAGCCCGACTATGTGCCGGCGGATACGGATACCGTTTGCTTGTTCCGCATCACGCCCCAGGAAGGCGTGGACCCGGTGGAAGCCGGCGCCGCCGTGGCCGGGGAATCCTCCACCGCCACCTGGACGGTGGTGTGGACCGACCGCCTCACCGCCTGCGAAAACTACCGGGCCAAGTGCTTCAAGGTGGAACCGGTGCCCAATACCCCGGGCCAGTACTTTGCTTGGGTTGCCTACGACATCATCCTTTTCGAAGAGGGTTCCATTGCCAACATCACGGCCAGCCTGATCGGCAACGTGTTCTCCTTCAAGCCCCTCAAGGCTGCCCGGCTCGAAGACATCCGCGTTCCGGTCGCCCTGGTCAAGACCTTCAAGGGGCCGCCCACCGGGCTGATCGTCGAACGGGAGCGCCTGGACAAGTTCGGCCGTCCTCTCCTAGGAGCAACTACCAAGCCCAAGCTCGGCCTTTCCGGCCGCAACTACGGCCGCGTGATCTACGAGGGCCTCAAGGGCGGCCTCGACTTCATGAAGGACGACGAGAACATCAACTCCCAGCCCTTCATGCACTGGCGGGAACGTTTCCTTTATGTAATGGAAGGCGTCAATAAGGCTTCCGCCGCCACTGGCGAGGTCAAGGGTTCCTACCTCAATGTGACGGCCGCCACCATGGAAGAAATTTATGAGCGCGCCGAGTTCGCCAAGGAACTGGGCAGCGTCATCATCATGGTGGACCTGGTCGTCGGCTGGCCCGCCATCCAGAGCCTGGCCAACTGGTGCCGCAGGAACGACATGCTGCTGCACATGCATCGCGCCGGGCACGGCACTTATACCCGGCAGAAGAACCACGGCGTGAGTTTCCGCGTCATCGCCAAATGGCTGCGCCTGGCCGGGGTGGACCATCTCCATGCCGGCACGGCGGTGGGTAAGCTGGAAGGCGATCCGCTCACGGTGCAGGGCTATTACAACGTCTGCCGCGACGCGTACACGAAGACCGACCTGCCCCGGGGCATCTATTTCGATCAGGACTGGTGCGACCTGAAGAAGGTCATGCCGGTGGCTTCCGGCGGCATCCATGCCGGCCAGATGCACCAGCTCATCGATCTCTTCGGCGACGACGTGGTGCTCCAGTTCGGCGGCGGCACCATTGGCCACCCGGCGGGTATCCAGGCCGGCGCCGTGGCTAATCGCGTGGCCTTGGAATGCATTGTCAAGGCGCGCAATGAAGGCCGCGATCTCATCAACGAAGGTCCTGACATCCTGCAAAAGGCGGCGCAGTTCTGCACGCCCCTGAAGCAGGCGCTGGACACCTGGAAGGACGTCACCTTCAACTACGCCTCCACCGACACCAGCGATTACGCGGCGACGCCGTCCGCTTCCCACTGATCCCTTGCTTCGAGGATAAACGCCATGATGACCAATCCCACCGGCCGCCTGACCCAGGGGCAATTCAGCTTCCTTCCCGATCTCAGCGATGAGGAAATCCGCCAGCAGATCGAATACGGCCTCGGCAAAGGCTACGCCTGGAGCGTGGAATACACCGACGATCCCCATCCGCGCAACACCTATTGGGAAATGTTCGGCATGCCCATGTTCGATCTGCGCGACGCCGCCGGCGTCATGCAGGAATTGGACGGCTGCCGCAAGACCTTCCCCAGCCACTACATCCGCCTGCTGGCCTTCGATTCCACCCGCGGCGTCGAGTCCATCGCCATGAGCTTCATCGTGAACCGGCCCCAGGTGGAACCCGGTTTCGGCCTGATCCGCCAGGAGTGGCACAACCGCACCATCCGTTACACGGTATATCCCTATGCCGCCGTGGAGCCGGAAGGCGAGCGCTACTAAGCGGAAGGCCGAACCGTGTACAACCTTTCCGGTACTGCCGCCGGGGCGACCCACCCGTCGCCCCAGGCCGACCCGCCCGACCTGAGCAAAGCGAGGACGGTGGCGGAAATCCTGGCGCCGTCCCAGGTCGAGCAGGTGCTTGCCGAACTGGATAGGGACCTGGTCGGCCTGCTTCCGGTCAAGGCACGTATCCGCGATATCGCCGCACTGCTGGTCATCGACAAGCTGCGGACCAATTGCGGCTTGCAAGCCCAGGTGCCGAGCCTGCACATGTGCTTCACCGGCAATCCGGGTACGGGCAAGACCACCCTGGCCATGCGCATGGCGGAGATCTTGCATCGACTGGGCTATGTCCGTAAGGGCCACTTGGTGGCTGTGACACGGGACGACCTGGTGGGCCAGTACATCGGCCACACCGCGCCGAAAACCAAGGAGGTGCTGAAAAAAGCCATGGGCGGCGTCCTCTTCATCGACGAGGCTTACTACCTGTACCGGCCCGAGAACGAACGCGACTATGGCCAGGAGGCGATTGAAATCCTGCTCCAGGTGATGGAGAACCAGCGCGACGATTTGGTGGTGATCCTGGCCGGCTACAAGGATCGGATGGACACCTTCTTCCAGTCCAACCCCGGCATGAGTTCCCGCATCGCCCACCACCTGGATTTTCCCGACTACGGGGTGGACGAATTGCTGCTCATCGCCGACCGCATGCTGGCAGACCAGCACTATCGTTTCGGCGAGGGGGCGCGGGAAGTTTTCAATGCCTATTTGCAACGACGGCTGGAACAGCCCCGCTTCGCCAACGCCCGCAGCATCCGCAACGCCCTCGAACGCGCCCGTCTGCGCCAGGCCAGCCGCTTGTTCGCCCAGCGCGAACGGGTGCTGACGGCGGGGGATTTGTCCACCCTGGAAGCGGCCGATTTCAGCGCCAGCCGGGTCTTCCAGCAACCAGGGGCAGTGTGATCGCCGTGGCGCAACTCCAGGCCTTGATCTTCGATGTGGATGGCACCCTCGCCGATACCGAGATGGCCCATCTCGCCGCCTTCAACCACGCTTTCGCCGAGGTGGGTCTGGCCTGGCACTGGGATGTGCTGCTTTATCGGCGTCTGCTGTCCGTCGCCGGCGGCAGGGAGCGCGTGACCCACTATTGGCGCAACCTGCCGGCCGCCGAGCGGACATTGGACGACGAGGGACTGACGCACATCCTGCCCCGCATCGAAGCGATTAAGGCCCATGCCTATCGGGCCTCCGTCGAGGCCGGCCAGGTGGCCATGCGCCCGGGCGTGTTGTCATTGATCGAGGAGGCCAAGGGGCTGGACGTGCGCCTGGCCATCGCCACCACTACCTCGCCATCCAATGTATCGGCCTTGTTGACCTCAGCCCTGGGTGCCCAGTGGTCCGGGTATTTCGACGTGGTCGAAGATGCCGGTACGGCCCAGCGCAAGAAGCCCCATCCCCAGGTGTATCTGCAAGCGCTGGCGCGTCTCGGTTTGCCGGCCGGGGAATGCCTGGCCCTGGAAGATTCCGCCAACGGTTTGCAAGCGGCGGCGGCGGCCGATCTCGCCGTGGTGATCACCCCCAACGACTTTACCGCCCACCATGATTTTTCCGGCGCCTTGCGGGTGCTTCCCGATCTCGCTGGCGTCACGGTGGCGGCGCTGCGCGATTGGCACACAGCGGCGCCGGCGTCGGCGGCATCCGGGTGATGCCACGACCCGGGCGGATAGCAACAGAAAAATAAACGGAGGAATAGTCATGCCACTCACCAACAGAAGCACCCTGACCCAATTTTTGATCGAGGAGCGCCGACGCTTCCCCGAGGCCGGCGGCGATTTCAATGCCCTGATTTTGAACGTGGCCCTGGCTTGCAAGGCCATCGCCAAGGCGGTGGCCTACGGCGAGTTGGGCGGCGTTCTCGGCAGCCACGAAACGGAGCAGGGCGGCAGCATCAATGTGCAGGGGGAAACCCAGAAGAAACTCGATGTGCTCAGCAACGAGATCTTCCTGCGCATGAACGAATGGGCCGGCCATCTGGCGGGCATGGCGTCGGAGGAAATGGAGCAGCCCCATCCGATCCCGGTCTGCTATCCCCGGGGCAAATACCTGCTGACCTTCGACCCCCTCGACGGCTCTTCCAACATCGATGTCAACGTGTCCGTCGGCAGCATCTTCAGCATCCTGCGCGTGGCGGAGGGCGGCGCGGAGGCCACGGCGGAGGACTTCCTGCAGGCGGGCAACCGTCAGGTGGCCGCCGGCTACGCCCTCTATGGCCCAGCCACCATGCTGGTGCTGTCGGTGGGCAATGGCGTACACGGCTTCACCCTCGATCCCGGCCTGGGCGAGTTCATGCTGACCCATCCGGATCTGAAGGTGCCCGAAGAGACCCAGGAGTTCGCCATCAACGCCTCCAACAGCCGATTCTGGGAGGCCCCGGTCAAGCGCTACGTGGACGAATGCCTGGCGGGCAAGACCGGCCCGCGCAAGAAGGATTTCAATATGCGCTGGATCGCCTCCATGGTGGCCGAAGCCCACCGCATCCTGATGCGCGGCGGCGTCTTCCTCTACCCCCGCGACAGCAAGGACCCCTCCAAACCGGGCCGGCTGCGCCTGCTCTACGAAGCCAATCCCATCGGTTTCCTCATGGAACAGGCCGGCGGACGGGCCAGCACCGGGCGCCTGCCCATGCTGGAGGTGCAGCCCGAGTCCCTGCACCAGCGCATCGGCCTGGTGTTCGGCTCCAAGCAGGAGGTGGAGCGCATCGAGCGCTACCACGCTGAAACCCAGGCGGGGGACCGCGACATTCCGCTGTTCGCCGAACGCAGCCTGTTCCGCGACTGAATCCAGATCAAGCCTTAGAGGAATTTGCCATGTCAGAACGCCATCCCATTATCGCCATCACCGGCTCTTCCGGGGCGGGCACCTCCACCGTGACCCGCACTTTCGCCAACATCTTCCGCCGCGAAGGCGTCAAGGCGGCCATCATCGAAGGGGACAGCTTCCACCGTTACGACCGCCGCGAAATGAAGCTGCGCCAGACCGAGGCGGAACATTCGGGGAACAACCATTTCAGCCACTTCGGCCCCGACAACAATCTCTTCGGCGAACTGGAAACCCTGTTCAGGACCTACGCCGAATCGGGCCAGGGCCGCGCCCGGAAATACCTACACAACAGCGAGGAAGCCGCGCCCTATGACCAGGAGCCAGGCACCTTCACCCCCTGGGAGACCTTGCCCAAGGACACGGACATGTTGTTCTACGAGGGCCTCCACGGCGCCGTGGTCACCGACGAACACGACATCGCCCAGTACCCGGACCTGCGGGTGGGGGTGGTGCCGGTGCTCAACCTGGAATGGATCCAGAAGCTCTGGCGCGACAAGCATCAGCGCGGCTACAGCACCGAGGCGGTGACGGACACCATCCTGCGCCGCATGCCTGACTACGTGCACTACATCTGCCCGCAGTTCGCCCACACCCACGTCAATTTCCAGCGGGTGCCGACGGTGGATACCTCCAATCCCTTCATCGCCCGGGACATTCCCTCGGCGGATGAAAGCGTGGTGGTGATCCGCTTCGCCAATCCCAAAGGCATCGACTTCCAATATCTGCTGACCATGGTGCACGACAGCTTCATGTCCCGCGCCAACACCATCGTGGTGCCGGGCGGGAAGATGGAACTGGCGATGCAACTGATTTTCACCCCCTTCGTCTGGCGCATGATGGAACGTCGCAAGCGCGCCCTCGGCCTGTCCTGATCTCATTCAAGAAGAACATGAATATCCCTTCCCCCGAACTCGCGCGCCGCATGGCGAACTGCATCCGTATATTGGCGGTGGACGCCGTCGAACAGGCCCGCTCCGGCCACCCCGGCGCCCCCATGGGCATGGCCGACATCGCCGAAGTGCTGTGGAATCGCCATCTCAAGCACAACCCGACCAATCCCCGCTGGCCCGACCGCGACCGTTTTGTCCTCTCCAATGGCCACGGTTCCATGTTGCTTTATGCCCTGTTGCATCTCACTGGCTACGACCTGCCCTTGGCGGAATTGAAGAACTTCCGCCAGCTTCACAGCAAGACGCCGGGCCATCCCGAAGTGGGCATTACGCCGGGGGTGGAAACCACTACCGGCCCCCTTGGACAGGGGCTGGCCAACGCGGTCGGCATGGCCCTGGCGGAGAAGCTCTTGGCGGCGGAATTCAACCGCGAGGCGGATGGCCTGCGCTATGACATCGTGGACCACTTCACCTACGTCTTCCTCGGCGACGGCTGCCTGATGGAAGGCATCAGCCACGAGGCCTGCTCCCTGGCCGGCACCCTGCGCCTGTCCAAGCTGGTGGCCTTTTACGACGACAACGGCATTTCCATCGACGGCCATGTGACCGGCTGGTTCAGCGACGATACGCCCAAGCGTTTCGCCGCCTATGGCTGGCATGTGATTCCCGCGGTGGACGGCCACAATCCGGCGGCGGTGGACGATGCCATTCTGCGCGCCAAGGTGCAGGCAATGCGCCCCGACGGCCGGCCGACGCTGATCTGCTGCAAGACGGAGATCGGTCATGGTTCGCCCAACAAGGCCGGCAGCCACGACGTGCACGGCGCGGCCCTGGGCGCCGCCGAAGTGGCGGCCACCCGCGAGGCCCTGGGTTGGACCGAGCCGCCGTTCTCCATTTCCGCCGATGTGGCTGCCGCCTGGGATGCCCGTGCCCGCGGCGCGGAAGTGGAATCCCGCTGGCACCGGAACTTCGCCGCTTACCGCAACCGTTTCCCCGAAGCGGCGGATGAGTTCCAGCGGCGCGTCCAGGGCGTGCTCGGCAGCGGTTACAAGGCCTGCCTGGAATCCTTGTTTGCAACGGTGGCCGCCAAGCCCGAGGCGGTGGCCACGCGCAAGGCCAGCCAGAACGCCCTCGATCTGCTGGCCCCCGCGCTGCCCGAATTTTTCGCCGGCAGCGCCGACCTGACCAGTTCCAACCTGACCAACTTCAAGGGCTGCGTCAGGGCAGGGCGGGATGTGCCGGGCAACCATCTTTCCTACGGCGTGCGGGAATTCGGCATGGCCGCCGTGATGAACGGCATGGCCCTGCATGGCGGCCATCTGCCCTACGGCGGCACCTTCCTCACCTTCAGTGATTACTCCCGCAACGCGATCCGCATGGCGGCACTGATGAAGCTGCGGGTGATCCACGTGTTCACCCATGATTCCATCGGCCTCGGCGAGGACGGGCCGACCCACCAAAGCGTGGAGCATGTGCCCAGCCTGCGCATCATTCCCGGCCTCGATGTCTGGCGCCCGGCCGACGGTTTGGAAACGGCGGTGGCCTGGGCCTGCGCCATCGAGCGCAACGACGGCCCATCGGCCCTGGCCCTGTCGCGGCAGAACCTGCCGCGCCTGGCCGAGGACCCGGCCATGGCCGCCATCATCCGCAAGGGCGGCTACGTACTGGCCGACATGCCCGACGCCCGGGCGGTGATCCTGGGCACCGGCTCCGAAACGGCCCTGGCGCTGCAAGCCCAGGCGCAGTTGGCTGCCCGGGGCATCGCCACCCGCGTGGTGTCCATGCCCTGCACCAATGTGTTCGATCGGCAGGAGGAGGGCTACCGCACGGCCGTCCTGCCGCCATCCTTGCCGGCGGTGGCCATCGAGGCGGCCCATCCGGACTTCTGGCGCAAATACGTGGGCCGCGACGGCGCCGTGGTGGGCATCGCCAGCTTCGGCGAATCCGCGCCCGCGGCGGATCTTTACGCCCACTTCGGCATCACCGCCGAACGGGTCTGCGCAGCGGTCTGCACCGTGCTCGGCGAAAGCCTGGCCGATGTGCCTCCCGACGTTATTTGAATCCCCGCGGCTAGGGCCGCGGGGTCACCGGTTTATCGGTGCTGCCCTATCCCCGGCGCGGCGGCAGCCCGATTCTTTTTTTCGCAACGCCAAAATTATCGAGGATCCCCTTCATGACCATCAAAGTAGGCATCAACGGCTTCGGCCGCATCGGACGCATGGCTTTTCGCGCCGCCGTGCAGAATTACCGCGACATTGAAATCGTCGCCATCAACGACCTGCTGGACGCCGACTACCTGGCCTACATGCTGAAGTATGACAGCGTGCACGGCCGCTTCAAGGGCGACGTCTCGGTGGAGGGCGGCATGTTGGTGGTGAATGGCCGGGGCATACGTCTCAGCGCCGAGCGCGACCCGGTGCAGTTGAAATGGGACGAAGTGGGCGCCGATGTGGTGATCGAATCCACCGGCCTGTTTCTCACCGGCGAAAGCGCCCAGCGCCACTTGGCTGCCGGGGCGCGGAGGGTGATTCTTTCCGCCCCTTCCAAGGACGACACGCCGATGTTCGTATTCGGCGTGAACCACCAGGACTATGCCGGCCAGGCGATCATCTCCAACGCTTCGTGCACCACTAACTGTCTGGCGCCGGTGGCCAAGGTGCTGAACGACCGCTGGGGCATCAAGCGCGGCCTGATGACCACGGTGCACGCCGCGACGGCCACCCAGAAAACCGTGGACGGCCCGTCCAGCAAGGATTGGCGCGGCGGCCGCGGCATTTTGGAGAACATCATTCCCAGCGGCACCGGCGCGGCCAAGGCTGTGGGCAAGGTGATTCCCCAGCTCGACGGCAAGCTCACCGGCATGGCCTTCCGCGTGCCCACTTCCGATGTTTCCGTGGTGGACCTCACCGTGGAGCTGAACAGCGTCGCCACCTATGCCGACATCTGCGCCGAAATGAAGGCCCAGAGCCAGGGCGCGCTGAAGGGGGTGCTGGGCTATACCGAAGAGCCCCTGGTCTCCTGCGATTTCCGCGGCGAAGCCTGCACCAGCGTGTTCGATGTCGAGGCCGGCATGGCCCTGGACAGCACCTTCATCAAAGTGGTGAGCTGGTACGACAACGAATGGGGCTATTCCAACAAGTGCCTGGAGATGGCGCGGCTGGTGGGAGCCTCGCTGTGAACGTGCTGCGTTTCTTCGATCTCGCCGATGCCGGCGTGGTGGCGGGGAAGCGGGTATTCATCCGCGCCGACCTCAATGTGCCGCGGGATGCCCAAGGCCATATCTCGGAAGACACCCGCATCCGCGCCAGCGTGCCCTGCATCCGCATGGCCCTTGCCGCCGGTGCCGCGGTGATGGTGACCAGCCATCTGGGGCGGCCCGAGGAGGGCGTGCTGCGGCCCGAGGATTCCCTGGCGCCGGTGGCGAGGCGCCTGGGCGAATTGCTTGGACAGGAGGTGCCGCTGCTGACCGATTGGGTGAACGGCGTGGATGTGCGCCCTGGCCAGGTGGTGCTGTTGGAGAACTGCCGGGTCAACAAGGGAGAACGGGCCAACTGCGAGGAACTGGCGCGCCGGTTGGCGGCCCTGTGCGACATCTTCGTGCACGACGCCTTCGGCACCGCCCACCGTGCCGAAGCCTCCACCTGCGGCATTGCCCGCTTTGCTCCCCTAGCTTGCGCCGGCCCTTTGCTGGCCGCCGAGATCGACGCCCTGGACAAGGCCCTTGCCGCGCCCAAACGACCCTTGACCGCCATCGTCGCCGGTTCCAAGGTGAGCACCAAGCTGACCATCCTGAAAAGCCTGGCACGGAATGTGGACCAGTTGATCGTTGGGGGCGGCATCGCCAACACCTTCATGCTGGCGGCCGGATTCAGCGTGGGCAAGAGCCTGGTGGAGATCGATCTGGTGGATGAAGCCAAGGCCGTAATTGCCGCCATGAAGGCGCGGGGCGCCGAAGTGCCCATTCCCACCGACGTGGTGGTGGTGAAGCACTTCGCCGCCGATGCACCGGCCGTGACCAAACGGGCCGCCGACGTGGCCGACGACGACCTGATCCTGGACATCGGCCCGGAAACCTCGGCCGCCCTGGCGGAGCGCCTGAAGGCCGCGGGCACCATCGTTTGGAACGGCCCGGTGGGCGTGTTCGAGTTCGATTCCTGCGCCAAGGGCACGGAGACCATCGCCCGCGCCATCGCCGAGTCGAAAGCTTTCAGCATCGCCGGCGGCGGCGACACCCTGGCGGCCATCGCCAAGTACGAAGTGGAGAAGGACATCGGTTACATCTCCACCGGCGGCGGCGCCTTCCTCGAAATGCTGGAAGGCAAGACGCTGCCGGCCTTCGAGGTGCTGATGCGCCGCGCAGCCCAGGACCGGATTGCAATTTCCTAAGGACGTATTGGTTGAATTATTCCCGTTCGGGCTGAGCCTGTCGAAGCCTGTCCTGAGCCAGGCGTAGCGGCCCTTGTGCCACAAGGCTTGCACTTCGACAAGCTCAGTGCGAACGGACTTGTTCGGTGTTTCCCTAATTCATTTTCAGATCGGAGAATCCCATGGCTTTGGTATCCCTGCGCCAAGTGCTCGACCATGCCGCCGAAAACGGCTACGGCGTGCCCGCCTTCAACGTTAACAATCTCGAACAAGTCCAGGCCATCATGGAGGCAGCCCAGGCCACCGACAGTCCGGTGATCCTGCAAGCCTCCGCCGGCGCGCGCAAATACGCCGGCGAGGCTTATCTGCGCCACCTGGTGTTGGCTGCCGTCGAGACCCATCCCGACATTCCCCTGGTGCTGCACCAGGACCATGGCGCATCGCCGGCGCAATGCCAGCAGTCCATCCGTTCCGGCTTTTCCAGCGTGATGATGGACGGCTCCCTGATGGAGGATGCCAAGACCCCCGCCAGCTACGACTACAACGTGCGGGTCACCGCCCGGGTGTGTGAAATGGCCCATGTGGTGGGGGTTTCCGTGGAGGGCGAACTGGGCTGCCTGGGTTCCCTGGAAACCGGCGAAGCAGGGGAGGAGGACGGTGTCGGCGCCGCCGGGAAGCTGAGCCACGACCAGATGTTGACCGATCCCGACCAAGCCAAGGACTTCGTCGCCCAGACCTGTGTGGATGCGCTGGCCATCGCCATCGGCACCAGCCACGGCGCCTACAAGTTCACCCGCCCGCCCACCGGCGACATCCTCGCCATCGATCGCATCGCCGCCATCCATAAAGCCATTCCCAACACCCATCTGGTGATGCACGGCAGTTCCAGCGTACCCCAGGAATGGCTGGAGATCATCCGCAAGTACGGCGGCGACATCAAGGAAACCTACGGCGTGCCGGTGGAGGAGATTGTGCGCGGCATCCAGCACGGCGT
>RXJP01000111.1 GCA_003963315.1 Rhodocyclaceae bacterium | reverse complement strand
TGACCTATCTGGCCGACACCGGCCATGTGCCCTACGGCTCCAAATCCGAAGCCTTCATCCAGGGCCGGGTATTGGCCATCGGTGACCATTTGGTGGAAAGGGGCTGCGGCCTCATCGTGGTGGCCTGCAACACCGCCACCGCCGCCGCCATCACCGCCCTGCGCCAGCGCCATCCCGGCATTCCGGTAGTGGGGGTGGAACCCGGCGTCAAACCCGCCGCCGCCAGCAGCCAAAGCCGCCGCATTGCCGTGCTGGCCACCGAAATCACCGCCCGCAGCGAACGCCTGCAACGACTCATCGCCGATCATGCCCAAGGCGTGGCCGTGCAAGTGGAGCCCTGCCCCGGCTGGGCCACCCGGGTGGAAATGCTGGATCTGGATGGCGAAGAATTCGCCGCTGGATTCGCCACCGAGGTGGCGGCGAAAATCCGCCCCCTCCTGGCTACCGGCGCCGACCGCATCGTCCTGGGCTGCACCCATTACAGTTTCCTCAAGCCTTTGCTGGCGCCCCTGGTGGCCGGCAAGGCCGAGTTGGTGGATGTGGCCGACGCCGTGGCCCGCCAAGTGGTGCGCCTTGCCGGTGCCAGCGCCGCCGGCGATGCCCGCCTCGTGCTACTGACAACGGCCCGACCGGAACGGCTTCAGGCCGCCCTCCCCGTCCTCGGACTCGGCTGGCTGGGCGCTCGCTGTACCCAATCAGCCGGCCTTTCCCCCGTCTGATCGGCAGACAGCCGGGCATCATGGCGAATTACCATTTTTCCCCATGAGCGCGCCCTCCATCGACCAAGCCATCCTCGAACGCCTGCCCATCATCGACCGGCACGGGGACACCTTCGCCTATGAGCTGCGCTACGCCCATAAGGGCGATGGTCGCAACGATGATGCCCCGCCCTGCGATTTGGAAGCCGCCTCGACGGTGCTCGCCCATGTCATCGGCAGCCTCGAAGGCGATTCGGCCTCCGGCAAGCCGGTGTTCATCAACGTCCACCTGAGCCTGCTCACCGACGAAGACTTCCTCGCCCTGCTCCCTGCCGGCAAGGTGGTGCTCATCCTCCATGGCACGGCGGACCTGGTCACCGACCAGGTGCTCGCCACCTGCGAAGCACTGCGCCGCCACAACATCGGCCTTTGCATGGATGGCTGGGCCCTGGGCAGCACCTGCCCGGAACTGATGATCCGCAGCCAGTACGTCAAACTGGACGTGCTGGGCCATGACGGCTTCGACCTCTACAACCACTACACCGGCCTGGCCGACTACCCGGCCAAGAAAATCGCCCGCCAGGTCAGCCAGAGCAAGGAATACCGCTTCTGCCACGGCATCGGCTTCGACCTGTTCCAAGGCTACTTCTTCACCCACCCCGAAGCGGTGAGCCAAAAGGAAGTGAACACTAGCGTCGCGCAACTGGTGCAACTGTTCGAACTGGTGGGCAACAACGCCGAAGCCAAGGACTTGGAAGCCGTGTTCAAACGCGACCCGGCCCTGGTGGTGAAGCTGCTCGGCTACATCAACTCCGCCGGCATGGGTGTGGGGCGCAAGGTCACCTCCATCCATCAGGCCATCGTGCTGCTGGGCTACAAACAGCTCTACCGCTGGGTGGCGCTGTTGCTGTACACCTCCGGCAGCAACGCGGCCCCCGCCGCCCTGATGAAAACCGTGCTCGCCCGCAGCCGCTTCATCGAACTCCTGGGCCGCCCCTTGCTGCCCAAACACGAACAGGACAACCTGTTCATGGTGGGCATGCTCTCCATGCTGGACGTGGTTTTCGGCCAACCCCTGGACCAGGCCCTGGCCCGACTGCCCCTGCCCGACTCCATCATCCGCGCCATCCTCGACCGCGACGGCATCCTCGGCCGCCTGCTCTCCCTCGCGGAAGCCGTGGAACAAGGCGACCTGGAAGAAATCGACGCCCTCGTCGCCGAACTCCGCCTCAGCGCCACCCAGCCGGATGCGTCACCGGCGCAGATACTCAACCGGCTGCAAATGGAAGCGGTGAATTGGGCGGAGTCGTTGGCGCTGTAATCACCGGCAACGAGGCATGGGCGGTTAATGCCAAGCCTCGATTACCGATACCGGCTCCACTCCGCCCCGCAATCAGGAATGGAGCCTCGGCTGACCGATAGTGGAAAGAAAAACTGAAAGGTAGCGTGCAATCGTTTCCTTAGCGCCGGATATTAAAGACCCAACGACGCATGAAACTCCTCCACCGTCGCAATTGACCGCTCGGCGGCATCGGGAACTTCCACCAGATATTGGCAATAGCTATTGATCGCCGCCTTTGCCAGAGGCATCCATTTACGAATCCAAACCCGCAATTGCTCGCGATTTTCGTCCTGCTCCAGCATTTTTTTCACCAGAGCACGGCTCCACTTTTGGTGTCGGCTTGCATCAACCAATTGGGCGTCGCTCAGCAGTCCAAGAAGCGTATCCCCATTGCGCCTGGCAGACTCGCCGAGCGACCTGATCGTTGCCCCCTCAATTGAAGGCTTCACAATCAGGTTCAAAACAACAAAAGACTCCGCCCAATCCCAAGCCACCAATGCTTTCTCGACCAATTCCCGAATATCCAACCATGCGGGATCACTCAGCCACCGGTTTTTCTCGTTCAGACCGAATCCTGCCGCCCCATGGACTTTCGCCAATTCGGCCGTTCGATACGCCGTATGCGTCAGCCACCGGAGATGGTCAGCGGTTTGATAGGTCGCACAATTTGAAATTGTGGAAGCCTGCGCCATTTGGCAAATGTACGCCGAATGCATTTGAAGGGAGTGGAACAAATAGCGATTGGGCGTATATAACCGTCCAAGCAGCGCCACCCAGGAAGGGGACAATGCCTTGTCATGTTCGCGATCCGAAAATTGGTCAAGAAGGCCGAACACATAGGCCTCCTGACCATCTTGGATCAGGTTGTAGGTACGGTAGACGATCTCATCCGGGTCCCGAAAGGAATTCCAATCGGGATGCTTGATTGGACTCTCATTCCGATACTTCTTGAACCAAAGCGCGATGTCGAAATTAGGATCCAGTTCAAACGGGGAATTTTGATCATCCGTGGAATAGTGCAGATTGGTAGACACAATCTCGTATTCGCTCGGCTTGCGCCTTGCACCAGACAAATGCTCCCAAGTTTTCAGCGGCTTCAGAATTTCCGGCATGGTCATGGCAACTCCTGGATTGATTCCAAAATTAAGAAATTCATTTTTTATCGGGGTCGGAGAAAACGAACTCAAGACAATCCATGGCCTTGATATCCGTATCGCTGACTTTCGCATCCGGTTTGTAAAAACCAGTTTCCCCTTGCCGACGAACACGGATCACTTTGCCGGGTTGCGGCGCAACCCGCCGCCCCACGGAATGATAGGCAGCCGCTTCAGCAAGGGAATTTATGGTCCCTTCGGAATCCCCTAGAACAAGCTGCAAAAGGAAGTCGCCTTGGAAATTCGAAATAATTGGTAGTTGAGACATTGCTTTCCCCGAAGGATTGGATGGATTCAGGCGGCACTCTTGGAGAATGGGTTGACCCGATACGCGTCCGCCCACGCGTATTTGTGGGCATCATCACCGCATTCACCCGGCGCGATATTCATGTACTTCAATATCCCGCCGATATCGGGGGGCTGAATCTGCCCCGCCAACAATCGGTCTACCAAACTCATATGATCCCGGTAGCGCTCGGGCGATTGCTGGAACATCCATCGATCAATTTCGGAATTGAAGTGATACGTTCGTCCTTGGTATTCCAAGGGATAGTCTTTGACATTCCAACCGTTCCCGGGAATCGCGCAAATCGGCAACTGGCTCATATTGCACAGAATAGGTAGCGTCTCCGGATAGGTCTTATCCATCCGACCGGCTACGACATTCTCAATAATGACGTCCCAACACTTCCCGAAAGTGTCGTTCCATCCCGGGTATTTTTCTTCCAGCCAATCCCTTTCATCCGGAGTGACCCCGGCCGCAGGATTCCACCAGATGGTGGGCCGCCAATACCACAGACCCAGTTGGTATGCATGGTGCATGTAATCGAATTCGGCCACCAACTTGTCCCAATACCAGGGCAAATCCAGTCCCAGATCAATCAAGGACCGTTCAAATTGTCCGATGATCCACTCTTGCATAAACTCCTTGAACGAATGCTTTCGATGGGCAAGCGGCGTGTTGTAGTCCATCGAAGGTCCGGTCAAAACGCAAAACAATCGCCATGCACCGGCAATTCCTTGATACACCATCCGCTCCGCCTCGGCCTTCTTGCCGTTCGCGATCAACACCTCGAGCGCAGGCCCTCCAATTTGGGCGTGTCGCGACTCATCGGTTTGAATACTGGAAATCAAACTCGAAAAAGTGTAATCACCTACTTCGGCCGCATCCGAGGAAAGCCCCAGAAACTGCATGTTGGTAAATCCAGTCTCGAAGGCGAATGTCAGCATAATTGCGATACTTATTGCATCCCTGCCCAGGAACAGGTCGTCAACCATCCGCCGGGTGGCGATCGCCGCCCATTCGTTGGTGTGGTAGGCCTTCACCGCCCAGTCGAACTGGCGATCCTTGCTGCAATGTTCATGGGGGAAATAGAGCTGGAGCTGTGTATGCCGATTTTCATCCAGCATGCCGAAGGTCGCCATATTCCGCATACCCGGTGCCGGACCGAATCGGGTCATGCGGGCTTCCGCACTCATCGCGGCATATTCACCCAAAGCCAGGCCGCCGTAATGGCTCTTAAGGATCGAGATCCAGCCCGGATCCGCTGTCTCGAACAATTTATTTCGCTCCAGCGCCGCCTTGACCGAATACGCCCCGGCATCTTTTTCCCTTTGGATCTTGACGTATTCTGGATACGAGGTTTTGTAAGGCTCGTCATACTTCTCCCACTTATCACGAGTCACACCAAGGCCCCCGGTCATGACCTCGGGAAATAGCTCCTCTTCCGTTACAAAGGTTGGCGTCCAATTTGTTTCCCGGGCAATGTCATACCACTCGCTACGATCCAATATCGTCACTGCAATCTCCTTATTTTCCGTTTACTCACACCTCGCATCCGGGCCGATAACTCATACGGCCGGCGCTGGCATGTCCTGTTTGGGTGTTATTGCTACCTAGTTGTCGCCATCGCTACGCAAGGACTTGAATCCAAGATATGCAGTGACGACAAAGCTCAATAGACCGAACAAATACGCTGGCGCTAAAGCGATGATTGCGGCCATATCCCCGGCTCCAAAAGCATTGGCGCCGAATGAAAGGCCACGATTCGTCGAGAAATTCGATGCAAAGTAGAAAACGGTATTCGCCCAGCCCGTCCAAACCACAATCCAGCCACAACGCACGGCCACACGTTCAGGAACGGGAATTTTGGGGAGCACGGCCGCTATCGCGAGGACCATCAATGAATTCATCGGCGTCCCCCTATGGGCCCTTGCCCATCCATCTGCCGAACCAGGAACTTGAAAATGAATAATGTAACCAGGTACAACTTCAAAGCCCCCCAGCAAGAACATCCACAACCCCAGCCCCGCAACCAGCGTCATCGTCATTATTAGCAGGCCGTGGCCAATCATTTCCTTCTGAATTTTTCCTACAGTCGAAGCATTACCACTCATGGGTTCTCCCGAATGATTCAGCGTTTCCATTCCAGCGAAAAATCGTTCTTTCGATTTATTCACCGCCATTTGATGAACGCTATATTATTTATATAGAAACTAGCGACGGGATTGATTGTGGCACTTCAAATGCGGCCCCTCTATCCCTTCCGTGCAAGCGCTATCCCGGCCATGCATACTTTTGCTTGGTCCCTAAAGTGGAGGGAATCGCCCCCTCTCCCTGACTAGAATTGTTCCAGTGCCAGTTTGAGGACCTTGAAAGTGCCAAGCAAACTTACGAAAGGTTTTTTGGAAGAGCGCCTCGGGGCGTTCCCTCTTTTCACTGAAATTCATGAGAAGGAAGAGGCTTGTTCCAGGGTTGGCTCGATTTTCCGACCCCATATGCTTGAAGTCGTGGGCGGGAAGCAGAAAATCTCCGCCCACATGGATCATCTTCCGCTCAAGGAGATTTCAGCGAATCATCTGATTTACCGTGCGAAAGTGCAGATCCAGTCGGAGCCGCTGGAAGATTTTTTCTTGGTATTGCTCCCGATGAATTCGGTAGCTGAAATCCATTGCGGGAAAACCGAGTTTTTTTCCAATTCAAACCTGGCGGCAATCGTTAACCCGAACTGCAACCTATGGATGCAATGGCAGGCCGATTGCAGCCAATTCATACTTCGCATCGACAAACGATTGGTCGATCGGACGTGTGAAGCACTCATTGGCCGCCCTATTGAAAGATCCGTTGAATTTCAGGCGGCGATGGATGTGAATGTCAACACGTTGTGGGAAGAGGTCATCTCTCTTGTCACCTGTTCAACATTCTCAAAAACGGCAATGGCCTACCCGCTTATCACGGCGCAGGCCGAGCAGATGCTGGTGGGTTCGATGCTCATCCATCAATCTCACACGTACTCTGATGAAATCCAACATCCTCGAAACTCGGACGTTCCCCGGATCATTCGTCGTGCGGAGGAATTCATGGTCGAACATTGCGCCGACCCCATCACGATGATCGATGTCGCGAGGCACCTGGGGGTTAGCCTGAGAAGTCTCTACAACCGTTTCCAGCACTATCGGTCTATTAGCCCCAAAGCGTTCCTCAAGGGTGTTCGTCTCGATTTAGTGAGGCGTGACTTGCTTGAAGCCAAGGAATCGGGAGATGCGAATACGGTAACCAATATCGCGATATCCCGAGGATTCTCCCATCTGGGTCATTTCACCAAAGCATACCTAGAGCGATTTGGCGAATTGCCGTCCAAAACAATCGGGAAGCGGAATTAGGCGTTTTCAGGCTACGACAACGGTCGCGAAGAGGGAGAGTCGGTTACAGATCAACCCCAAGCCGCAATGAACCTTTGCCAATGCACCTGCCCCGTCTGGGCTAGTGTGGTCAGCGCATCCTTCACCACCGCCACCTCATCCTCATACTCGGCAGCCGTCAGCGCACCGCGCATCAACTGGAAGCGCAGGTACACCAGATAGGTGTTCACCACATCCGTTTCGCAGTAGTCGCGGATGTCATCGATCTTGCCGTCCAGCCAACCCTGCCAGACGGCGGAGCCGTCCATACCCAGTTTTCCGGGGAAGCCCATGAGTTTGGCCAGGTCGTCCAAGGGCGCGCTGGCCCGGGGCTGGTACATGGCCAGCAGGTCCATGAGGTCGAGATGGCGGCTGTGGTAGCGGCTGATGTAGTTGTTCCACTTGAAGTCACTGCGGGTGCCCTCGCCCATGTCCCAGTAGCGGGGCGCAGTAACGCCGTGGATCAGGCCGCGGTAATGGAGTACCGGCAGATCGAAGCCGCCACCGTTCCAGGAGACGAGTTGGGGGGTGTACTTTTCGATGCCCTTGAAGAACATCTGGATGATCTCGCCTTCGCCGTGTTTGGGCTCGGCCAGGGAGACGACCTTGAAACCTTCGTCGCTACGCAGGACGAAGGAGATGACCGCCACCCGTTGCAAGTGGTGGGGCAGGAAGTCGCTGCCGTTCTTGGCCCGCTGCTTTTGGAAGGCGTATTCGGCCACCTCGCTGTCGGAAAGCTCGGCGGGCAGCTCATGCAGCGCCCGCAGGCCGGCTACGTCGGGGATGGTTTCAATGTCGAAGACGACTGTCGGTGTCATGTTTTTCCTTGGAATCGATCGAACACCGAAACCTCTCCCGTCCTCCCTCCTTCGGCTGTGCTCAGGACAGGCTTGTCAGGGGAGGGGCCTGCTGCGTCATGGGCCACCACGCTAACGGCCTCCGCTAGGATTTGAGGGTAATGCAGTGTTGTGGATGTCGGCACTTCCAGTTTTCGAGACAAGGGGTCAGGCCGGAAACACCCCGGTGGAAAGATACCGGTCGCCGCGATCGCAGACGATGGTGACGATGACGGCGTTCTCCACCTGGCTGGCAATGCGCAGGGCCACGTGGAGCGCGCCGCCGGAGGAGATGCCTGCGAAGATGCCCTCTTCCGCCGCCATGCGCCGGGTCATGACCTCGGCCTCGCCCTGGCTAACGTACTCGATCTGATCTACCCGGGCCTTGTCGTAAATCTTGGGCAGATAAGCTTCCGGCCATTTGCGGATGCCGGGAATCTGCGAACCTTCTTCCGGTTGGCAGCCGATGATGCGGATAGCGGGGTTCTGTTCCTTGAGATAGGCGGAGCAGCCCATGATGGTGCCGGTGGTGCCCATGCTGGAAACGAAGTGGGTGACGCTGCCGGCGGTATCGCGCCAGATTTCCGGGCCGGTGCCTTCGATGTGGGCCAGGGGATTATCGGGATTGCCGAACTGGTCGAGCATGGTGCCCTTGCCTTCCTTCACCATGCGCTCGGCCAAATCCCGTGCGGCTTCCATGCCGCCGGCCCGTGGGGTGAGCACCAGGTCGGCGCCGTAGGCTTTCATGGTCTGGCACCGTTCCACACTCTGGTTTTCCGGCATGATGAGGACCATGCGGTAGCCCTTGATGGCGGCGGCCATGGCCAGGGCGATGCCGGTGTTGCCCGAGGTGGCCTCGATCAGGGTATCGCCGGGTGTGATGGTGCCCCGCGCCTCGGCCTTGGCGATCATGGACAACGCGGGTCTGTCCTTCACCGAACCAGCGGGGTTGTTGCCTTCCAGCTTGGCCAGGATGACGTTATTGCGTTTGTCATTCCCGGGGCCGGGAATCCGTTGCAGGCGCACCAGGGGCGTGTTGCCGACGAAGGACTCCAGGGTCTGGAAGGCGGGGCGCGTCATGGCTTATTTCCCCAGCAGGGTTTGTACGTACTTGCCGACGCCCTGGGCCACGCTGTTGAATTCATCCTTGTAACCGGCCGCACGGAGATTGCCCAGATCGGCCTGGGTGAAGCTCTGGTACTTGCCTTTGAGGGCATCAGGGAAAGCCACGTACTCCACCAGCCCCTGGGCCACCATTTCGGCCAGGGTCAGGGCCGGTTTGCCTTCGTCGGCACGGCAGGCGTTCACCGTGGCCACCGCCACATCGTTGAAAGGCTGGGCGCGGCCCGTGCCCAGGTTGTAGATGCCGGACACGCCGGAATCGAGGAAGTGCAGGTTCACCTTGGCCACGTCTTCCACGTACACGAAGTCGCGGCTCTGTTCGCCGTTGCCGTAGCCGTCGTAGCCTTCGAACAGCTTGACCTTGCCTTCCGCCCGGTATTGGTTGAAATGGTGGAAGGCCACCGAGGCCATGCGGCCCTTGTGCTGTTCCCGCGGGCCATACACGTTGAAGTAGCGGAAGCCGGTGATGGGGGCGGTGGCTTCCGGCAGGCGGCGGCGCACGATCTGGTCGAAGAGGAATTTGGAATAGCCGTAGACGTTGAGCGGGCCTTCGTGGGAACGCTCTTCCTTGAACACGCGGCCGCCGCCATACACTGCGGCGGAGGAGGCGTAGAGGAAAGGCACGTCCTGCTCCTGGCACCAATCCAGCAGCACCAGGGAGTAGCGGTAGTTGTTCTCCATCATGTAGTGGCCGTCGGTCTCCATGGTGTCGGAGCAGGCGCCTTCGTGCAGCACGGCTTCGACACTGCCGTCGAAGATGCCGTGTTCGGTCATGTGGAGGAATTCTTCCTTGTCCAGGTAATCGGAGATTTCGCAATCCACCAGGTTCTTGAACTTGTCGGCGCGCTTGAGGTTATCCACGGCGATGATGTTGGTCACGCCGCGGTCATTGAGGGCACGCACGATGTTGGAGCCGATGAAGCCGGCAGCGCCGGTGACGATGGTATAGAGAGACATGGTTCAGCCCAGTTGTTTCATTTCATCCAGTGTAGCAACAGCCGTACCCAGCTTTGCCACCACGATACCTGCCGCCCGGTTGGCCAGGGCCATGGCTTCCGCCAGGCTGGCGCCGCTGGCCAGCATGACGGCCATGGTGCCGATCACCGTGTCGCCGGCGCCGGAAACGTCGTAAACCTCACGGGCCTGGGCGGATTGGTGGGTCTGCCCTTCCTCGGTGAACAGGGTCATCCCCTCTTCCGAGCGGGTCAGCAGCAGCGCCTGCAAGCCCAGGGACTTGCGCAGGGCCTGGGCTTTTTCGGTCAGTTCCGCTTCGTCCTTCCAGCGGCCGATCACTTCCCGCAGTTCCGAGCGGTTGGGGGTGATGACGGAAGCGCCGGCATAGCGGCTGTAATCGTCGCCCTTGGGGTCCACCAGCACGGGCTTGCCCGCCGCCCGGGCGAGGCTGATCATCTCGGTGATGTGGGTCAGGCCGCCCTTGCCGTAGTCGGACAGGATGACCACATCGCACTCAGGCAGGCGCTGCTGGAACTCGGCCAGCTTGGCCTTGAGCACCTCATGGTCGGGGGCGTTTTCGAAATCGATGCGGATCAGTTGCTGCTGCCGCGCCACCACCCGCAGTTTGACGGTGGTGTTGAGCTGGGCATCCTCATGCAGACTGGCATCGATACCCGCGCTGGTGAGCAGCTTGGTCAAGGCCTGGCCGGCTTCGTCGGCCCCCACCACGGAAAGCAGGCTGGTACGGGCTTCCAGGGCGGCGCAGTTGCGGGCCACGTTGGCGGCGCCGCCGGGCCTATCTTCGGTACGTTCGATCTTGGCCACCGGCACCGGCGCCTCGGGGGAGATGCGGCCCACATCGCCGAACCAATAGCGATCCAGCATCACATCGCCCACCACCAATACGCGGGCCTTGGAGGTATCCGGAATACGCATGGGGCTTACTTGCGGCCGATGGGGAAATACTCCAGCCCGGCCTTGCGCGGGTGCTGGGGATCATAAAGGTTGCGGCCGTCGAAAATTACCGGGGCCTTGAGCTTGGCCTTGATGGCGTCGAAATCGGGCGCGCGGAATTCCTTCCACTCGGTGACGATGGCCAGGGCATCGGTGCCGGTCAACGCATCCATGGGATTCGCGGCGTAGGCCACGCTGGGCTCATCACCGAAGATGCGCTGGGCTTCGTGGGTGGCCACCGGATCGTAGGCACGCACCTTGGCGCCCCGGGCCAGCAGGTCGGCGATGAGCACGCGGCTGGGGGCTTCGCGCATGTCGTCCGTATTGGGCTTGAAGGCCAGGCCCCAGAGGGCGAAGGTCATGCCGGACAGGTCTTCACCGAAACGCTTGACGATCTTTTGCGTCAACACGGTTTTCTGCACGTCGTTGGCGGCCTCCACGGCGCGCAGGATTTGCAGCGTCTGACCGGCTTCCCGGGCGGTGCGCTCGAGGGCCTGGACATCCTTGGGGAAGCAGGAGCCGCCGTAGCCGCAGCCGGGGTAGAGGAAGTGGTAGCCGATACGGGGATCGGAGCCGATGCCCTGGCGCACGTTCTCGATGTCGGCGCCCAGCTTTTCCGCCAGGTTGGCCAATTCGTTCATGAAGCTGATACGGGTGGCCAGCATGGCGTTGGCGGCGTATTTGGTGAGCTCGGCGGAACGCACGTCCATCATGATGAGGCGCTCATGGTTGCGCTGGAAAGGCGCATAGAGCTGGCGCATCAATTCGATGGCCTGGGGATCTTCGGCGCCGACGACGATGCGGTCGGGCTTCATGAAATCCTCCACCGCCGCGCCTTCCTTGAGGAATTCGGGATTGGAAACAACACTAAACGGCGTAGCAGCACCGCGTTTGCTTAACTCGTCGGCGATGGCGGCCCGCACCTTGTCGGCGGTGCCCACCGGCACGGTGCTCTTGTCCACCACCACCTTGTAATCGGTCATGTGCTTGCCGATATTGCGGGCGGCGGCGACCACGTATTGCAGGTCGGCGGAGCCGTCCTCGTCGGGGGGCGTCCCCACGGCAATGAACTGGATGGCGCCATGGGCCACCGCTTCTTCCACGTTGGTGGTGAAGCGCAGCCGGCCGGCTGCCACGTTCTTCTTCACCATGGCTTCCAGGCCTGGTTCATAGATTGGGATGCCGCCTTCCTGGAGGATGCGGATCTTGTTGGCATCCACGTCGAGACAAAGCACGTCGTTGCCCACATCGGCCAGACAGGTGCCGCTGACCAAACCTACGTAACCGGTGCCTACTACGGTGATTTTCATTTTTTCTCCAATCTTTTAAGGGAAGGGAGAAGGGTGAAGGGAGAAGGGGAAACGGCACCTCGGCACCCTTCACCCTTCACCCCTCCTCCTTCCCCGCTAAGGCGTCAAATCGAATTCTTCGGTGCGACGGGGCGGATAGGTTTCCCAACCACCGCAGCCAGGACAGCGCCAGTAGAACTGGCGGGCCTTGAAGCCGCAACTGTCGCAGCAATAACGGGCCACGCGCCGGGTATGGCCGTGGATCAGGTTCTTGATGAGTTCCAGGTCGGCACGCCGCTCCGGGGGCGCCAGCATGATCTGGGACTCCAGCAGTTTATCCAAGCCGAGTAGCGTGGGGTTGCGCCGCAACTCATCCCGCACCAGGGTATAGGCGGCCTCCACGCCGCCCTGCTCCTGTTCGGCCCGCACCACCACGTCCAGCAGGTCCAGGGAGGAGTGGCGCTCCAGGTAGCCCCGCAGCAATTGCAAGCCCTGCTCGGGGCGGCCCAACTTGCGGTGGGCTTCCATCAGTTTTTCCGCCACCAGGGCGATATAGATGGGGCTTTGGCTTTCCACCCGCTTCCAGGCTTCGATGGCGGTTTCGTTGTCGCCCTGTTGCAGGGCCACGTCGCCTTCCAGGATGTTGGCCCGGACACACTTGCGGTTGGCATCCAGCGCCTTCCGTATCTGCTGCAAGGCCTCGGCGGTACGGCCGTTGAGCAAATCCGACGAGGCCAGCTCGCAATGGAATTCGGCGATTTCCTTTTGCCACAAATGCTCGGAATGTCCCGGCAGGCTCTCGGCCATGGCGATGGCCTTGGCCCATTCCTTTTCCTGTTGGTAGATCTCCAGCAGGAATTTGAGGGCTTCCTCATTCCGGGCCGTGCCCCGCAGCTTAAGGAAAATATCCTCGGCGCGATCCAACAGGCCGGCCTTGAGGTAATCCTGACCCAGCTCGGACAGGGCGTGGAGACGCTGTTCGTCGCTCAGGCCTTCCCGGTCCACCAGATTCTGGTGAACGCGGATGGCGCGATCCATTTCGCCGCGACGGCGGAACAGGCTGCCCAGGGCGAAATGCAGTTCCAGGGTTTCGGTATCCAGCCGGGCGGCCTCGAGAAATGCCTCGATGGCCTGGTCCGGCTGTTCGTTGAGAAGGAAATTCAGGCCGCGGAAATAGGAGCGCGGCAGGGCGCGGGATTCCCGCACCAGATGCTTGATATCAATACGCGCCGCGATCCAGCCCAGGGCAAAAAAGGCCGGCAAGGCCAGCAACCACCAGAGATCGATTTCCACGTCAGCGTTTATCCATGTTGTCCGCTTCGGGCCGCAGTGTATGCAGCTCCCGCCTCAGCTTGGCGATCTCCCGCCGTTGGCCCACGAGGGTGGCGAACAGGGTGATGAAGCCAACAACAACGCCGAGGACGAAAGTACCCAGAAGTGCCAAGGATAACGGTGCCGTCAGGCTGCGATCGAGGAAAAAACGTAGTTCCACTGGACTACTGTTCTTGATGGACAGTCCGAACAGGGCAATGAACACGCCTATTCTCAACAGCCAGAGTGCAATCTTCATGGCATTTTCCAAGTAAAAACGGGCGGCATCCCGAGGGAAAGCCGCCCGCCAGTTCCAGCATCCGTCAACGACGGATGCCCCATGGGATCCGGACTAGGCTGCCGGCAGATCGACACGCTCGCGCAACTCCTTGCCGGCCTTGAAATGGGGCACGTACTTTGCGGGTACTTGCACCTTCTCACCCGACTTGGGGTTGCGCCCCGTGCGAGGGGGCCGGTAGTTCAGGGCGAAGCTGCCGAAGCCGCGAATCTCGATACGATCGCCGCGGGACAACGCGGCCGACATCGCATCGAGAATCACCTTCACCGCGTAGTCCGCATCCTTCGCCACCAGCTGGGGGAAACGTCCCGCCAGCCGGGCAATCAGCTCGGATTTGGTCATGGGCATTTAGCCTTCGGCTCAGTTCTGGTTCAGCTTGGCCTTGAGCAGGGCGCCCAGGTTCGTCGTGCCGGCGGTACCGGAGCTTTCGGAAGCCAGCTTCTGCATCACGGCGTTCTGCTCGGCCTGATCCTTAGCCTTGATGGACAGGCTGATGGAGCGGGTCTTGCGGTCCACGTTGATGATGACGGTTTCAACGCTGTCGCCTTCCTTGAACAGGGTGGTCAGATCGTCCACACGGTCGCGGGCGGCTTCGGAAGCACGCAGATAACCTTCGACGTCGCCGCCCAGGTCGATCACGGCGCCCTTGGCGTCAATGCTCTTGATGGTGCCGGTAACCAGGCTGTTCTTGTCGTGGGTGGCGATGAAACTGGTGAAGGGGTCGCCATCCAGTTGCTTGATGCCGAGGGAAATGCGTTCCTTCTCCACATCGATGGCCAGGACCACAGCTTCCACTTCGTCGCCCTTCTTGTAGTTCTGCTTGGCTTCTTCGCCCACAGCGTTCCAGGACAGGTCGGACAGGTGCACCAGGCCGTCGATGCCGCCGGGCAAGCCGATGAAGATGCCGAAGTCGGTAATGGACTTGATGGCGCCCTTCACCTTGTCGCCCTTCTTGTGGTTGATGGCGAAATCGTCCCAGGGGTTGGACTGGCACTGCTTCATGCCCAGGGAGATACGACGACGGTCTTCGTCGATTTCCAGGATCATGACTTCCACTTCGTCGCCCAGTTGGACAACCTTGGTGGGATGGATGTTCTTGTTGGTCCAGTCCATTTCGGAGACGTGCACCAGGCCTTCGATACCCTGCTCGATTTCCACGAATGCGCCGTAGTCGGTCAGGTTGGTCACCTTGCCGAACAGGCGGGTGTTGGCGGGGTAACGACGGGCGATGCCCACCCAAGGATCTTCGCCGAGCTGCTTCATGCCCAGGGAAACGCGGTTCTTTTCCTGGTCGAACTTGAGCACCTTGGCGGTGACTTCGTCACCCACATTCAGCACTTCGCTGGGATGACGCACGCGACGCCAGGCCAGGTCGGTGATGTGCAGCAGGCCGTCGATGCCGCCCAGGTCCACGAATGCGCCGTAGTCGGTGATGTTCTTGACGATGCCCTTGACGATGGTGCCTTCTTGCAGGGTTTCCAGCAGCTTCTGACGCTCTTCACCCATGGAGGCTTCGAGCACGGCGCGGCGGGACAGCACGACGTTGTTGCGCTTGCGGTCAAGCTTGATGACCTTGAATTCGAATTCCTTGCCTTCGTAGGGAGTGGTGTCCTTGACGGGGCGGGTATCCACCAGGGAGCCGGGCAGGAAGGCGCGGATGCCGTTGGCCATGACGGTGAGACCGCCCTTGACCTTGCCGGTCACCATACCCTTGACCAGGGCGCCGTCGGTGAGGGCCTTGTCCAGGTCGTTCCAGGCGGCGATGCGCTTGGCCTTGTCGCGGGACAGGCGGGTTTCGCCGTAGCCGTCTTCCAGCATTTCGATGGCGACCTGCACGAAGTCGCCGGGGCCGACTTCCAGTTCGCCGCGATCGTTGCGGAATTCTTCTACGGGAATGAAACTTTCGGATTTCAGGCCGGCGTTAACGACCACATAGTTCTGGTCGACGCGAACCACTTCTGCCGTGATGACTTCGCCAGCGCGCATTTCTTGGCGGGCAAGGCTTTCTTCAAAAAGGGCGGCAAAGCTTTCGGCGATAACTGCTGACATAGGATTTGACTTTCACAAACACCGTCGGGAGACGGCGGGTTAGTTGCACACCATCAGGGCAGCGGGCGCCACCCTGACACCAAAACCGCGAAGCGCAGCTCAGCCGAGGCGGTTGCGGGCCCAGCCCGTCACCGCGGCAACGGCCTCGTCTATGGAAAGGGCCGTCGTATCCAGCAGCTCTGCATCTTCGCACTTTTGCAGGGGCGCCACGCTGCGCGCGGCATCGCGGGCATCACGCTCGCGCAAATCCTGCAAAAGGGCCGACATATTAGCAGCAAGCCCCTTACCGATCAACTGCTTATAGCGTCTTTCCGCCCGGGCTTCGGCACTCGCGGTGAGGAAAACCTTGCAGTCGGCCTCGGGAAAGACCACGGAGCACATGTCGCGGCCATCGGCCACCAGCCCCGGCCAGCGCCGATAGGCCCGCTGCCGGTCCAACAGGGCGGCGCGGACAGCGGGAAGCGCCGCCACTTTTGAGGCGCCGACGCCCATTTCCTCGGTTCGGATAGCTTCGGTTACGTCGTCGCCCGCCAGGGTGATGGTTTCCCCGTCGAATGCCGCCGGCAAGGTGGCGGCGATGGCGGCCACTCCTGGCTCATCCGCCCAATCCACCCCGGCGCGGCGGGCGGCCAAGGCGGTGAGTCGGTAGAGCGCCCCGCTATCCAGCATGTGGAAACCCAGGGCCTGGGCCACGCGGGCCGCCACGGTCCCCTTGCCGGATGCCGAAGGGCCATCGATGGCGATCACCGGCGCCGTCACCTGGGCATAGGCATCGAAGTAGTCGGGGAAAGTCTTGGCCACACAATTGGGATCGAGGATGCGCACCGGTACGCCGCCCAGTGCCGCCAGGGACAGGCACATGGCCATGCGGTGGTCGTCGTAGGTGGTGATTTCCGGAGGAGAAGGGGGAAGGAAGAAGGGGGAAGGGGAAACCCGCAGCCAGTCGGCGCCCTCCTCCACAGTCGCGCCTACCTTGCGCAGTTCGGCGGCCATGGCGGCGATGCGGTCGGTTTCCTTGACCCGCCAGGAAGCGATGTTGCGCAGGGTGCAAGGGCCGTCGGCGAACAGGGCGGCCACGGCCAAGGTCATGGCGGCGTCGGGAATGTGGTTCAGATCCAGATCAAAGGCTTTGAGCTTGCCATCGGCGGGGACGCGGGTTTCGATCCAATTCGGCCCCATGGTGATCCGGGCGCCCATGGTGGCCAGGGCATCGGCAAAGGCCACGTCGCCCTGGATGCTGTCCTTGCCTACGCCTTCCACTCGCACCGGACCGCCGCCAATGGCGCCGGCCGCGAGGAAATAGGAGGCCGAAGACGCATCGCCCTCGACATAGATGACGCCGGGGCTGGCATAGCGTTGGCCGCCGGGAATGACGAAGCGCTCCCAACCTTGCCGCTCCACCTTGACGCCGAAGCGGGCCATGAGTTTGAGGGTAATTTCGATATAGGGTTTGGAGATCAGCTCCGTCACCATCTCGATGGTGGCTTCCTGGCCGCTCAGGGGCAACGCCATCAGCAAGGCGGTGAGGAACTGGGATGACACGTCGCCGCGCACCTTGATGGGGGCACTCAGCGCCACCTTGGCCGGCTTCACGGCCAGGGGCGGATAGCCTGCGTTGGCAAGGTAGGACACCTCGCAGCCGATCTGGCGCAGGCCGTCCACCAGATCGCCGATGGGACGCTCGTGCATGCGGGGCACGCCGGACAGTTGGTAATGGCCGCCGGACAGGGCCAAGGCCGCCGTCAAAGGACGGAAGGCAGTGCCCGCATTGCCGAGGAAAAGATCGGCCTGTTTGACCGGGAAAGGCCCGCCCACGCCATGAACACGCCAGCAGTTGAGGCCGATGGACTCCAGACCCACACCCAGTTTTTTCAAGCCATCAAGCATGACCCGGGTGTCATCGGAATCCAGCAGGTCGTGGATATCCGTCACGCCGGCGGACAGGGCCGCCAGCAGCAA
>RXJP01000082.1 GCA_003963315.1 Rhodocyclaceae bacterium | reverse complement strand
GACCAGGCTTGCACTCTTAACCCGGGCGGAAGGTGCGGTAGGTGATGCCGTTCGGCGTGTGCTGTACCCCGGCGGAGGTACCCACGCCGAACATGGTCAGTGAGGCCCCTTCGCAACCAGCCAGGGACGCCGGAGTCACCCCCAGCAACGCATAAGTAAGCGTCCTCCGCAAACGGCGGCGACGGCAATGATCCGATTTCATGACCCTATTCCGCATCAGGCCGGCACCACAATCCCATTGGCAATCTTGACCCGATCACCGGCGGCCACCGAGGGCACCTCATGCTGATAGAGGGTACGTACCGTGCCGTTGTCCAATAGCACGCGCACCTGATAGGAACTGCTACGTTTGGAGTTCTTTTCCATCTCGTTGCCCATATAGGCGCCGCCACCGGCGCCGATCAGGGTCATGGCCGTACGGCCATTGCCGTTGCCCAACTGGTTGCCAAGCACCGCGCCGGCCACGCCACCGGCCACAGCACCGAGGCCGCTGCCCTCACCTCTGTGCTCCACCAAACGCACGCTTTCCACCACGCCACACAGCGCACAGGTTGGCTTCGCGGCCTCGGCGTGCTTAGCCTGAGCCTCCGCATCCGCCGCAGCGCTGGCGCTGGGCAAATGGCCAGTCAGAGCCGCCACGCCCGCCAGACTCACGGCGGTCACGGATATCGCCGCAGCGATCAGGGAGGGATAAAGCAATTTCGGACGCGTATTCATGGCCGTTTCTCCTTTGTTGAAATGCGTAGGCAGGTTCATTAGCGGCGATCCAGGTCACGACCAATCCGATTGCCGATATAGCTGCCGGCCGCAGCACCGCCCACGGTGCCCGCACCACTACCGCCCGTTAGCGTGGAGCCGACGATGCCGCCGATCACCGCGCCACTGACGGTCCCGATGTCCTGTTTTGAGGGGTTGCTGGTGCAGCCACCTAAGCCAAGGGCCACCACGGCAATGAGCAACAGGACGATCACGCTTCCGGCTAGCCGGAAGTTTTTGTCGGGAAGATTGTTGAAAAGAGGGCGTTGCATGAGGTTTCTCCTGATGTTGACGGACAGTTCATGCTGCCCGTGGCCTTATTACCGCAACCGCCGTGCCAAACAGGAAAAACCATTTGAATCAACACGATGAATGGAAAACGCAATTTCCCGGTGGCCAGCAACTGTCGCCGGACGGCGACAGTTCATCCTGCCGGACAGGTAAGCGCTTGATAGGAAAGGAACTCGTCGCGTCGCCAAATGGCGACAATGGACTGCGAAGCACTACGCAGTCCGACTCCCGGTTATTTGAATAACGCGGGATCCAGGGAATGACGCTGGAGCAATTTGTAGAAATCAGTGCGGTTGCGCTGGGCCAGCTTGGCGGCCTGGGCCACATTGCCACCGGTGGTCTTCAGCAAATGGGCCAAATAATCGCTTTCGAAGCGCCGCCGGGCCTCGTCGAAGGGAACCACTTCGGCCACCTCGCGGATGGCGCTCTGGATCAACGCCGCAGGAATCATGGTTGCAGTGGCCAGGGCCACCGCCTGCTCCACCACGTTGAGCAACTGCCGCGCATTGCCGGGCCAGGCGGCCCGCGCCAACAGCTCCATGGCCTCGGGCGCAAAACCGTTGATCTCCTTGCGGTAGCGTTTCGCCAGACGTCGCAGAAAGTGGTTGGCCAAGAGGGGAATATCGTCCCGCCGCTCGGCCAGGGACGGGATGGCCAGAGTCACGACGTTGAGGCGATAAAACAGATCGCTTCGGAAGCGACCCTCGGCCATTTCCGTTTCCAGGTCGCGATGGGTGGCGCTGATCACCCGCACATCCACGCTGTAACTGCGGTTCGCCCCCACCGGGCGGACTTCCCGCTCCTCAAGCACCCGCAGCAGCTTGACCTGGAGCGGCAAGGGCATATCGCCGATTTCATCAAGGAACAAGGTGCCGCCGTCGGCTTCCCGCACCAGACCGAGATGGTCGCGGCTAGCACCCGTGAAGGCCCCTTTGACATAGCCGAACAGTTCCGACTCCAACAAATTTTCCGGAATCGCACCGCAATTGACGGCAATGAAAGCGCCATCGCGGCGGGGACTGGCAAGATGAATGGCCTTGGCCAGCATCTCCTTGCCGCTACCCGACTCGCCCCGCAACAGCACGCTGGCCTCTCCCACCGCTACCAGCCTGGCACGGGAGAGCAGGTCTTCCATGGTGTTGTTCTGGGTCACGATCTCTTCGCGCCACCCCCCATCGTCCTGATCCACGGGAGAGGCCGACAGACGCAGGGTCTGGGCCACTTGTTCCAAGAGTTGTTGGGGGTTGTAGGGCTTGGTCAGATAACTGAACACGCCACGCTGGGTGGCGGCCACCGCTTCGGGAATGGTGCCGTGGGCGGTGAGGATAATGACGGGAAGCATGGGATGGGCCGCGCGGATGGCGTCGAACAGGGCGCTGCCGTCCATGCCCGGCATGCGCATATCGGTGATGACAAGCTGCGGACGCTCTGCCGCCAAATGCGCCAAGGCGGATTCACCGCTGCGTGCGGTGGTGACGCCATAGCCGGCGGACTCGAGGCGGATGGCCAGCAGGCGCAATAGATCAGGATCGTCGTCCACCAACAACAAGCGGGCCCCACTCATGGTTTCACGCCCGGCGCGGCGCCCTGGTCCCGTTGCAGCAGGCTGCGCTCAATGTCCTTCAACGCTTCCAATTTTTTCTCCAATTCATCACTGCGGCGCTGCTCCGAAAACAGCAGCAAAGCCAAAAGACGTAAATCCGGATCATGCCCCTTGGTTTCCTTCATCATGGGCTCCAGGGCCGCCAAAGCCAAGCGACGGTCGGCTATCGATGCACTGGGGACACTCATGGCCATGGCGTATTGGATGCGACGTACATCGGACTTGTCTTTGATATAGGCCTTGCGTTGCCTGTCCTGTTCCTGTTCCAGCTCTACCCCCGAGAGCCCGCGCAAGGTATCGAAGTAATGCAGCATCGCAATCGCATCCGCCCCTGGCCGCTCAGCGCCGGGTTTGGCGGCCGAATTGGCAGCGGGGGAACGCAAACTGCCACACCCCGCCAACGCCAGGACGGAGGCGATACAGATCAACAGAACCCCGATCCCTTTGCGGCATCGTCGTTCATACGCCCTTGATGGGATAAGAAATCCATACTCACCCATTGATCTCTCCCCGAGGCAGGATCACAGTGAAATCGCCACGGCCTTCGCCAATCTCTATCGTACCGCCCAAGGTTTCAACGTGGTCGCGGCAGATGGATAAACCGAGGCCGGTGCTTTTCACCGCCCCCTTGGCCGTGGCCCGGCCCCGATAGAAGGCGTCGAACACGAACGGCCGATCGACCGCGGCGACGCCCGGCCCGTCGTCCAACACCTGCAAACGCATCAAACTGCCCTCCTGCTGGGCGCTCAGGCGGATGGTGCCGCCCTCCGGCGAGTACTTCACGGCATTGGACAAAAGATTGTCCAGAATCACTCGTAACCTATCGGGGTCACTCTGCATGGTGAAAGGCTCTGCCACCAGGTCAAGCTTCAACTGCCGCGCCTCCAGGGCGATGCGCTGCTTCTCGGCTACCGCCTGCATGATCTCGCGGGGCTGAACCGGTTGGATATTCAGCTTGGACTGGAGGAATTCCGTTTCGCCATGACGTAACAGGCCTTCGATCAAGCGCTGCAAATGCATGCTGTTTTCCCACAGGATCGCAACAATCTCCTGTTGTCGGGTCGAAAGCGGCCCCGCGACGCCCTCGGCAAGGAGATTCGACCCTTCCCGCACCGCCGTCAACGGCGTCTTCAGCTCATGGGACACATGGCGGAGGAAGCGGCTTTTCTGTTCTTCCAGATGGGCCAGACGCAGTCTCAGCCATTCCAATCGTTCCCCCAACTGTTCCAGATCCTGGGGACCTTCCACATGGATGGGCTGCTCGAAACGATGCTCCCCCAGGCTGCGGATACCCGCTTCCAACTGGCCGATGGGCTTGCCCAGCAAATAGGTGAAACCCGCCACCAGGAAAATCGCTGCCGGCAATACCACGATCAATTGCCGCCAGGCCCTGGATTCGGTCTCCTCCGCCCGGATGCGCAGCGCCTCCGCCTCCCGGTCGATGGCCTCGTTGGCATAACTCAACAGTTGACGACTGAGGGTAAAGACCTTTGCATAACTACGGGACAACTGTTGCGTCGTCATCTTCCGCCGCTCCGGGCCGGTGACCTGATCGTCGATCTCGGCCTCCGTTTTCAGCAAGGTGGCCAGCAGATTGCGCGTATCGCCATCCAGGGGCAACTGGCCCAAATGCTCGCCGTAATCGAGAAACTCCTGACGCCTCACCCGATAGGTCTGCCACAGGGCCTCATCCCGCAGAACCAGGCCTTGCAAAGCCGACCGTTCCAGGGCGGTGACCGATTCAGCCAATTGGCGGCTACCGTGGGCGATACGCGCCGTGTCGAACACGGCCTGACGGCTCTGGGCGGAAAGTCGGCCAATGGCGACAGTGTCTGCCAGGAGCGCCGCGCCCAAAGGCAATACTGCCAGCAGGAACCCCACTGAAAGCAGTTTGAAGAAGGATTTTGGGTAGCGAAGTTGCATGAGGCTTCCGTCCGCAAAAATCGTTCCCGGTTTCAGCCGGCTACCTCGGCCGCCTTCGTTTCCAATGCCTCCCAACGTTCCATGGCGGCCAGCAATTCATCTTCGATGGCCACCGCCCTTTCGTTGAGGGTCTTGGCTTCGTCGGGCGCATCCCGGTAGATGGCGCCGTCCGCCAGGCGTTCGGCGATGACACGTTGCTCTGCCTCCAACGCGGCAATGCGTTCGGGCAATGCCTCAAGCTCCTTCTGTTCCTTGTAGCTGAGAACAGACTTTGCCTTGCCTTTGCCGGCAGGCTTGGCCGGTTCGGCCGGTTTGGACGCCTGCTTTGCAAGGGACTCCCGTTCGGCCGGCCGCATCCGTTCCCAATCGGCATAACCGCCGACATATTCCTTCCAGCGACCATCGCCCTCGTAGGCGATGGTCTGGGTCACCACGTTGTCGAGGAAGGCGCGGTCATGGCTCACCAGCAGCAGGGTGCCGGGGTAGTCCTGCATCAGCTCTTCCAGCAGTTCCAGGGTTTCTATGTCCAGATCGTTGGTGGGCTCGTCCAGCACAATCAGGTTGGCCGGCTGGGCGAACAAACGGGCCAGCAGCAGGCGGTTTCGCTCGCCGCCAGAGAGGGTACGCACGGGGGACCGCGCCCGCTCGGGGGCGAAAAGGAATTCGCCGAGATAACCGATCACATGCTTGCGCTTGCCACCGATCTCGACGAATTCCGAGCCGGGGCTGATGGTGTCGGCCAAGGTAGCCTCCTCGTCCAGTTGGGCGCGCATCTGGTCGAAATAGGCGATATTGAGTTTGGTGCCAAGGCGCACCTGGCCTGCGTCGGGCTGGATTTCGCCGAGGATCAATTTGATGAGGGTGCTCTTGCCGGCGCCGTTGGGGCCGATCAAACCGATCTTGTCGCCACGCAGGATGCGGCAGGAGAAATCGTCGACGATGGCGCGCCCCTCGTAGCGTTTGCTGACGTGGGAGAGTTCCGCCACCAGTTGCCCCGAAGCTTCGCCCTTGTCCACTTGCAAATCCACTTGGCCCAAGCGGTTGCGCCGCTCCGCGCTTTCCTTGCGCATTTCCATCAGCCGCGCGATACGCCCCACGCTGCGGGTTCGCCGCGCCTCGACCCCCTTGCGGATCCAGATCTCCTCCTGGGCCAGCAGTTTGTCGAAGCGGGCGTTAGCCTTTTCCTCCGCCTCCAGCAATTGGGCCTTGCGTTCCTGGTACTGGCTGAAGTTGCCGGGGAAGCTGGTCAGATGACCGCGGTCCAGTTCGACGATGCGGGTCGCCACCCGGTCGAGGAAGCGGCGGTCATGGGTGATCAGCAGCACGCTGCCGGCGAAACCCAGCAACAGCTCCTCCAGCCAGAGGATGCCGTCCACATCCAGGTGGTTGGTGGGCTCGTCCAGTAACAGCAGATCCGGCTCGCCCACCAAGGCGCAGGCCAGGGCCAGGCGCTTCTTGGCGCCACCGGAGAGGCTGCCCACCAGGGCATCCTCCTTCAGTTTGAGCGTTTCCAGCACCCGGCTGATACGGGCCTCAATAGCCCAACCGCCCACCGCTTCCAGGGCATTTTGCAGTTCATGTAATTTGTCGAGCTGGGCCGGATCCTCGCCGGCACTGTGGATCAGGTGATGGTAATCCCGCAATAATTGGGCGGCGCCGCCGGCCTGGGCCACCACGGCATCGAACACCTCACTGTCCGGATCGAAGCGGGGCTCCTGGGGCACATGGGCAACACGGGTGCCATTGGCGAGCCAGACATCACCGTCATCCAGGTGGGCCTCGCCGGCCAGGGCCTTGAGCAGGCTGGACTTGCCCGTGCCGTTGCGGCCGATCAGGGCCACGCGCTCCCCGGACTGCAATTGCAGCTCCGTATGATCGAGCAGGGCCACATGGCCGAAAGCAAGGCAGGCGTTGGATAAGGATGCAATAAGACTCACGACGTTCCGTTCAATGCGTTAAAAGGTTCAATTCAAGTTCATCCAGCAGGCAGGGCAAGGCGGTATCACACGCTTGCGCCAGTTTCAGCGCCAACAGGCTGTCGGCCCGGGTTTGCCCCAGGTTCACGGCGGCGATGGGTTTGCCCAGTTCCGCCGCCTTGAGACAGAAGCGGTAACCGGAATACACCATCAGGCTGGAACCCGCCACCAGCATCCCATCCGCGGCCGCCAGATCAGCCATGGCGGCCTCCACCTGGTGCTTCGGCACGACATCGCCGAAGAACACCACATGGGGCTTCAGCACGCCGCCGCAAGCCAGACAGTCCGGCACTGCCACAGCAGAAAAATCCGTTTCGATATCCGCATCGCCATCGGGCGCCTGGGGGGAGTGCGCAGCTTGCTCCAGCAACCAGCCATTGCCTTGCGCCAACCGTTCCTGCAAATCCCGGCGGGGGCTGACTGCGCCGCAATCCAGGCAAATCACTTCGGCGATGCTGCCGTGGAGCTCCGTCACCCGTCGGCTGCCAGCCTTCTGGTGCAGCCCATCCACGTTCTGCGTCAGCAGGTGATGGATGTGCCCGGCCTCCTCCAGTCGCGCCAGGGCGCGGTGGGCGGCGTTGGGACTGGCGTCGCCGAGGATGGGCCAGCCCAACAGGCTGCGCCCCCAGTAACGCCTGCGCACGGCTTCTGAAGCGACGAACTCCTGGTGCCGCACCGGCTGGCGGCGTTTCCACTGGCCGGCGGCATCCCGATAGTCGGGAATGCCCGAGGCAGTGCTGCACCCCGCCCCGGTCAGCACGAACAGGCTCGGATGATTACGCACGAAAGCGGCCAGCGACGCGATTCCCTCCCTATCCACCCGTGACTCCCGAAGCAAAGAGGCGAGATGATACCGCCCCCGTATCCGTTACCATTCGGCTCATTCCTTTCCATCCCCCATGCCATGGCCCACATCATCCCCGACGGCTGGCGCGAACTGGCCGTCACCGGCGCCGCCCAGCGGGAAATCGAAACCCTGTCCCTCCTGGAAAGCGGCCTGCCCGACGGCTACACCGTCTATCACGGTGTGCATTGGACCTGCATCGAACGAGGCTATGCGGTGTTCGGTGAAATCGACTTCGTCATCGTCAACCAGGCCGGCAACCTGTTGCTGATCGAGCAGAAAAGCGGCTTCCTGGATGAAACCGCCGATGGCCTGATCAAGCATTACGGCGGCAAGCCCAAACCCGTGGCGGTGCAGATGGCCCGCAACCGGGACAGCCTCACCAGCAAACTGCGCAGCCGCAATGGCTGCACCGGGGTGTTGTTGGATGCCCTGCTCTACTGTCCGGACTACAAGGTCAAACAGCCCCACACCGCCGGCCTGGCGCCGGAGCGGATCGTGGATGCCGGCCGGCGGGAGCGGCTGGTATCGGAAATCCGCCACATCCTGCCCGAGGGCCGGGAAGACAGCCATAACGCCGGCCAGGCCCGGTCGGTACACCAGTTCCTGCGCGACCTGATCCAGCTCGAACCCGATGTCAGCGCCCTGATGGGCCGCGCCCGGGGTCTGGTGACGCGGGTTGCCGGCGGCCTGGCCCACTGGGCGCGGCAACTGGACATGGCGCCTTTCCGCTTGCGGGTCACCGGCACCGCCGGGTCGGGCAAGACGCAACTGGCCCTGGCGGAATACCGGGCCACCCTGGAGGCCGGCAAGAAGCCCCTGTTCGTCTGCTTCAACCGCCCCCTGGCCGACCATTTCGCCCGCATCGCCCCTGCCGGCGGCATCGCCTGCACCTACCACACCCTCTGCGACCAGATCCTGCGCCTCAACGGCATCACCCCCGACTTCAGCCAGCCCGATGCCTTCGCCCGTATGACCCAGCAAGCCGTCGCGCTGCCGGTTCCCGCCGAGTTGATGGCCGATACCCTGATCGTGGACGAAGGCCAGGACTTTTCCGTGGAATGGCGCGACCAGTTGCTGCGCCATGTACAGCCCGAGAGCCGCATGATCTGGCTGGAAGACCCGCTGCAAAACCTGTATGACCGTCCGGCCGTTCCCCTGCCCGGCTGGGTGGGCCTGCGGACGGACACCAACTATCGCTGCCCGCGCCCAGTAGTGCAGTTTCTCAATGCACTGCTGCCGACGGGCGACTTTCCGCGGGGTATCGAAGCCGGTTCCCCCTTTGCCGGCAGCGAAGTGGAGTTTCTCACCTACGCTGATGACGCCGCCCTGCTGCAACAGGTGAAGGAGGCCATCCGCCAGTTCTATTCCGCCGGCTTCCGCAAAACGGATCTGGCTCTGCTCAGTTACCACGGCCGCGAGCGTTCCCATCTGATGCGCCACGACCGCTTGGGATCCAACACCCTCAAAACTTTCAGCGGCCGCTACGACCTGTTGGGACAGCCGATCTACGGCGAGGGCGATGTGCTGATGGAGTCGGTCTACCGTTTCAAGGGCCAATCAGCCCCGGCAGTGATCCTGGCCGAGATCGATTTCGATACCCTGGACGACAAGGCCCTGCGCAAGCTCTTCGTGGGCGCCACCCGGGCCATGATGAAGCTGGCGCTGGTCATTCACGAGAACTCGGCCCGTCAACTATTGGCCCGTCTGGAATAAGAAAAGCAAGACCGGATCTTTGAGAAAAAACAAATCCTTTTTCCCATTTTTCCTTAGCATTACGGCTTGATAGCCCAACGCCTCCCAGGAGACCCAGCATGTCGCGCAAATATTCCTTGTTAAAGACCACCGCCCTGAGCCTTGTGCTGGCCTTCGCCAGCATCCAGGCCCTCCATGCCGCCGATGCCGGCAAGGACAAGAATGTCGTCGCCAGCGCCGCAACGGCGGAAGCCGCCCGCGCCAAGGCCTTGCTGCAAAAAGGCGTGGATTACTTCAAGGAAAAGGGCGATGCCGCCCTGGTGGCCTTCGGCGGCAAGGCCGAATTCCTGGACCGTGACCTTTATATCTATGTCGTCAGCACCGGCGGCCGCATGCTGGCCAGCGGAGGGCCATCCTCCGATCTGCTGGGCATGGACGTGACCAAGATGAAGGATGCCAATGGCAAGGCATTCTTCAAGGAAATGTTGGATAAAGCCAAGACCGACGAAACCGGGCAGGAGGAATACCGCTGGATCAATCCCGCCGACAAGAACAAGGTGGAGCGCAAGGTGGCGCTTTTCCAGAAGGTGGGGACCCGCATCATTGCCGTGGGCTACTACATTCCCCGCGCCACGCCTGAGCAGGCCAAGGGGCTGCTGGACAAAGCCGTGACGGCGGTGGAAGCCGACCCGAAAAAGGCTTTTGCCGAATTCAACAAGTTCAACAGCAGTTTCAAGCAGGACGATCTCTACGTCTTCGCCCTGGATACCAAGGATGGCAGCTTCCTCGCCCACGGCGCGACGCCCAAGCTAGTGGGCACCAAGGCCCTGAGCCTGCAAGATGACCAAGGCAAGGCAGTGGCCGCGGAGATCATCGACATCGCCAAGGCCAAGGGCCAGGGCGAACTGGAATACGTCTGGCGCAACCCGGTGACTGAAAAGGTGGAATACAAACACGCCTTTTTCCGCAAGGTAGGCGATGTAGTGGTGGCAGTGGGGTATTACTTCGTCCGCTGACAGCAGATCACCAGAAATAACAAGGCCGCCCGTGGGCGGCCTTGTTTATTCGTCCCCTGCCCCGCCCTCGGGAAACAGTTCCTCGGTAAAACCGAAGCGGGTAAAGTCCCGCACCCGCATGGGATAAAGCACGCCGTCCAGGTGATCACATTCGTGCTGCACCACCCGGGCATGGAATCCTTCCACCTCCCGTTGAATGGGCGTGCCATCCGGGGCCATGCCGCTGTAGCGCAAATGTTTCCAGCGCGACACCCAGCCCCGTAGTCCGGGCACCGAAAGGCACCCTTCCCAGCCTTCCTCCTGCTCCGGCGATAGCGGTGTCAACACAGGATTCAGCAGCACCGTGTAAGGTACCGCCGGGGCATCGGGATAGCGTTCGCTGTGTTCGAAACCGAAAATCACCAGACGCAAGTTCACACCGATCTGGGGCGCCGCCAGCCCAACGCCATCGGCGGCACGCATGGTGTCCTGCATGTCGGCCACCAGGGTTGCCAGTTCCGCCGTACCGAAGGCCGAGACCGGCTCGGCCACCCGCAGCAGCCGGGGATCACCCATGCGCAGGATGGGATGGATCATGGATTTTCCTCCGTCCCCGGCCCCGTCATGTCGGGCAGAATTCCTCGGTGCACAAGCCCGAAATCACTTGCCGTACTTCACCCATGGCGGCATGGAGCACTTCCTCGATGCGTTCGAAGCGGATGCCCTCCGTGCTGTCGGCCCGCCCCGCCCCCCAGTTGGCCACCACGCAAAGGGCGGCATAGGGCACGTCCAGCTCCCGCGCCAATACGGCTTCCGGCATGCCGGTCATGCCCACGATGTCGGCACCGTCGCGCTCCAGGCGGTTGATTTCCGCTGCCGTTTCCAGCCGCGGCCCCTGGGTGGTGGCATAGACGGCGCCCTCCAGCACTTGAACCCCAGCCACTTCCGCAGCCCGCAACAGCTCGGCCCGCATTTCCTCGCTATAGGGATGGGTGAAATCCACATGCACCACCTGCCCTTCCCCACCATCAAAGAACGTGGATTCGCGGCCGGAGGTGTAGTCGATGATCTGATGGGGAATCACCAGTGTGCCCGGGCCCAGATCCCGGCGGATGCTGCCCACGGAGGCCACGGAAACAATACGATTCGCCTTCGCCTCCTTGATCAGGGCCCAGATATTGGCCCGGTAATTCACCTTGTGGGGCGGAATACTGTGGCCGTAACCATGCCGGGCCAGGAATACCACCGATTGGCCACCGATACGACCGAAGGTCAGCGGACCGGAGGGGTCGCCCCAGGGGGTACGCACCACCTCCCGCCGGTCCACCTCCAGATTGGCCAGTTGGGTCAGACCGCTACCGCCGATCACTGCAAGCATCTATTTGTCTCTCCACGAAATTTTCATCGAACCGGGCTTTACGCTCATGGTAGAATGCGCCCCTTTTTGCGCACCGCAGCACCGTTTGCCGGCACTGCCATCGCGCTTCGTTCCAGCACAGCCGCTTCGGCACATTACCCACAGGATTCCCCATGTCTCGCGCCCTACGCAATATCGCCATTATCGCCCACGTTGACCACGGCAAGACCACCCTGGTGGACCAACTGCTGCGCCAGTCCGGCACCTTCCGCGACAACCAGCAGGTGGACGAACGGGTCATGGACAGCAACGACCTGGAAAAGGAACGGGGCATCACCATCCTGGCCAAGAATACCGCCATCGATTACAACGGCACCCACATCAACATCGTGGACACCCCGGGCCACGCCGACTTCGGCGGCGAGGTGGAGCGGGTACTGGGCATGGTGGACGGCGTGCTGCTGCTGGTGGATGCGGTCGAGGGCCCCATGCCCCAGACCCGCTTCGTCACCAAGAAGGCGCTTGCCCTGGGCCTGCGCCCCATCGTCGTGATCAACAAGGTGGACCGTCCCGGCGCCCGTGCCGACTGGGTGGTGGACCAGACCTTCGACCTGTTCGACAAGCTCGGCGCCACCGACGAACAGCTCGACTTCCCCATCGTCTACGCCTCCGGCCTGAACGGCTTTGCCAAGCTCAAGCTGGAAGAGGAAACCAGCGACATGGTGGCCCTGTTCGAGACCGTGCTCTCCCACGTGCCAGCCCCCAGCGGCAGCCCCGATGCCCCCCTGCAATTGCAATTGGCGGCGCTGGACTACTCCACCTACACCGGCCGCCTCGGCGTCGGCCGCGTGCTCAATGGCCGCATCAAGCCCGGCCAGGCCGTGGTGGTGATGAACCACGAACAACAGGTCGCGTCCGGCCGCATCAACCAGGTGCTGGGTTTCCAAGGACTGGATCGCGTCGCCGTTGATGAAGCCGAAGCCGGCGACATCATCATCATCTCCGGCCTGGAAGACATCGGTATCGGCGTCACCATTTGCGACAAGGACAACCCCGTCGGCCTGCCCATGCTGACCGTGGACGAACCCACCCTGAACATGGACTTCATGGTGAACTCCTCCCCTCTGGCCGGCACCGAAGGCAAGTTCGTCACCAGCCGCCAGATCCGCGACCGCCTGACCAAGGAGCTGCTGACCAACGTCGCCCTGCGTGTGGAAGACACCGCCGACTCGGACCTGTTCCGCGTTTCGGGCCGTGGTGAGCTGCACCTGACCATCCTCCTGGAAAACATGCGCCGTGAAGGCTTCGAACTGGCCGTGGGCAAACCCCGCGTCGTGTTCAAGGAAATCGACGGCGAGAAATACGAGCCCTACGAAAACCTTACCATTGACCTGGAAGACGCCCACCAGGGCGGCGTCATGGAAGAACTGGGCCGTCGCCGCGGCGAACTGACCAATATGGAATCCGATGGCCAAGGCCGTACCCGTTTGGAATACCACATCCCTGCCCGCGGCCTGATCGGCTTCCAGTCCGACTTCATGACCATGACCCGCGGCTCCGGCCTGATGAGCCATATCTTCGATGACTACAAGCCGGTCAAGCCCGACCTGCCCGGCCGCCACAACGGCGTGCTGATCTCCCAGGAAGACGGCGAAGCCGTGGCCTATGCACTGTGGAACCTCGAAGACCGAGGCCGCATGTTCGTCAGCCCCGGCGACAAACTGTACGAAGGCATGATCATCGGTATCCATAGTCGCGATAACGACCTGGTGGTAAACCCCATCAAAGGCAAGAAGCTCACCAACGTCCGCGCCTCCGGCACCGACGAAGCCGTGCGCCTGACCACGCCGATCAAGTTGACCCTGGAGTCGGCCGTGGAATTCATCGACGATGACGAACTGGTGGAAATCACGCCCAAGTCCATCCGCCTGCGCAAGCGTTACCTAAAGGAACACGAGCGTAAGCGCGCAGTGCGCGCCGACGCCTGATCCCGCGCACCAAGGGAAAAGGCCCGAGTCCGGTTATCCGGCTCGGGCCTTTGTCTTTCAAGCGGCTGCTGAAACCGCCTGCGGGAAGGCTACCCCTTGTTCGTGCTTCGGCTCACGGGGTCGTGGCTCAGGTCGCGGCGCAAACCGGCGAGATTGCGTTCGAACTCATCTATCCTCGCCTCGGACCAGTTTGAATGAAGCAAGGTGGCCCGCAGGGATTCGGAGACGTGGTCAAAATACTTGAGCGCCTCTTCAGCGTCCGGATGCGTTCTGAGCAATGCCGTCACGGCCACCCGGAGGGAGAAATGATGGGCCATCATGACCCGCACCATCTCCTGTAAGGTCTCTGTTTCCGTGGTTTTGTAATCTTCAGCCATGTCTCACTGGCTTTCAATCCGGGATAGCCTTCAGACCTGGACGCCGACCTGCAGGCATGCCTTATCGAGGGCCTCCTTCAGGCGATCGTAAGCTGGCCGCACCATTTTGGGAACGACGACCCTCACGTTGGCGAAGTCTCCACGCAGCGCCAACTCCTGGGCGCTACGCCATTGGTGGCGCCACGCTTCATAACACTCCCACAGATCGCCGGCTTGCCCGCCGCCTTGGACTCTGAATGCGGACCAAATATCTTCGTTGCGCTTGTCTATGGCCCGGGCGCGATTAATAGGCGGTTCTGCTTCCGACACCTGGCGCGAATTCATCACCAGCACGTTGTTGGCACGAATTTCCTCTACGCCGTCCAGCAGTTTTTCCAAAGGGTGCATGGCGGTGGTCAGTTCCGAGGCCGCATCCTTCACTTCCTCCACCAGCCGCGTCTGCTGCCGGAGCACCTTGTTGCATTCTTCCACCGCGGCCCGCACCGATTCTGTCTGACTGGCGGAGCCGTCGGTTTCCTCCTTCAAATGCCTACCCACATCCACCTGACGGGAGGATGCCGCAGCAATAGCTTCCGCCGCAGTGACCGCAGAAGACGATTTTTCCTGGATGTCCTGGATAACTTTGGCAGCATGATCCGCCATGCTGACCGCAACGTCCACTTCGGTCTGAGAAGTGGCCAATTGCCCGTTCATAGTACGAGTGGTAGCGACGATACTTTCCACCATGGTCTGGATTTCCACCGTGGCCACGGCGGTACGCTCCGCCAGCTTGCGCACTTCGTCTGCCACCACGGCAAAGCCGCGTCCCATTTCCCCGGCCCGCGCGGCTTCGATGGCAGCATTGAGGGCCAGCAGATTGGTCTGCCCGGCAATACTCTGGATGATGCTGATGACGGAACCTATGCTTTCGGAATTTTTCACCACGGTACGAAATTCCTGCTCAGTGGCTGCAACGGAAACAGCGACGCGATTTACCGCCAGGGCGGCGTCCTTGACCTGGAGGCTGCCCTGATTGGCAAGGGCGCTGGCTTCCTGCACATGGGCCATGAGCTCGGCGGCAGTCTGGGCCAAGGTTTCATTGCCCGTCACCACTTCCACCGCTGCCCGATTGGCATTGCCCACCCGGGTAAACAGCGCGTCACCAGCGCTGACCACCTGGGTGAAACGGGATACCAAGGTGGCATTGTCCGCGATCAAGGTGCGACTCTTGCGACCTAACCCCACCAAGGCGTTTTCATCGGGGGCATGGCCATCCGGAACCGCCGCCGCAGGAATGGAGGCGGCAAGTTTGACCCCCCATCTCCAAGCGAAAAGGCAAGCGACAATCAGGATCGTAGCAAACACAATCGTCAAATCCCGCCCTCCTCCGTCCAAGGCGATAAGACCAATGGCGGAAGCCAAGACGATAATCTGGAAGATTGAAAAAAGGCGACGATGTTGAATCATGAAAACCCCCTCAGGAAATTCTGAACCGGCCTGCCAGGCTGGCCAATTGTTCTGACAGTCCGGCCAATTGCTGAGCCAGGGTTGCGGTTTTCTGGACCGTGGCATTGTTGTCTTCGGTACTGCGGGCGATGGTTTCCACCGTACGCGCCACTTCCCGGGCAGCCGCCGTCTGCTCATTGAGTGCGAGGGATATGTCTGCCACCACCAATGCAGCCCGCTCGGCAGAGCCGCGAATGGCCGTCACCGAATCGCCGGCTTGGTGGGCCAGTTTGACCCCGTCGGTGACCTGCCTGACTCCCGCTTCCATTTCCCGCACTGCCTGTTCCGTGCCTTCCTGGATCTTGGCGATCATGGTGCCGATTTCCTGAGTGGACGCCCCGGTACGTTCGGCCAGTTTCCTCACCTCATCAGCCACCACGGCGAATCCCCTCCCCTGTTCTCCCGCCCTGGCGGCCTCGATAGCAGCGTTCAAGGCCAGAAGATTGGTTTGATCGGCGATTTCATTAATCACCTGGACAATGCCTGAAATCTGACTGGAGAAACTTTCCAACTCCCGTAGCGTAATTGCTGTTTCGTTAACCGCACTGGCCACATGTTCCATCTCGCCGGCGGTCTGGTGGATGATGCGACCACCCTCCAGGGCCTGGCTGCTGGAGTTTTGGCTGACGGCATGGGCTTCCCGGGCGTTGTCGCCCACATGGTCTATGGAAGCAGAGAGCTTCTCCATATCAGCCGCCATGGCACTGGCCGCATGGGACTGCTGTTGGATGGCCTGGGCGCTGGCGCCTGCTGCCTGGGAAAGGTCAGCCGCCTGCTGTCGCAATTGGGCCACGTTGCCAAGGATGGAGGCAATCAGTTGGTGCAAGCCTTCCCTCATGGCGGAGAGCCTTCCCAGCAATTCCCCGATTTCATCCTTGCTGGAAATTTCTATTTTTCTGGTGAGGTCGCCGGCCGCAATGGCCGAAGCGGCCTCCCCCGCTTGTCGCAGGCTGCGAGTGATATAGCGCAGTGTTAACACAGCGGGTAAACCAACCAGTAATCCGCCTGCCACCAAAAATAAGAGCAGCAATGACCGGCTCAAGCGGTACCGGCTTTCAGCAATCTCATATTCATCCCGGGCCACTTGCGCCTGGTAGGCAATCAGCGCCTTCATGGCGTCAAGGGCTGCCTGGCGCTCTTCCCGAACCGCGTAAAGGAAGCCTGTGACGACTTCAGCATTATTGAGCTTGCGGGCTTCGATATCCGTTAACGTGGCATTGAGCTTCGCCTGCCAAGCCTGGTGCTTGGCATAGAAATCGTCGGAAAGCTTTTTTTCTTCCGGGCCGTGGGGTAACGCCAGATATTTTTGCCACAGGCCTTCAAATCTTTTTCCATTGTCGCGAACGGCATTGGTCAGCGTACTGGTCGAATCATCCATCAACCCAGCCGCAGGACGTCCTGGCGCACCTTCGAAAGCAAACAACAAGTTCAGGGCATCCTCGCGGATATTCGCGTCGATCTGAGCGAGATCCTGCATGGGCACGGCCCGATCTTCATAAACCGATTTGAGTGAAGCGCTGGAGGTTTGCATGCCGATCCAGCCAATGGCAGCGGCAACGAGATACAACCCGATGGACAGCACCGTGATATACACGATGCGATGGGATATACGCAGCCCCGGGAACAGATTGGCTAGCGCCTCGATTCGGACCTTCATGACCCTCTCCTCTGGATTTCCGCCTCATTAACCTTTTCCAGGTCTTATACGACTGTGCGGAATATTCCTAAAAGAAGACGCCCTGGCCCAACCGAGCAAGGGCGCCCTCATTTTTTGCCAGCGGCGGCCATACAGGCCCGCCGCCTTTGAACGCTGCGGATTAATCCCCGCCGCGCATGAACTGCACTTGGAACATGGCGGGCGGATTCTGCTTGTAATCCACCTGGCCCTTGAACTGGCCGGTAGTGCAATGGCGCGCCTGCACATCCACCATGGAGTACGCATCGTCAATACCGATGCCGGAGCCCTTGTTCATCGCCAAGTGGGCATCAGCATGGGACTTGCCCACCGACCACACCTTCCACAGCTCGCCCTTGCGGTCGTAGGTTTCGATGGCGCCGTTCAAATTCTGCAACTGGCTGTCCATATAGAAGACCCGCTTGCTTACCGGATGGTTGGGATTCACCGGGGTTGCTTCCAACACGTAGACCTTGCGCAGTTGGTAGGCCCCTTGGTAGAAGCAACCGCCCTGGCCGCCGAACTCAACGTACTTGTACCCGTCAGCCTCATGGAACTCTTCAGAGAGTTTGAGATCGTTGTGGTTCCACATGGGCAGCAGCACGTTCTTGGTGCCCTTGTAGACCCACTTCATATCGGACACACGGCCGTTATACCCTTCAAAGTCCTCGATCATCAGATCGGAGCCGAGGAAGGAGTCCGTTACCTGCCCGGTGGCCAGACGGCGCACCCGACGCTGGAAGCCCAGGTACAGGTAGGCGTCATCCAGCTTCTGGTCATCGTCAT
>RXJP01000163.1 GCA_003963315.1 Rhodocyclaceae bacterium | reverse complement strand
CACCACGGCGAAGCCGCGGCCCTGTTCCCCTGCCCGGGCGGCTTCGATGGCGGCATTCAGGGCGAGCAGATTGGTCTGGTCGGCGATCTCGTGAATGGTGCGGACGATGGCGGAAATGGCTTCTGAACGTTGGCCCAAGGCCGACACCACGTTGGCGGAGTTTTCCACCGAGAGCGCCAGCCGGCCGATTTCGTCGGAGGCCTGGCGGACGATGGTGACGCCATGGGATGAGCTTTCCCTGGCGGCCTGGGCGATCTTGGTGGTTTCCCCAGTGGTTTCCGCCAGACCGGCGATGCTCTGGGCCATGGACGCGGCAGCTTCCGCCGCCGAGGTGGCGGCCTGGTACTGGTTTTCGGAACCGGCGACCGTACTGCTCGCTTCGCTGATGAGTTTTTTCGCCGAGCCATCCACTTGTTCGGAATTGAAGATCACCCGTCCGACGATGCCCTGGAAGCTGCCCAACAGCGCGTTGAAGTCCGATGCTATCGGCCCGGTGGGGCCTGCCTCGTGGATGCGCCGTGACAGGTCGCCATCGGCCACCGTGGCGCGGATGCACTGGCGCAGGCGGTCGCGGGGTTGCTGGATGGCGATGCGGTAATGGATCTCGACGGCGATACCCACCGCCAATGCGGAGAGGGCACAGGCCGCCAAGCCGGGCCAGGTATAGGCGCCGTCGCTGACGCCGATGGCGGCGATGCCGGCCATCCCCACGGCCAGACCGGTCAAGGCCGGATAGGCAAGGCGGGCCAGGGAGATAGGGGTGGATTGGGGTGCGCTCACGATTGGGTCTCCTCCGCATTTGTCCGACACCGCCTGGAGGCGTATGGGGTGTCGGCAAACGCTAGATGCGTTACCTTAGCGGAGCAAACTTACAATATTCTTTAAAACCTAAACTACTCAGGCGAATGTCATTGTTTGCGGCAATGACTGTCCAATAATGCTACAGGGCGTCCATCTCCAGGCCCACGTGGCGGGTGATGAAACGGGCGATGGCGTCGGTGTCGTTCAAGTCCAGCAGCGGCAGGTGGGTTTCCGTTGCGGCATCTACCGCCACGGCCACCACCGAGGCATTGCTCGGCCAGACCGGCGGGTTGCCCAGGCTGGGGCGATGCACTTCGATCTTGGGCAGGGGGTCGCGCTTGTAGCCTTCCACCAGCACCAGATCGCAGGGCTGGAGGCGGGCCACCAACTCCGCCACAGTAGGCTCAGTGCTGTCGCGGAATTCCTGCAACAGCACCAGGCGCTTGTTGCTCACCAGGAACACTTCCTGGGCGCCGGCCTCCCGCATGCGCCAGGAATCCTTGCCCGGGCTGTCCAGGTCGAAGCCGTGGTGGGTGTGCTTGAGGGTGGACACCTTGAGCCCCCGTTGGCAAAACCAGTCCACCAGCTTGGCGATGAGGGTGGTCTTGCCGCTGCCGGAAAGGCCGGTAATGCCGAAAACTTTCTTGTCCATGAATGTGCGCCCGGGAAACGGGAGGTGATTCTACTGAAGCGCCTGCACCTCGGTGAGGTAAAGAATGTCCGCCGCCTGCTCGGCACGGAAGCGGATCTTGCTGCCGACTTGCAGGCCCTCCAGTAGTTTGGCGTCCCGCACCCGGAAGACCATGGTCATGGGATCCATGCCCAGGTTGGTAATGGCTCCGTGCCTGAGGGTGATGCGCTTCTGGCCGAGATCGACCTTGCGCACCTCGCCCGTGGTCCACGACGTTTGCTCCCCATCGTTCTTTGCTTCGCCGGCGGCGGCTGCACCGTGGTTGTGGTCATGATTTTCCTGGGCGAGGCTGCTGCCGGCCAGGAGCAGGGTGCCGGCTGCCCAGAGGAGGGCCAGGTATTCCCTTTTCATTTTCCTTCCCTTCAATGTTGGTGTTCGCTAGGTTTGCGCACGGTGACTTCCGTGGCGGCCGGTGCCGAAGAGGTTGCCTGGCGCGGTGCTTCCGCCAGGGGGCCGGTCCACTCCCGGGCCCGGCTGCCCTTGGGGGTCTGGTACCAGCCGGGATCGCGGTAATCGCCGGGCTTTTGGTTCTTGCGCACCTTGATCACGCTCACCATGCCGCCCATTTCCAGGGAGCCGAAGGGGCCGTCGCCGGTCATCATGGGTACGGTGTTGTCGGGCAAGGGCATTTCCATTTCCGTCATATCGCCCATGCCCTGGTCGCCCATCACCATGTAGTCGGGAATGAGCTGGTTGATCTTGGCGGCGATGCCCCGGTGGTCCACACCGATCATGGTGGGCACGTTATGGCCCATGGCGTTCATGGTGTGATGGACCTTGTGGCAATGGATGGCCCAGTCGCCGGGTTCGTCGGCGACAAACTCCAACTGCCGCATCTGGCCCACGGCCACATCGGTGGTCACTTCCGGCCAGCGGGCCGAGGGAGGAATGGCGCCGCCGTCGGTGCCAGTGACGGTGAATTCGTGGCCGTGCATATGGATCGGATGGTTGGTCATGGTCAGGTTACCGACGCGGATGCGCACCCGGTCGCCCTGGCGCACATTGAGGCTGTCAATGCCGGGAAAGATGCGGCTGTTCCAGGACCAGAGGTTGAAGTCGAGCATGGTCATGGTCTTCGGCGTGTAGCTACCGGGCTCGATGTCGTAGGCATTGAGCAGGAAGCAGAAATCCCGGTCCACCTTGGCGATGTGGGGGTTACCGCCCTTGGGATGGGTGATCCACATGCCCATCATGCCCATGGCGATCTGGGTCATGTCGTCGGCGTGGGGGTGGTACATGAAGGTGCCGGCGCGGCGGGCGACGAATTCATAGACATAGGTTTTACCTGGTTGGATGGCCGGCTGGGTCAGGCCCGCCACGCCATCCATGCCGTTGGGCAGGCGCTGGCCGTGCCAGTGGATGCTGGTCCGTTCCGGCAGCCGATTGGTGACGAAGAGGCGTATCCGGTCCCCTTCCACCACCTCGATGGTGGGGCCGGGGGACTGGCCGTTGTAGCCCCACAGGTGGGCTTTGAAACCGGGGGCCATTTCCCGCACCACGGGTTCGGCCACCAGGTGGAATTCCTTGACGCCGGCATTCATGCGCCAGGGCAGGGTCCAGCCGTTGAGGGTGACCACCGGGTTGTAGGGGCGGCCGCTGTTGGGAACGAGGGGCGCTTGGGTGTCGGCGCTGGTCTGGGTCACCAGCTCGGGCAGGGCGGCGAGGGCGGCCTTGCCTACCGTGGCGGTGGAGATGGCGGCCACGGCGGTACGGAAAAAGTTGCGACGGGAAAGCATGACGGTTTCCTTTCGATATTCGGTCAATGGTCGCCGGCGGTGGCGAAGTTGGCGGCATTGCCGCTATCGGCAGCTGTGGCAGTGATCAACGGCTTGCCTAGCAGGGCCATGTCCAGATCGGCCTGGGCCAGCCAGAAATCGCGCAGGGCGGCGATGTAGCCGTTGACGCTGGCCACCTGGGCGCGGGCGTCGGCCAGCAGGTCGAAGACGCCGATCAGCATGCCGTTGTAGCGCAGCAGGTTTTCGTCGGAAATGCGCTTGCGGATGGGCACGATTTCATCCCGATAGTGGCGGGCGATGTCGTAGCGGCTGCGATAACCCTGATACGCCTCCCGCACTTCCGAGCGGGCGTTGATGGCGGTTTCCGCCGCCCGGTGAACGGCCTGCATATAGCTCGCTTCGGCACGAGCTACCTTGGCGCTGCCCCAATCGAACAGGGGGAGTTCAAAACTGATTTCATAGCCGGTCTTGTAGGCGCTGTCCCGTGGGCCTTCCTGCACCCGGGCCGGGCCGAACTCGAGCACGTTGATGAAGCGCGTGGTTTTGGTCAGGCCGAGGGCCTTAGCCAATGCCTCGGTTTCCTGCTTCACGGCCTGCAAGTCCAGGCGTTGGGCCATGGCGGTCTTTTCCACATCGGGCATGTCCTGGGCTGTTGCGGGTAGCGCGGGCAGTCGCTCCGGCAGGGTGTAGTTGATTTGTTCGCCCCACAGGCCCATGAGTCGTGTCAGCCTTTCCCGGGCGGAGGTGAGGGCCAATTCCCCTTGCGCCAGGGCGAGGGCCGCCTCGGCGTAAAAGCCCTGTTCCCGCGCCTGCTGCAACTTGTTCCAATTGCCGCTCCTGGCCATGCGTTCCGCCAGCTCCGCACCGCCTTCTGCAGCGATAAGCACCTGCCGCTGGTAGCGCAGGGTCTCGTTGTTCGCCACGGCCTGAACCCAGGCTTTGCGGGTGTCCGCCGCCAGGCGCAACACGTCCTCGGCGACGGCGCGCTGGGTTTGTTCGAAGCGGCGGCTTTCCATGGCGACGGCCTGGGGAAGGGTGAATGCCGAGAAAATGTTGAAGGTCAGCACCTGCTCGATCTTGTATTCCCGTACCCCGTTGCTTCCCGTGGTGCTGGCGTTGAACAGGGATAGCTTGGGATTGGGCCATTCGCCAGCCCGTACCAAGTCCGCTTCGGAAACGCCCAGTTGCTGGAATTGGGCTTGCAGGCCGCGGTTGTTGAGCAAGGCGATCTGCACCGCGTTGTCTTCCGTGAGGGGGGCCTTGAGCAGGGCCGCCACCTTGTCTGCAATGGGCTGGAGATCGTTCGCCGATCTGGCGATGCGGACTTCCTTGCCCAGTTTGTCCTGGGCGATTTGCTGCACCTGGCCGAAGCCGCCATCAGGACTGAAGGAGGCGCAGCCGGCCAGGACGAGGCCGAGGGCCAGGGCCGGTAGTCGGCGGCTATTCATGATCGCCCCCGTGTTTCATGGCGTGCTGGCAATGCATTGGACCGGCGTTGTCGCCTTTTCCCGGGTGATGGCAGTGGTGCTTGCCTTCACCCATGGACATCATGTCCTTGTGCATACCCTTGTGCTTCATGTGTTCCATGCAGTTTGCTTCGTTATGGGCCTCATGGCCGGCGGGCGTCTGCTGGGCTTTTCCCGTGGCCTCGGCGTCGCCATGCGGGTGGTCGGCATGGGCATCTGCTGCAGGCGTGACGGTCTTACCAACTTTGCTTACTTGGGCATTGGCGGCTTTCCAGTCGCCCACCGGTGCATCGGGTGCGGAGCGGAAACTTTGCAGGGCATTGTGATAGCTGGCCGGCGGCACCGGGGCGCCGGGGTCGGCCGGATCGGCGCCCTGGGCGATGGCATGGGTGGGCGCCAACGCCAGGGCCAGCACGCAGGCCGCAAAGGGGGCGTGGAACTTGAAAAAACGCTTCATGATGAATCCTCGTCTTGCACGGTGATGCCGTGCGATGGATGACAGGCCGCCTTTAGGGGCGGCCGACAACGATTAGACGGGGCGTGTTCTGGGCGGGCGTTCCGGGCCTTCCGGCTCGAAGCCGATGTAGGCCGGCATTGCCGCGGCGATGGGTGTCACGGCGATGGTGGCAGGGGTGGGCAGGGTGAATGACACGGGAAGAGAGAAGGCATAGCAGGCGACACAGACCGTCTTGTGGGATGTTTTGTCTTCATCCTGATGACGTGGGTCGTGGCCATGGTGGTGGGCGGCGGACATATCGCCAGCCGCCATGGTGTGGCTTTGCCCGCCGCCACAGACGGCCATGGTCGCCGCCGCCAAACCCTGCAAGGGCAGCGCAATGGCAATCAGCAACAACAGGAGGAAACGGGATAGGGCAACCATGGTCAGGAGGACAAGCCTAGCACAGGGAAGTTCCTGGGGCTGAGTGCCTAGCTCGTCGTGTGTTCCAATTCCATGCCGCGGAAAATGGAGCAACGCTGGAAGACTTCCAGGGTCGGTGCCACGTCCTTGTGCTGGCAATACTTGGCCACCAGTTTGGCCAGGCCCTTGATGTCCCGTCCGGTGGCCGCGGGGAACAGATCGGCCAACGTGTCGAGTAGCGACGGTGGAATGGCGAGGGCGAACTGTTCGGTCATCACTGCCCAGATGCGACGGCGGGCTTCCCGGTCCGGCGGGGTGTATTTGATGATGGCGATGCAGCGGGAGACGATGGCTTCGTCGATGTCGTCGGCCCGGTTGGTGGTGAGGAAGAGCAGGCCGTTGAAGTATTCCAACACCCGCAGGAAGACGCCCACCACGGCATTCATGGTGATGTTGTCGTCACGGCGCTTGATGTAGACGTCGGCCTCGTCGATCAACATCACCGCGCCCCAGCGCTGGGCCCGGGTCAGCACGTCCTTGAGGGCGGTTTCCATGGCCCCCACGTTGAGGCCCAACTGGCCGGAATGCACCCGGTAGAGCGGACGCTGGATGATTTCCGAATAGACCTCGGCCGTCAGCGTTTTGCCCACGCCGGCCGGGCCGGCGCAAAGCACTGTGGTGCCGCCGGATTTGCCGGCCACGATGTCGTCCATCAGTACATCCATCTCGGCGGTGAGGATGTCGATCAGGTCGGTCTGTTCCGGCCGCAGGATCAGCTTTTTCTTCAGCGCCGGCTGGTAGCGGTAGGGTTCCACGTCCTCCACATGGACCCAGAGGTGGTGGTGCAGGTCCAGGTGGAACATGAGAATGTGGCTGTGCACCGGCAATTCGGTGAACAAGCCCTTGGGGATGACAGACTGGGATTGCTCCATCTCGTCCTCCACCTTGCTGTTGTAGCGGCTGCTCTTGGCGGCCCGGCGCAGATAGCGGCCAAGGATGTCCCCCGGTGCTTCCAATGTGAGGGAGCGTTCGCCGATGATGCCCTCGTCGTTCACCAGGCGGGCGTTGCCGCCGCCGGAGGAGAGGATCACGATGTCCTTGCGGGCCCAATCGGTGCTGCGGTGGGTGGCGGTGGGGTCCTCGGCGAAGTAGCCGGTGCCCTGGCCGGAAAACTGGGCGCCGTAGCGGGCACGCCAGTCGAAATACTTTTCGGCGCTGGCGTCGTAGGCAGCGATCAATGCCGGCGTTTCCTTCAGGTAGCCCTTGGTGGCGAGGATTTCACTGAGCGTGCGGCCGGCCACGTCCTTGCTCAGGATCATGATGTTTTCCGTAGCCAGTTTGGCCTTGGCATTGGCCTTGAGTTCAATCAGGATGCGGGCTGTTTCCTCCTGGCCCGGCGGCGTGTAGTCGAGCCGGGTGACCACATAGGCCAGGGGCTTGCCGCCGGCGTGGGTGCGGAACAGCCAACCGCGGATACCGTCCTTGACCAGATATTGGGCCAGGGCTGGCATCAGCTTTTCCAGGTCCTCGCCATCGAAGCGCTCGTCGTCGGTTTTCAGGGCCTGCACCAGGGTGCCGATCTGGGCGGCCTGTCCCTGCATCTGCGGCCCGGCCTGGTGGTAGCGCCGACCGAGGAAATCCAGTTGGTCCACGGACAGTTGGTGGAACCCCAGTTCCACCCGATTGCCGAAACGCAACTGCTCCCCCAGCGGCGATAGCGTGGGGAAGGCTGCGACCAGGGCTTCCACATGGGGACGTTCGATTTGCAGTTTCATAAGGGGCTCCGTCGGACTTTGCCTCGTTACGCAGGAATTACGCCAAGGCGTGTGCGTAATCGTCGGCTCCCTATGTTTTTGAAAGCATGGGAAGAATGCTCGCTTTCCTTGTGCCGGAAAGGTGTAGTAACTCGTACAACGCCGGGGAAAGCCTTGAACTTGGCGGGGCCAGCCCCCATAATCCCGGGCATGGTTGTAATTCCGGCAATCCGGAAGCGCTTCGGACGCGGGTTCGATTCCCGCCACCTCCACCACTGGGGGGGTGTACTGGTTTCGACGGGGTGAGAGAAGGTGAGCAGGCAACTCGTCAGGCGATCGACGTTAATGAAGCAAATCTCTAAACGCCAACGATGAGCGTTTCGCACTGGCCGCTTAAGGCCTATGCCGAGGCTGCTTGAGCCTTGTTACCAAAGAAAAGCCGGCGGGGACTTCGGTCCCCGTCGTCACGTTCAGCGATCGAGTAGTTGCAGCAGGTCCAGCGGCGTTTGGCAGATATGGTCGGCTGCCCAGGCTGCGATATCCGGTGACTCTCCCAGGTAGCCCCAAGCGGCGGTGACGGTGCCCATGCCCGCCGCCTTGCCGGACTGGATGTCACGCAGGTCGTCCCCCACGTACAGACATTCTGCCGGTGCCAGGCCGGCATGGGCTGCCGCCATCAACAGCGGGTCGGGTGCGGGCTTGGGCCGGGCAGCGCTGTCGCCGCTGATCACGCTGACCGCACGCTGGCTGAGGCCAAGGCCGGCCACAACCTTCTCCGTGAAGCGGCTGGCCTTATTGGTGACGATGCCCCAGGGCAAGCCCCGATTTTCCAGGGCCGCAAGCAGTTCCGGCATGTCTGTAAACAGTTTCGTATCCACGCAAATGTTCGCTGAGTAGATGTCGAGGAAACGTTGCTGCATATCCGCATAGCCCGGGTCGTCCGGCGTTATGTCGAAGCCGGTGCGGAGCAGGGCGCGGGCGCCGCCCGACACATAGGGACGCAAATGTTCCATGGGCAAGCGGCTTTTACCTTCCATGACCAGAAGGCGGTTCAGGGCGCCGCCCAAGTCCGGGGCCGTGTCGGCCAGGGTGCCGTCGAGGTCGAAAAATACCGCGCGGATCATTGCCATCAAACCCTGCGGGTGCGGATCAGGTAATTGACGCTGGTATCCGCGCCCAGGGAATAGGTCTTGGTGAGCGGGTTGTAGCTCATGCCGATGATTTCCTCCACCTGCAAACCCGCTTCCCGGCAGAAGCGGGCGAGTTCAGCCGGCTTGATGAAGCGGGCGTAGTCGTGGGTGCCCTTGGGCAGCATGTTGAGGATGTATTCGGCGCCGACCACCGCCATCAAATAGGCCTTGGCGTTGCGGTTGAGGGTGGAGAAAAATACTTGGCCGCCGGGTTTGACCAAGGTGGCGCAGGCGTGCACGATGCTGCCCGGGTCGGGGACATGTTCCAGCATTTCTAGGCAGGTAACCACATCGAAAGCGGCCGGGGCATCAGCGGCCATGGTTTCGGCGGCAATCAGCCGGTAATCAATCTTGTGTCCGCTTTCATACAGATGGAGCTTGGCAACCCCCAGGGGTTTTTCCGACAAGTCGATGCCGGTCACCTCCGCGCCGCAGGCCGCCATGCCCTCCGACAGCAGGCCGCCGCCGCAGCCGACATCAATGACCTTCTTGCCGGCAAGATCGACTTGTTGGTTGATCCAGGTTACCCGTAGCGGATTGATGTCGTGCAGGGGCTTGAATTCGGAGTTGGGATCCCACCAGCGATGGGCCAGGTCGCCGAACTTGGCGAGTTCCTGCGGATCGGCGTTGAGTGTATGTGCCATGACGGTGTGCGGTATTTTCAGTGTGTCCAGAAATGAAAAAAGCCCTGCAAGGCAGGGCTTTTTCCTTGATGTGGCCAGCTTACTGCTTGGTGCCGATCACTTCGATTTCTACGCGGCGATCGGGCTGCAGGCAGTCGATAACCTTCTTGCTCTTGGGACCCTTGCACTGGTCGGGCTTGGTCACGGGTTGGGACTTGCCCTTGCCTTCGGTATAGACACGGTTGGGTTCCAGGCCCTTGGATACCAGATAGTCCTTCACAGCGGCAGCGCGCTTTTCGGACAGCTTTTGGTTATAGGCAACACCACCGATACGGTCAGCGTGGCCCACGGCGATCACCACTTCAAGCTTGATGCTCTTGATCTTGGCGGCCAGTTCGTCCAGCTTGGCTTTACCTTCGGGGCGCAGCACAGCCTTGTTGAAATCGAACAAGGCGTCGGCAGCCAGGGTCAGCTTTTCAGCGGCGGGCTTGGGTGCAGCAGCCTTCGCAGCAGCAGGGGCAGCAGCAGCGGGTTCGTCCTTCTTCACCAGATCAGGGTCGCATTCGGCGATGGCCATAGCAGGCGTCCAGTAACCGGTGCGCCAGCACAGGCCTGTACTATTTTTGACGACACTGCCGCGGGCGTCGATAACGTACCCCACTGTTCCTTTCAGATCAACGCCCGGGGTCTGCGCAAAGGCAGTGGCGGCGAAACCGAGCAGAGCAGCGAGCAACAGCGATTGTTTTACATTCTTCATTGAAACTTCCCCCTAGCGTTGGAGACAAGATAAACCGGAAAATCAGATCGAAAGAGCAACTCTCAAATGAGGTGTGATACCGAGGCATTAAGCATCTATTCCTCTTATGAGTTCATTCTATTTTGCCACAAACGAGATATCGCGAGCAATTTAGCGGGCTCTAAGTCCGTGAGATGTGTGTCATTGACGCGAAGTTTTCCGCCAACCCAGACGTGGCTGACCTGTTCCCGGCCTGCCACGTAAACCAAATGGGATACCGGGTCGAAGCAGGGTTGCAGCGCCCAGTCGTCCAGCCTGAGGGCGCAAAGATCGGCTTTTTTCCCCGCTTTAAGGGATCCGATCGCCTTATCCATGCCCAAGGCCCGGGCGCCTTCCAGTGTGGCCATGCTTAGCACCCGGTGTGCATCGAGGGCCGAGGCGTCCTCAGCGACGAGCTTGCCCAACAGGGCGGCATGACGCATTTCCTGGAACAGGTCCAACCGGTTGTTGCTGGCGGCGCCGTCGCTGCCAAATCCAACGGAGATGCCCTCGGCCAGGAAGGCGGCGATGGGCGCTGCGCCGCTTGCCAATTTCATATTGGAGGTGGGGCAGTGGGCAATATGGCTGCCGTGGCGGGCCAGTAGGCTGATTTCGTCCTTTTCCAGGTGGGTCGCATGTACGGCGATCAAGTCAGGTCCCAGCAGGCCCAGGCGTTCCAGGCGGGCGAGGGGACGCTGGCCGTGGATCCTGACGCTGTCTTCCACTTCCTGCCGGGTTTCGTGGAGGTGCATGTGGATTGGCAGGTCCAATTGGGCGGACAGGGTGGCGATACGTTCAAAAGTCCGGTCCGAAACCGTGTAGGGAGCGTGGGGCGCCAGGGTGAAGCCCAGCATGGGCTCGTGGCGGTAACGGTCGCGTACGGCGAGGCCCTTGGCCAGGTAGTCGTCGGCATCGGTGGCGTAGGCGGTGGGGAATTCGATGACGGTAATGCCGAGCCTGGCCCGCAAGCCGGCTTCCAGGAAAGCTTCGGCTGCGGCTTCCGGGAAGAAATACATGTCATTGCAACAGGTAATGCCTCCCCGCAGCATTTCCGCCGCGGCCAGCAGGGTGCCGTCGCGGACGAAATCGGGCGAAACGAAGCGGCCTTCTGCCGGCCAGATCCTTTCCTGGAGCCAGCGCATCAGGGGCAGGTCGTCGGCATAGCCCCGCATCAGGCTCATGGCGGCATGGGTATGCAGATTGACGAGGCCGGGCATGAGTACATGGTCCGCCAGCACGACCTTCTGTTTCGGCTGGAACCGCGTCAAGGCCTCCACCTCGGGAAGCAGGGCGACGATGGTGTCGCCCTGGATGGCCAGGGCGTGGTCTTGCAGCAGGGTGCCGTGGGGTTCTATGGGGAGGATCCAGCGGGCCTGGATCAGGAGATCAATCGCCTGGGGCGCGGGGGTAAGGCTTGGCGGGGGTGTCATGCCAAGATTTAATCATGTTAATCAATTGGATACAACGATGCTTCAAGCATTCTTCGAGCTTTGGATGGCGGCGGGGAAAGGTGCCGCCCATGATAGAATTCCGCGCTTCATTTGCCCGCAGGGCCATCCCTGACCATTGACCAGACCATGACCGCATCTTTCGCTAAGGAAACACTGCCCATCAGCCTCGAAGAGGAGATGCGCCACTCCTATCTGGATTACGCCATGAGCGTGATCGTCGGACGGGCGCTGCCGGATGCAAGAGACGGCCTGAAGCCGGTGCACCGGCGGGTACTGTTCGCCATGCACGAATTGGGCAACGACTGGAACAAGGCTTACAAGAAATCGGCCCGTATCGTCGGCGACGTGATCGGTAAATACCATCCCCACGGCGATACCGCGGTATACGACACCATTGTCCGTATGGCCCAGGATTTCAGCCTGCGCTACATGCTGGTGGACGGCCAGGGCAACTTCGGTTCGGTGGATGGCGACAACGCCGCCGCCATGCGTTACACGGAAGTGCGCATGGCCCGCATCGGCCACGATCTATTGGCGGATATCGAAAAGGAAACCGTCGACTTCGGCCCCAACTACGATGGCTCCGAGCAGGAACCCCTGATCCTGCCGGCGCGGATTCCCAATCTGCTGATTAATGGCTCCTCCGGCATTGCCGTGGGCATGGCCACCAATATTCCGCCCCATAACCTGAATGAAGTCATCGATGCCTGCCTCAAGCTGTTGCAGGAACCGGCCACGGACATCGAGGAACTGATCCAGATCATGCCGGCGCCCGACTTCCCTACGGCAGCGCTGATCTACGGTCTTTCCGGCGCCCACGAGGGCTACCGCACGGGCCGTGGCCGCGTCATCATGCGGGCGCGCACCCATATCGAGGAAATGCCCAGCGGCAAGCAGTGCATCATCGTCGACGAGCTGCCCTACCAGGTGAACAAGCGCACCCTGCTGGAAAAGATCGCCGAGCTGGTCAATGAAAAGAAGATCGACGGCATCGCCCATCTTCAGGACGAATCCGATAAGTCTGGCATGCGGGTGGTGATCGAGCTCAAGCGGGGCGAAGTGCCGGAAGTGATTCTCAACCACCTCTACAAGCAGACCCAGTTGCAAGACACCTTCGGCATGAACATGGTGGCCCTGGTGGACGGCCGCCCGCAATTGCTGAACCTCAAGCAGTTGCTGGACTGCTTCCTCTCCCATCGCCGCGAGGTGGTCACCCGCCGTACCGTATTCGAACTGAAGAAGGCGCGGGACCGCGGCCACATCCTGGAAGGTCTGGCCGTCGCCCTGTCCAATGTGGACGAGGTGATCGCACTCATTAAGGCAGCCCCCACGCCCGCCGACGCCAAGCGCGAATTGATGTCCCGCCAGTGGCGCTCCGCCCTGGTGGAGGAGATGCTGGTACGGGCCTCCGCCGAGGCCTCTCGCCCCGAGGGTTTGGCCCCCGAGTTCGGCCTCTCCGCCCAGGGGTATGTCCTTTCCGACACCCAAGCCCAGGCCATCCTGGAATTGCGCCTGCAACGCCTGACCGGCCTGGAGCAGGACAAGATCGTCGCCGAGTACAAGGAAGTTATGGCCCAGATCGCCGATCTGCTGGACATCCTGGCCCGCCCCGAGCGGGTTACCGCGATCATTGTGGAAGAGCTCACCGCCATCAAGACCCAGTTCGGCGATCCCCGCCGTTCCGAGATCGTGCTCAATACGTCGGATATCAACATCGAAGACCTGATTGCCCGGGAAGACATGGTGGTCACCCTATCCCACGGCGGCTACTTCAAGCGCCAGCCCCTGGCCGACTACCGCGCCCAGAAGCGCGGCGGCCGTGGCAAACAGGCTGCCGCCATGAAGGAAGACGATTTCGTCGATCGTCTTTTCATCGCCAACACCCACGATTACATCCTCTGCTTCTCCAATCGCGGCCGCGCCTACTGGCTCAAGGTCTATGAAGTGCCGGAAGGTACCCGTACCTCCCGTGGCAGGCCCATCGTCAATCTTTTTCCCTTGGTGGAAGGCGAAAAGATCACCACCGTGCTGCCGGTGAAGGAATTCGACGACGAGCATTTCATCTTTATGGCCACCGCCATGGGCACCGTGAAGAAGACCCCCCTCAAGGCTTTCGCCAATCCGCGCAAGGCCGGCATCATCGCCGCCCACCTGGATGATGGCGACCATCTGATCGGCGTCGCCATCACCAATGGCCAGTGCGATGTGATGCTGTTCTCCGATGCCGGCAAGGCCGTGCGTTTTGACGAAAACGACGTACGTCCCATGGGCCGTGAATCCCGCGGCGTGCGCGGCATGATGCTGGAAGACGGCCAAGCCCTGATTTCCATGCTGGTGGCCGACAGCGAACAATGGTCGGTGCTCACCGCCACCGAAAACGGCTACGGCAAGCGCACCCCCATCGCCGAATACACCCGCCATGGCCGCGGCACCAAAGGCATGATCGCCATCCAGACCTCCGAGCGCAACGGCAAGGTGGTGGCTGCGGTGCTCACCGCCCAAGGCGAGAGCAATGAGGAAATCATGCTGATCTCCACCGGCGGCGTGTTGATCCGCACCCGCATCACCGACATCCGCGAAATGAGCCGGGCGACCCAGGGCGTGACCCTGATCAACCTGGACGAAGGCACCTATCTGGCCGGCCTGGAAAAAGTGATCGAAACCGAGGGTGAAGAAGGGGCCGAGATCGGCGAGGAGGATGCCGGCGAGGGAGATGCCACAGAATGAGCCGGGTCTGGAATTTCAGCGCTGGCCCTGCCATGCTGCCGGAATCCGTGCTGCGTCAGGCGGCGGAGGACATGCTCGATTGGCACGGCTGCGGCATGGGCGTGATGGAAATGAGCCATCGCGGCAAGGATTACATGGCCATCCACGCCCAGGCCACTGCCGACCTGCGGGAACTGCTGGACGTGCCCGACAACTACAAGGTGCTGTTCCTCCAGGGCGGGGGCATAGGCGAGAACGCCATCATTCCCATGAACCTGATCGGCCGTGGCGCAGTGGCCGATTTCGTCATCACCGGCTCCTGGTCGAAGAAGTCGGAAAAGGAAGCCCGCAAGTACGGCAAGACCAATATCGCCTTCAGCACCGAGGCCTGCGGCTATGCCGGTGTGCCGCCCATGGCGGAATGGCGCCTGTCCGACGATCCATCCTACGTTTACGCCTGCACCAATGAAACCGTGATGGGCGTGGAATTCCCCTTCGTGGCGGACTTGGCGACCGTCGGTCGCGGTCAGGTGCCCATGGTGGCGGACATGTCCTCCCACATCCTGTCCCGGCCCGTGGATGTGTCCAAATACGGGCTGATCTACGCCGGCGCACAAAAGAACATCGGCCCCGCTGGTGTTACCCTGGTCATCATCCGTGAGGATTTGCTGGGCCACGCTTTGCCCATCTGTCCCACCGCCTTCGACTACAAGATCGTGGCCGACCACGATTCCATGTACAACACGCCGCCCACCTATTCCATCTACATCGCCGGCCTGGTGTTCCAGTGGCTCAAGGCCCAGGGCGGTCTGGCGGAAATCGAGCGGAAGAATATCGCCAAGGCGGAACTGCTCTATGGCTGCATCGACGCTTCCGGTCTCTATGAGAGCCGGGTGGAGAAATCCTGCCGTTCCCGCATGAACGTGCCCTTCTACCTAAAGGACGAGGCCCTCAACGAAGCCTTCCTGGAAGGCGCCAAGGCCGCCGGCCTGGTGCAATTGAAGGGGCACAAGACGGTGGGCGGCATGCGCGCCTCCCTCTATAACGCCATGCCCCTGGCGGGCGTACAGGCGCTGGTGGATTACATGCGCGAATTCGAGCGTACCCGTGGCTGAACTCCGTGGCAGATAAACCTATGTCCGAAACCCCAGAACAGAGCGCCGAGCTCGCGCAATTGCGCGCCGGCATCGATGCCCTCGATACCGAACTGCTGCGGCTCATCAACGAGCGGGCCAAGCTGGCCCAGCGGGTGGGACAGATCAAGAACGGCGCGATCTATCGGCCGGAGCGGGAAGCCCAGGTGCTGCGCCGCGTGGCGGAGCGCAACAGCGGCCCGATGCCCCTGGAGTCCGCCCAGCGCATCGTGCGGGAAATCATGTCCGCCTGTCTGGCCCTGGAGCAGCCCCTGACGGTGTCCTACCTGGGGCCGGCGGGCACCTATTCCGAAAGCGCCGCCCGCAAGCATTTCGGCGGTGCGCCGACGCTGCAAGCCTGCCCCGCCATTGACGACGTATTCCGGGCCGTGGAGTCCGGCAACGCCCACTACGGCGTGGTGCCGGTGGAAAACTCCACCGAAGGCGCCGTGGGTCGTTCCCTGGATTTGTTGCTATCCACCTCCCTGCAAATCTGCGGCGAGGTGAATCTGCCCATCCACCACAATTTAATGGGCGCGTTGGATTCCCTGCCCGCGGCGAAAAAAGTCTATTCCCATGCCCAGTCCCTGGGTCAGTGCCACGAATGGCTGAACCGCAACCTGCCCAATGTACCCCGCGTATCTGTTGCCAGCAATGCCGAGGCGGCGCGCCTGGCGGCGGCGGAAGAGGGGGCCTGCGCCATCGCCGGCGAGGCGGCGGCCGAGCTGTACAAGCTCAACATCCTGGCGGCCAACATCGAGGACGATCCCCAGAACACCACCCGTTTCGTCATCGTCGCCGACCATGACGCAGCCCCTTCCGGCAAGGACAAGACCTCCCTGGTGTGCTCCACCCTCAACCGTCCCGGCGCCGTACATGAAATGCTCGGCCCCCTGGCGCGCAACGGCGTGTCCATGAGCCATTTCGAATCCCGTCCCGCCAAGGGCCTGGGCGGCTCCCGCTGGGAGTACGTGTTCTATATTGACATTGACGGCCATCGGCTGGACCCCGCCGTGGCCAAGGCGCTAGGCGAATTGCGCGAAGTGGCGGGCTACGTCAAGGAGCTGGGCTCCTATCCCGTCGCCGTTTATTGAATCCAGCAAGCGAGATTTCCATGAGCATCTTCCATCAGGCGCCGGACCATATCCGCGCCATCAATGCCTATGTGCCGGGTAAACCCATCACCGAACTGGCGCGGGAATTCGGCCTGGAGGTGAACAGCATCATCAAGCTGGCCTCCAACGAAAACCCCCGGGGCATGAGCCCCAAGGCCCGGGCGGCGGTGGAAGCCGCATTGAGCGGTGTGGCCCTGTATCCCGACCAGTTCGAACTGGTGGCCAAGTTGGCGGAGCGTCTGGGCGTCGGCCGGGAGCAGATCATCCTCGGCAGCGGCTCCAACGATATCCTCGATCTGGCGGCCCGGGCCTTCCTGATGCCCGGGCGTTCCGCCGTCTCCTCCCAGTACGCTTTTCCCATTTATCCCATTTCCACCCTGACCGCCGGCGGCGAGAACATCATCGTCCCGGCCAAGGGCTACGGCCACGACCTCGATGCCATGCTGGCGGCGATCCGGCCCGATACCAAGCTGGTGTGGATCGCCAATCCCAACAACCCCACTGGCACCTTCCTCGCCTACGATGCCGTCCATGCCTTCATGAAGCGTGTGCCGGCGGACGTGGCGGTGATGCTGGACGAGGCCTACAACGAATATCTGGTGCCCGCCGACCGGCAGGAAAGTGTGGCCTGGATCAAGGAATTTCCCAACCTCATCATTACCCGCACCTTTTCCAAGGTGTACGGCCTGGCTGGCTTGCGGGTGGGATTCGGTGTGGCATCGGCGGAAGTGGCCGACCTGCTCAACCGCATCCGCATGCCCTTCAATGTGAACAACCTGGCCCTGGAGGCCGCCAAGGCAGCCCTGGATGACCACGAGTTCCTGGCGGAAAGCTATGTCCTCAACCGCAAAGGCATGGAACAACTGGTGGCGGGCGTCAAACGTTTGGGGCTTGAGCACATTCCCTCCCATGGCAATTTCGTGGCGGTGAAGGTGAGCGATCCCCAAGGCATCAATCTCAAGCTGCTCAAGCAGGGCGTTATCGTCCGGCCCGTGGGGGTGCCCGGCTTCCTGCGCATCACCGTGGGCTTGCCGGCCGAGAATGCCCGCTTCCTCGAAGCCCTGGACAAGGCGCTCCACGGTTGATGGAAAACTTCGGCAAGATTGTCGTCTGCGGCGTCGGCCTGATCGGCGGCTCCTTCGCCCTGGCCCTGAAGAAGGCCGGTTGTGTCGGCCGGGTGGTGGGCATGGGGCGCAACCGCGCCACCTTGGAAGAAGCCCTGCGCCTGGGCTTGATCGATGAAATCGGCGATGACTGGGGCAGCGCCCTGAAGGACGCCGATCTGGTCATGCTCGGCATGCCCGTGGGCCAGATGCCAGGGGTGATGGCGGACCTTGCGCCCCATTTGGGCCTGGGTACCCTGGTCACCGACGGCGGCAGCACCAAGGCCGATGTGGTGGCTGCGGCCCGAGCAGCCTTCGGTAACAAGATCGGCCAGTTCATCCCCGGTCATCCCATCGCCGGCGCGGAAAAGAGCGGCCCATCCGCCGCCCAGGCCGATCTTTACCAGGATCGCCGGGTGGTGCTGACCCCCTTGCCCGAAAACACGCCCACTGCCGTGGCCAAGGTGCGCCATGCCTGGCAAGCCTGCGGCGCCCGGGTGACGGAATTGACGGCGGAGGCCCATGACCGGGTATTCGCCGCCGTCAGCCATCTGCCCCATTTGCTGGCCTATGCCCTGGTGCATGACATCGCCGAGCGGGACAACGCCGCCCAGTTGTTCGATTTCGCCGCCGGCGGTTTCCGCGATTTCACCCGCATTGCCAGCAGCCACCCGGAAATGTGGCGGGACATCTGCCTCGCCAACCGTCAAGCCCTGTTGCAGGAACTGGATGCCTACATGGCGCAACTGCTGCGCCTGCGGGTGCTGTTGGCGGGTAGTGACGGCCCCGGCCTCGAATCCCTCTTCGATACCGCCCGCCAGGCCCGTGACGCCTGGCTGGCCGGCTTGACTCCCCTCGTAGAAGAATAAATGGACTTCCTCGATCTGCCTCCTTTGCGCCGCGCCGCCGGCACGGTGCGTCTGCCCGGTTCCAAGAGCATCTCCAACCGTACCTTGCTGCTGGCG
>RXJP01000147.1 GCA_003963315.1 Rhodocyclaceae bacterium | reverse complement strand
GACGCCAGACTCTCCACAATGTCGTAACGGTGCAGACTCTTGCCCAACTCCGCTTTCACTGCACTTAAGTCCGGCGGAGTCCCGCAGGCGGACAACAGGGCAGCGAGAAGAATGCCCATCAAATATTTTGTGTTGCTTGCTTCCATGTCCTCAGTACCTTCTCCTCTGGCTCCATCCGATTCCCTACTGGGAACCGAATGGAAGTCGGACTTTTGCAGCCCTTAGTTGATCTTGTGTTGATCTTGTCTTAGCGATTCGTTATCCGACCGCGGCTTCGGTGAGCAGGCCGCGCTGCTTGGCCATGGTCATGGCGGTATCGATGATCATGTCCTCCTGGCCGGAAATCATTTTCTTGCGACCCAGCTCCACCAGGATGTCCCGGGCAGGCACACCGAAACGCTGGGCGGCCCGCTTGGCGTGGAGCAGGAAAGTGGAATAGACGCCGGCAAAACCCAGGGTCAGGGAATCGCGGTCGATGCGCACCATGTGGTCCATCATCGGCACGATCTGTTCTTCCGCCAGGTCCATCAGCTTGAACAGGTCCACGCCGGTGACCATGCCCATACGCTCACATACCGCGGCGAACACCTCCAGGGGCGTGTTGCCAGCGCCGGCACCCAGGCCGGCGACGGAAGCGTCAATACGGCTGGCCCCCTCTTCGATGGCGGCGAGGGAATTGGCAATGCCCATGCCCAGGTTGTTGTGGCCGTGGAAACCGATTTCCGTTTCCGGCTTCAGGGTCTCCCGCAGCCGGGCAATGGCTTCCCGCACATCCTCGGGCAGCATGTAGCCGGCGGAGTCGGTGATGTAGATGATCTGGGCGCCATAGGACTCCATCAGCTTGCCCTGCTGGGCCAGTCCCTCGGGGGTGTTGAGGTGGGCCATCATGAGGAAGCCGGTAGTGTCCATACCCAACTTGCGGCAGTAGGCGATATGCTGGGGCGACGTATCAGCTTCGGTACAGTGGGTGGCCACATGGACGCTGCGGGCGCCGTGGTCGTAGGCGGACTGCACTTCGCGCATGGTGCCAAGACCAGGCACCAACAGCACGGAAACCTTGGCCTGCTTCATCTTGGCCGCCACAGCGCCGATGTATTCCTCATTGCTATGGGGGGCAAAGCCATGTTGCAGGGAATTGCCGCCGACACCGGCACCATGGGTCACCTGGATGATGGGTACGCCCGCCTCATCGAGAGCGGTGGCGATCTTCACCATCTGATCCACGGAAATCTGTTCCTTCTTGGCATGCATGCCATCCCGCAGGCTCATGTCGTGGAGGATGATCTTGCGGCCCTTGAGTTTGGTATTTGCGGCGCTCATTACGCGGCCTCCACAGCGGTGGGTTTGAGTTGGATCTTGCCGGCGAGAATCTCCTCGGCGAACATTTCGGCGGTACGGGCGGCGGCGGCGGTCATGATGTCCAGGTTGCCGGCATAGGTGGGCAGGTAATCGCCCAAGCCGCCCACTTCGAGGAAGATGGTGACGCGCTTGCCGTCGTAGTCGGGACCATTCACCAACCGATAACCCGGCACGTACTTCTGCACTTCCTTGATCATGGCCAGCACCGAGGCGGTGATCTTCTTCTGGTCCGGCTCGTCGTCGGTCAGGCAGGACACGGTGTTGCGCATGATCAGCGGCGGTTCGGCCGGGTTGATGATGGCCAGGGCCTTGCCCTTGCGGGCGCCACCGACGCGCACCAGGGCATCGGAGGTGGTGTAGGTGAATTCGTCCAGGTTGGCCCGGGTGCCGGGGCCGACGGATTTGGATGCCAGGCTGGCGACGATCTCGCCATAGGCCACGGGCTGGACGCTGCTCACCGCATAGACCATGGGGATGGTGGCCTGACCGGCGCAGGAAATCATGTTGACGTTCATTTCCAGCTTATCGGCATGCTCCCGCAGGTTCACCGGCGGCACGCAGAGGGGACCGATGGCGGCGGGGGTGAGGTCGATCATCAGCACCCCCAGCTCGTTGAGCTTGCGCGAATTTTCCGCGTGGACGTAGGCGGAAGTGGCGTCGAAGGCGATCTGGATGCCGTCTTCCAGCACATGGGGCAGCAGGCCGTCGACACCTTCGGCGGTGGTCTTCAGGCCCATGTCCCGGGCCCGGGCGAGGCCTTCTGAAGCGGGATCAATGCCCACCATCCAGACCGGCTCCAACACGGTGCTGCGCTTGAGTTTGTAAATCAGATCGGTACCGATATTGCCGGAGCCGATCAGGGCACACTTGATTTTCTTCATCGCTGACGCTCTCTCTGTAATTTCTTGAAGTCTCGGTCCCGTCATCAGACGAAACGCATGGATACGCTGCCCAACTCCTGGAAGCGGGCGAGGACGGTGTCGCCGGCCTTGACGGCAATGGCTTCGGTGATGCCGCCGCTCATGACGAAACTGCCGGCGGGCAAGGTGTCACCCCATTCGGAAATGATGTTCACCAGCATGGCCACGGCTTCCGCCGGATTGCCGAGAACCGCGGCGGAAGCGCCCAAGGCGGCGATTTCGCCGTTCTTTTCCAGGGTTACGCCCAGGGTGCGCAAATCGACGTCTGCCACATTGCGCGGCCGACCGCCGGTGACGAAACGGGCACTGGAGCCGTTGTCCGCCACCACGCTGGGCAGATCGAACTTGAAGCCGGAAAAGCGGGAGTCGATCACTTCCACCGCCGGCAGGACGAAGTCGGTGGCCGCCAATACTTGCTCGGCTGTACAGTTCGGTCCCTTCAGTTCAGCCTTGGTAACGAAAGCGACTTCGCACTCGACCCGGGGATGAACCATGTCGGCCACGGTGATACTGCTGTTCTCGGCCCTTGCCATGTCGGCCATGAGGAAGCCGATGCTGGGCACGTCCACCCCCATCTGCTTCATCTTGGCCCTGGAGGTCAGACCGGCCTTCCACCCCACTTGGCGATGGCCCCGGGCCAGCCAACGCTTGCGCAGTTCGTTCTGCACCAGATAGCCGTCGGCCAAGGTCATGGCAGGGTATTCATCGGTCAGCTTGCGGATGGCATGGGCGCCCAACTGGGCGCTTTCAACGCGCTCACACAGTCGCACCACATCCTCACGGGACAATGTTGTCTTAACAGCGGCGTTCATACGGCGCTCCTTCCGGCAAACTTGACACGGCAACTACCCATGCCGCCTACGGTGCACACCAGTTCGTCGCCGTCCTTGACGTCCACCAACATGGATTGGGAACCAGACAGGATCACTTCGCCGGCCTTGAAGGGGATGCCCAGACTGCCCAGGGTATTGGCCAGCCAAGCCACGGCATTGGCGGGGGAGCCCTGCACGGCGGCGCCACAGGCAGTGCCGATCAGCTCGCCGTTCTTTTCCAGCACCATGCCGGCCAGGGCCAGATCGATCTTGCGCGGATCGCCCTTGGTCTTGCCCAGCACATAAACACCACAGGAGGCGTTGTCGGCCACGGTGTCCTGGATCTTGATCTTCCAGTCCTTGATACGGGAATCGACGATTTCAAAACAGGGCACCACATAGTCCGTGGCACGAATCACATCGGCAGCAGTGATGCCCGGGCCCTTGAGATCCTCCTTGAGAACGAAGGCGACTTCGGCTTCGGCCTTGGGCTGGATCAGGGTGTCGAGGGGAATCACATCCCCTTCCTGGTAGACCATGGCGGAGGTGAGTTGGCCGAAGTCCGGCTGGAACACCCCGAGAAAATCCTGCACCGGCTTGCTGGTGACACCAATCTTCTTGCCGACGACGGTCTCGCCGGCCTGGAGGCGGCGCTCGATCATGCGCAGTTGGATAGCGTAGGCATCCTCGAGGGTGATCTCGGGCTCCTGCTCCAAAAGAGGCGGAATCGTGCGACGCTCGCGCCAGGCCGCATAGAGGGCGTCGCCGTAATGTTGGATTTTTCCCGGTGTCATCATGATCAGAGCTTGATGCAGACGTTTTTGAGTTCGGTATAGAACTCGAGGGAGTGGACGCCGCCTTCACGGCCGATGCCGGATTGCTTGCTGCCGCCGAAAGCGGTGCGCAGGTCACGCAGGAACCAGGCGTTCACCCAGACGATGCCGGCCTCGATGGCAGCGGCGACGCGATGGGCGCGGGCGAGATCGTTGGTCCAGATGGAGGAAGACAGGCCGTAACGGGTGTTGTTGGCGCGACGGATGACCTCCTCTTCGGTATCGAAGGGAGAGATGTGGCAGCAGGGGCCGAAGATCTCTTCGGTCACCACGGCGGCGGTGTCGGGCAGACCGGTCCAGATGGTGGGCTGCACCCAGGCACCCTCGGCCAGCTCGGCGGGCATGTCGGGCACGCCACCGCCGGTGACCACGGTGGCGCCCTCTTCCACCGCCTTGGCGTAATAGGACAACACCTTCTGCCGGTGCTCCTGGGAAATCAGGGGGCCCATGGTGGCGTGGTCGTCTTCGGGAGTGCCGAGTTTGAGCTTCTCCGCCGCAGCCTTGAAGGTGGCGACGAATTTGTCAAACAACGGACGCTCCACGAACAGGCGCTCGGTGCCCAGGCAGACCTGGCCGGTGTTGCCAAAGCAGGAGCGCAACACGCCTTCGATGGTGGCGTCGAGGTTGCAGTCGGCGAAGATGATGCCGGCGTTCTTGCCGCCCATTTCCAGGGAAACGGGGCGGGCGCCGGTGGCGGCAGCCTTCATGATGGCGGCGCCGGTGCGGGTTTCGCCAGTGAAGGTGATGGCGTCCACGTCCGGATGGGTGGTGAGGAATTCCCCGGTGGAATCGGGGCCGAAACCATTCACCACGTTGTACACGCCGGGAGGAATGCCGACAGCGTTCATCACCTCGGCCAGGAGCAAAGCAGTTTGCGGCGTTTCTTCCGAGGGCTTGACCACCACGGTGTTGCCGCAGGCCAGGGCCGGCGCCACTTTCCAAGTCATCAGCAGCAGGGGGGCATTCCAGGGACAGACGATGCCCACCACGCCTACCGGGCGGCGGACACCGTAGTTGATGGCGCCCTTGCCATCGGGGGTGACCATTTCAAAGAATTCGGTGGGAACATTCTTCACCACATCCGCAAAGACCTGGAAGTTGGCGGCACCGCGGGGCACAAACACGTGCTTGGAGATGTGTCCGGGCATGCCCGTATCTTCCGCCTCGGTGGCGACGAAATCGTCGAAGCGACGCATCATTTCCTTGGCCAGGGCATCCAGCAGTTCAGTGCGCTGCGCCAGGGTCATGCGACCCCAGGGGCCGGTGAGGGCGCGTTTGGCGGCGGACACAGCAGCGTCCACATCGGCGCGGCTGGCCTCGGCCACTTTGGCCACAACCTTGTTGGTGACGGGGGAGCGCTTATCGAAGGTCTTATCCGAGCCGCGGAAGGCGCCGTCGATGAAGTTCTGCAATTGCTTCATGGGATGGAAAGTTCCTGTGTGATTCGAAGGGGCCGCCTTGCGGCAGCCCCGGGTTGTTGCCGTCGCCCGCTCAGGTCACGACGGTAAGGAAGGTTTCGTGCAGCTTGCGCTGGGGATAATCCAGACCGCCGCCCTCGCCCAGGCCTTCCCAGGTCCAATGGATGGGATCCCAATCGGGATAGGGCTGGGTGCCGCCACAGAAGGTTTCGAAACGGTTGCCGGACGGATCCCAGGCGTAGATGGTGGTGCCCCGGGTCACGCCGTGACGGGTGGGGCCGATGTCGATGGGCACCTTGTTCATGGACATGATGTCGCCGGCGCGCAGCACCTTTTCCCAGCTTTCCAGGAGGAAGGACAGGTGGTGCAACTTGCCGGGCTCGGGATGCTCGACGAAGGCGATGTCATGGGCCTTGATGCCACAGGTCAGCCAGAGGGCGCCCTTGGTCTCGCCATCGGGCAGGGTGACGTATTCGGTCAGGGTGAAACCGAGGACCTTGGTGAACAGATCCAGCGTCTGGTTCACATTGGGCCCGTAGAGCAGGCAATGATCGAAGCGCAGCGGGGCGATACCCACTTCCGAATCCTTCCCCCAGGGCGCGGGATTCACGCTGGGCAGGCCGTTGCCGACCATCTTCTTTTCGGCGTACAGCTCAATCAGGTGCCCGGTGGGAATCTTGAAGCGGACGCGCTCGCCGGTTTCCATCAGATCGCCAGCGGGAATGCGCTCGGTGCTCAAGCCGTAAGCCTTAAGATCGGCCTCCAACTGATCCAGGGTCGCCTTGTTGGCCACTTTGAAACCGACGAAATCAACGCCGGCCTGATCCGCCTGCCGCAGGATCAGGGAATTGTGGTCGCGCTCGTCCCAAGCCTTGAAGTACACCCGGCCGGAAGCGTCACGCCCGGTTTCCACCAAGCCCAATACGTCGCGGTAATGCCTGACACCTTCTTCCAGGTCCAGCACACGCAATTGCGCGTGGCCGGGACGTAAAACACCAGTCAATGCCATTTTTATCTCCTCACCATGGAATGGTCGAAATCTCGTTGGGTGTTTGACGTCTTATTGGTTTATGGGTGCACGATAAGGAAGCGCCGAATTACCGTCTAATACTATTTTTCGCACATTGCTATACTGAACTTGTATACCAACCACCCGCACGCCTTGCCGCCGCCATGGATATCAAGCGCCTCAAATACTTCGTCGCCGTCGCCGAGGAACTCAATATCCTCAAAGCGGCGACCCGGATGAACATCTCCCAGCCGCCCCTGACCCGCCATATCAAGCTGCTGGAGGAGGAACTGAAAACCCAGTTGTTCGTCCGCACCACGCGGGGCGTCGAATTGACAGAAGCGGGCAGCACCCTGTTGGAGGAGGCGAAAAACCTGATCGCCCTGGCGGAACTGGCCGCCGAACGCACCTACCAGGCCGGCCAGGGCTTGCTCGGACGCATCGACGTGGGACTGTTCGGCTCGGCGGTGTTCGGCGTGATTCCCAAGATCCTGCTGGCCTTCCGCAAGGCCTATCCCGCCGTGACCATGGTGCTGCACAACCAGAACAAGGCGGAACAGATCGACGCGCTGCGCCAGCGGCGGCTGACCGTGGGCTTCAACCGCTTCATCGAGCCCATGCCCGATATCCGTGCCGAGAAAATCACCACCGAGGACCTGTTCGTCGCAGTCAACCGCAGCGACCCCTTGTCCAAGAAGAAACAGATTCCCTGGAGCGAATTGGCCCACCACCCCCTGGTGCTGTTTCCCAGCGGCGCCCGGCCCAACTTCATCGACTACGTGCTGGACCTGTGCCGCCAGGACGGCTTTCTGCCCAAGGTGGTCCAGGAGGTGGGCGACGCGGTGAACGGCGTGGCCCTGGTGGCCAGCGGCTTCGGCCTGTGCATCGTGCCCGACTCGGCCACCAATATGCACATCCCGGGCGTGGCCTACCGCCCCCTGGTGAGGAATCCACCACCCCAGGTGGACCTGAGCTGCATTTACCGCACGAACGACGAATCCCCTATCCTCCGGGAATTCCTCACCATCGCCCGCAGCTTCCCCAAGGAATAACCCCCATATCGGGCAGATCAACCGTTTCCTCCGGAAGGCTCGTCACAGCGCTGTCACAGGCCTCCGGGAAAATTCAACAATCCGTTTCCCCAACCCCGCATGTCAGTCAAACATCCCATCCTTGCTTGCCTGTTGGTCGCCGCCGCACATTACTGCCATGCGGCGGAAACAGACCATGAAGACTGGAACGCCCATGTCCAGGCCACCTATGTTTGGCAGACCAAGCCGGAATTCAGCGCCGCCTATTCGGGGCCGAACAGCCTCGGCACACAGCACGAAAAAAGCTACTCTTTCACCGCCACCGCGGCCTTGGGCCTGCGCCCCTGGCAAGACGGCGAAATCTATCTGAACCCCGAGTGCGCCCAGGGCATCCCCTTCTCCAATCTCACCGGCCTGGGCGGCTTCACCAACGGAGAAATCGCCCGCACCGCAGGCGCCACCCTCAAGTGCTACCGTGCCCGCTTGTTCCTGCGCCAGACTTGGGGACTGGGCGGCGGGCGGGAAAAGCAGGAGAGCGATGCCAACCAACTGGCCGGCAGCGTGGACAAGCACCGCGTCGTGTTGACCGCCGGCAATCTTTCCGTCGGCGACATCTTCGATGACAACGTCTACAGCCACGATCCGCGCACCCAATTCATGAACTGGTCCATCATGACCCACGGCGCCTACGACTACGCTGCCGACGCGCGGGGCTACACCTGGGGCATGGCCCTGGAGTACTACAGCGACGACTGGGTGCTACGCGCCGGACGTTTCACCCAGGCCCGGGAACCCAATGCCCAGCGCATGGATTTCCAGATCGCCCAGAACCACGGCGACCAGATCGAACTCGAGCACGCCCATGAACTGGATGATCTGCCGGGGAAACTGCGCCTGCTGCTGTATCGCAACCGCGCGCCCATGGCCCGTTTCGCCGACGCCACCGGCCTGGGCGCACTGACCGGCGCGACACCCGACCTGAACCTGGTGCGCAAGGGCTACAACACCCGCTGGGGCATGGGCCTCAACCTGGAACAAGCCTTGTCCGCCAATACCGGCCTGTTTGCCCGGGCCTCCTGGTCCGACGGCAAGACCGAAACCTACAACTTCACCGAGATCGACCGTTCCGCCTCCACAGGGTTGCTCCTCAAAGGCGCCGCTTGGGGCAGAGAGGCGGACAATCTGGGCATCGCCATGGCCTGGAACGGCCTCTCAAAACAACGACGGGATTACCTGGCGGCCGGCGGCATCAGTTTTTTCATCGGCGACGGCCGTCTCAACTACGACGCGGAAAAAATCTTCGAAACCTTCTACAGCTTGGCCCTGGGGAGAGCCGGCAGCCTGAGTGTCGATTGGCAGCACATCCGCAACCCGGCCTACAACGCCGACCGCGGTCCGGTCCGGGTCGGCAGCCTGCGCCTGCATACCGAGTTCTAGGCGCTGCCGCTTTGCTGCGGCAACACACGGTTACATAGCAGCCGTAACCCGGGGCCTTCTTCAGCCGTTAATGGGCCATCACCACGCCCGAACAGGAGAAGACCATGTCCATCTACAAACCCCGCCTCAGCGCCCTTGCCGCCATTGGGGTGGTGGCGCTCACCGCCGCCGTTGCCGGGCCGGCCAGGGCCGACCAAACCCTGCAAAACGTCACGGACTACGCCCGGGTCATCGATGTGGCGCCCATCGCCCCGCCCCAGACAGCGCGGGAAGTCTGCCGCCAGGGGCCCGATAGCTATCGCAATCCGTCCCGCAGCAATACCGGCGCCGTCCTCGGCGGTCTCGGCGGCGCCTTGGTGGGTTCCCGTTTCGGCGACGGTAATGGTCGCGTCGCCGCCACGGTAGCCGGGGCCATCGGCGGCGCGATCCTCGGCGATCGCTACGACAACAATGACAGGGATCGTTATGAGCAGGCACCGGCACGGCGCTGCGAGAAGGTCTATGAGCCTGCCGGCCCCACCCGCTACCAGGTCAGCTATGACTATCAGGGCCAGCGCGGCACCGTGGTCATGAACCGCGACCCCGGCGATTGGCTGCGGGTGCGCAGGACCGTCACCATCGAACAATAATCAGCCCAAGGGACAATCATTCAGGCGTTGCGGAAAGGTAGGTGGCTGATCGCCTCCTGGCGGTAGTCTTCCATAGCATCATCCAACTGGGATAGGTGGCGACGCAGCACCTCACGCATTTTCGGTTCTGCGATCCAGTGGGCGGTGACCACCCGGATCGGCTCAAAACCCCGGGCGATCTTGTGCTCCCCGCCAGCGCCGGGTTCGAAACGTGACAGGCCCTGTTCGATGCAGTATTCGATACCGCGGTAGTAGCACAGTTCGAAATGCAGGCCGGGAATATCCTCCGCCGCGCCCCAGTAACGGCCATAAAAGGCGGAGGCGCTGCGGAAGCAAATGGCCACGGCGAGGGGCGTCTCGCCGCGAAAAGCGACGAACAACTGCATGGCGTCCCCCATGGCCGCCCCCATATCGGCATAGCACGCGGCGGAAATGGCCGGATGGTTGCCGTAGCGGCGGAAGGTGTCCGCATAAAGCCGATGCAAACGCGGCCACAGCGCCGCTGGCACTTCATGCCCCGCCAAGCGCTCGATACGCACACCGGCGGCGACAACCTTGCGTCGGTCGGCCTTGAGCTTGCGCCGCTTGTCGGCGGAAAAGGTGGCGAGGAAATCGTCGAAACTTCCATAGTCCCGGTTGAACCACTGGAACTGCACCTGGGGTTGCAGCAGCAAGCCGGCATTCGTGAGCAGGGTCTCGTCTTCGACGATGGGGAAAGCCACGTGCCAACTGGATGCCCCCAGGTTCTCCACCGCTTTCAACGCCGCTTGGACCAAGGCCGGCTTGTCCGCTGCTGCGGCCAACAGCCGCGGCCCGGTCACCGGCGTGTAGGGCACGCCGCTGACCAGCTTGGGATAGTAGGGAAAACCCATGCGCTCCCAGGCCCCGGGCCAGGACCAGTCCCGCAGGAAATCGCCGAAGGAATGTTGCCGCAAGTAGAGGGGCAGCCAACCGGCTGTCCGCCCCGTCCCATCGCGCAACAGCAGATGTCGCGCTTGCCAGGCCATGTCCGGCCCGGCAGCGCCATGACGCTCCAAAGCATCGAGGAAGCCCGGGGCAAGGAAGGGATCGTCTACCTGACGCAGGTCTTCGGGCACAGCCGCTATGCTGTCGAGATGTTCCGCAGTGAAACCGTTGCTCATGGAGAGGGTGCTGTCGATAGCGCTCATAGCGTTAGTGTGCCGCATAATTCGCCTGTCGCTTACAGATTGAAGCCATGACCGCCATCAAATCCCAGATCGCCGCCTGGATCATTGCCGCCACCCTGCTCATCCTCGTCCTGCACTTGAACCTGCTGCCCGCCCTGTTGGCCGGACTGCTGGTGTTCGAACTGGTGCACATCCTCGCCCGCCGGCTGTCCGGGGGCAAGGCACGGTTGGCGGCGGTGGTCATCATCGCGGTGCTGGTGGTGGCCGTGATCAGCCTGGTCGCCGTGGCCCTGGTGGCCTACTTCCGTTCAGATGCAGGCAGCCTGCCGGCCCTGTTCCAGAAGATGGCGGAGATCATCGACAACACCCGCAGCAGCCTGCCCGACTGGATCGCCATGGCCTTGCCGGCGGATGCGGATGCCATCCACAACGCGACCGTGCACTGGCTGCGGGATCACGCCGGCGAAGTGCAGGGTTTGGGCAAGGAGGCGGGCACCGCCGCCGCCCGGGGCCTGATCGGCATGGTCATCGGTGCCATGCTGGCCTTGCAGGAGTTTGCCGGACGTATGCCCCTGAAGCCCCTGGCCCAGGCCCTGCAGGAGCGGGCGATGCGCTTGGCGGAAGCCTTCCGCCGCATCGTCTTCGCCCAGGTACGCATCGCCGCCTTGAATGCTGTATTCACCGCCATCTACCTGGCCCTGCTATTGCCGCTCTTCGGGGTTCACCTGCCCTTCGTCAAGAGCATGATCCTGTTCACCTTCATTGCCGGCCTGCTGCCGGTGGTGGGCAACCTGCTGTCCAATACCGTGATCGTGGTGGTGAGCCTGGCCCATTCCCCCGGGGCCGCCGTGGCCTCCCTGGTGTTCCTGGTGCTCATCCATAAGCTCGAATACTTTCTCAATGCCCGCATCGTCGGCGGCCAGATCAACGCCAAGGCCTGGGAGCTGCTGCTGGCCATGCTGGTGATGGAAGCCGCCTTCGGCCTGCCCGGCGTGGTGGCGGCACCGGTGTATTACGCCTACCTGAAGGACGAGCTCAAGGCCAGGGGGCTGGTGTGAAGCCCACGGAATCCTGTCCCTGCGGCAGCGGCCAGCCTTACGGTCAATGTTGCCAGGGTTTCCATCGCGGTGCCCCGGCCCCCACGGCGGAGGCCTTGATGCGCTCCCGTTATTGCGCCTATGCGCTGGGTCTGGCGTCCTATCTCAAGGACACCTGGCACGCCAGCACACGACCGGCCGTCCTCGACCTGGGCGAAACACCCAGGCCCCAATGGATGGGCCTCGAAATCAAGAAATCCGATACCCATCAGGTGGAATTCGTTGCCCGTTACAAGCTGAACGGCCGTGCCCACAAGCTTCATGAACTGAGCGATTTCGTCTTCGAGGACGGACGCTGGTTCTACCGTTCCGGCCAGTTTCCCCAAGCATCCTGATGCTGCCCATCCTCTATCGCGACGGAGTCATCGTCGCGATCAATAAGCCGGCAGGATTGCTGGTCCATCGCAGCAACCTGGCCCGCCAGGAAGAACGCTTCGCCGTGCAATTGCTGCGGGACCAGATCGGACAACGGGTCTATCCGGTGCATCGCCTGGACCGGGGCACATCCGGCATCCTGGTCTTCGCCCTGAATCCGGCCATGGCGCGGGAGTTGGGGGCGGCCTTCATGGAGAAGGATGTAGTCAAGCGCTATCTGGCCGTGGTGCGGGGACATCCGCCGGAGCGGGGTGAAATCGACCATCCCCTGTCCCGTATCCGGGATGCCTATGAAAGCGCCATCGGTGACGAGGAAAGCGGCACGGAGCCGCAAACGGCCCTGACCCGCTACCGCCGCCTGGCCATCGCCGAACTGCCTTACCCGGTGGACCGTTATGCCACCAGCCGTTATGCCTTGCTGGCACTGGAACCGGTGACGGGACGGCGGCATCAGTTACGCCGACATCTCAAGCACATCAGCCACCCCATCATCGGCGACGCCACCTACGGCAAAGGCAAACACAACCGGCTGTTCCAACAACGCTTCAATTCCCGGCGCTTGCTGCTGGCCTGCACGAACATGGCATTCACCCATCCGGTCACGGGAGAGACATTGTGTTTGCACGCGCCCATTGACGGCGAATTCGCCTCCGTCCTGGCCGCCTTGCAGTGGCCTGCGGCAGACATGCCCTGAGGGCACGGGGCCTACTTCACTTGCAGCAGTATCTTGCCGATATGCCGGCTCGACTCCATGAGCTCATGGGCCTTGTCGGCTTCGGCCAAGGGGAAGACGGCGTGGATGCGACTCTTCACCTTCCCTTGCGTGATGGCGGGCCACACGTCCTTGCGCAGGGCGTCGCGGATAGCTGTTTTTTCTTCGATGGAACGGGGGCGCAAGGTTGAACCGGTAATGGTCAGACGTTTCAGCATCACCGGCATCAGGTCGAACTCACCCTTACTGCCTTCGAGGAAGGCGATGATGGCAAGCCGGCCATCCTTGCGCAGGATGCTCAGGTTCTTTTGCAGATAGGGCGCGCCCACCATGTCCAGCACCACATCCACGCCCTGGTCGCCGGTGAGACGGCGGACGCTGTCCTTGAAATCGGCATGCTTGTAGTTGATGACATGGTCGGCCCCCATGGCGCGGCAAGCGGCGGCTTTTTCGTCGTTACCCACGGTGGTGAAAACTTCGCAGCCGGTGAGCTTGCCAAGCTGGATGGCCGCCAGGCCGATACCGCCGGAACCGCCATGTACCAGCAGGCGTTCGCCGGCCTTCAGGCGGCACATATCCCTCAGGTTGGCCCAGACGGTGAACCAGTTCTCCGGCAGTGCAGCGGCTTCCGCTACAGTCAGCCCCTCCGGAACGGGCAAGACATGGCCGGCAGGGGCAGTGCAATATTCGGCATAGCCGCCACCCGGCGTCAGGGCGGTGATCAGATCACCCACCTGCCATTCGACGACGCCCTCGCCCAGGGCGGCAACCCGCCCAGCCACTTCCAGCCCCAGCACAGGCGAGGCCCCGGGCGGAGGTGGGTAACTACCCGAGCGTTGCAAAACGTCGGGGCGATTGATGCCGGCGTAATGCACTTCGATCAGGACTTCGCCAGGCCTCGCCTCCGGTACGGCACCTTCGGCCAATGTCATTACGCTTGCTGCGCCACCCGCGCCGTGGTCAATGTAGCGCATGGATGCTCCCTATTGCGGCGCCGGGGCGCGCTCAATGCCGCCCAGCGGGGCGCCGGCGGCAAAACCCTTGCGCTTGAACCAGCCCAGGTTCATTTCCAGGGCGTAACGGGCAGGCTTGGCGGCGCAATGGTTGTTTTCGGTTTTAGGCTGCATGTCTTCCACATTGATGATCTGCCCTTTGTCATCGAGGAAAGCAACAGACAGCGGCAGCAAGGTGTTGCGCATCCACATGCAATGGCGCTGGGCCTCGGGGAAGACGAAAAGCATGCCATGGTTCTCGCCCATGGTCTGGCGGAACATCAGGCCCTGCATGCGGCCTTCCAGGGTATAAGCCACTTCGGCCTCGATGCGGTGGATACCCATGGACATATCCATCACGGGGAAGGACTGGGCATGGGCAAGGCCGGCAGATGACAGAAAGGCCACGGCAATGGCCAATTTTTTCAACATGGAAACTCCGGGGGAATCATTCGAGCGGTGCCAAGGCGGAGAGCCTCGAACTTGGAAAGCATACCGGAATAAGGCGGAGCGTTATTACGAAAGGACTAGAAAAAGAAAAGGGCAGGTCACCCTGCCCTTTGCACTTGCTGGAAGCCCCGATTACTTGGCGGGAGCAGCCTCGGCAGGAGCAGCAGCAGCCTTCTTGGCCTTCTTGGCTTTCTTGGCCTTCTTCATGGGCTTTTCAGCGGGAGCAGCAGCGGGGGCGGCAGCTTCAGCAGCAGGGGCAGCAGCAGCCTTGGGAGCATCGGCAGCAAAAGCGGTGGTGGCAGCGAACAGGCCGGCGATCAGAACGGACATCAGCTTGGACATGGTATTTCCTTTCGGTCTAGATCTAGGTTTTGGGTTCAATGCCAGCACGGTGATGCCGGGCATCACGTCCATTAACGCTTGGCCGTCCCTGGGGTTGACGCAGTTTTTGAAGTATTTCCTTATCGACTGATTCCATAGGGATTTCCCGCCACTGCCCGGGTTGCAAGCCGGCCAGCGTCCATGCGCCGACGGACCAGCGGATCAAGCGCAGGGTGGGATGTCCAACCTTCGCGGTCATGCGCCGCACTTGCCGGTTCTTGCCTTCCTTGAGCGTCAGTTCCACCCAGGCGGTGGGGATGGCGGCCCGGTAACGAATGGGAGGATTGCGCGGCCACAGGCCCGCAGGCTCAGCCATCAATCGGGCACAGCAAGGCCGCGTTATGAAATCGCCCAAGTCCAATCCCTGTTCCAATTGTTGCAAGGCCGTGACTTCAGGCACTTTTTCCACCTGGGCCCAATACACCTTGGCCAGCTTATGCTTGGGATCAGCAATCCTGGCCTGGAGCACACCATCGTCGGTGAGTACCACCAAACCCTCGCTGTCGGCATCCAGCCGGCCGCAGGGATAGACGCCGGGAACGGGTATGTAGTCCTTGAGGGTGGGACGCCCATCCCCATCCGTAAACTGAGTCAGGACACCGTAGGGTTTGTTGAGTAGTATCAGGCGAGGCATGGAACGTTTAAGTACAAAAAATACGATAGGAGCAATGCCAGTCAGGTCCAGAGAAAATTGTGCAGCACAGCATTACCTGCTGTGGATGCCTGTCGCCGTTGACCACGAAGCGATGGCCGGCGATACTTCTCGGTTCCTGCATTTTTGTCGGTGACGGGGCCACAAGCCCTTTCGCCGGTGTCAATTTACTTAAAGAGTGGAGTTAGTTAAGCATGACTGCAGAAAAATCGAAGATCATTTATACACTGACAGACGAGGCCCCTTTCCTGGCGACCTGCGCTTTTCTGCCGATCATCCGAACTTTCACCCAGCCAGCCGGTATCGACGTTGTCACATCCGACATTTCCGTCGCCGCCCGTATCCTTGCTGAATTTCCCGAGTGCCTGACCGAAGAGCAAAAGGTTCCCGACAATCTCAAAGAACTCGGCCGCCTGACCCTGCTGCCCGACACCAACATCATCAAGCTGCCCAACATCAGCGCCTCCCTGGCCCAACTGATCACCGCCATCAAGGAACTCCAGTCCAAGGGCTACGCCGTTCCCGACTACCCGGAAGCCCCCAAGACCGAAGAAGAAAAGGCCATCAAGGCCCGTTACGGCCGTTGCCTGGGCTCCGCCGTCAATCCCGTGCTGCGGGAAGGCAACTCCGACCGCCGCGCCCCTGCCGCGGTAAAGAATTACGCCAAGAAACATCCCCACTCCATGGGTGAGTGGAAGCAATGGTCGCAAACCCACGTATCCCACATGACCGAGGGCGACTTCTACCACGGTGAAAAGTCCATGACCCTGGATAAGGCCTGTGAAGTGCGCATGGAACTGGTGGGCAAGAGCGGCAAGACGACCATCCTGAAGCCCAAGCTCGCGCTGATGGAAGGCGAAATCGTCGATTCCATGTTCATGAGCAAGAAGGCCCTGTGCAAGTTCTACGAGGACCAGATGGAAGATGCCCGGGAAGCCGGCATCCTCTTCTCCCTGCACGTGAAGGCGACGATGATGAAGGTGTCCCACCCCATCGTTTTCGGCCACTGCGTCAAGATCTATTACAAGGATGCCTTCGACAAACACGGCAAGCTGTTCGACGAGATCGGCGTCAACGTCAACAACGGCATGGCGACGCTGTACGAGAAGATCAAGGCCCTGCCCGAATCCAAGCGCGACGAAATCATCCGCGACCTGCACGCCTGTCAGGAACATCGCCCCCGTCTGGCCATGGTGGACTCCGCCAAGGGCATCACCAACTTCCACTCTCCCAACGACGTGATCGTCGATGCGTCCATGCCCGCCATGATCCGAGCCGGCGGCAAGATGTGGGGCGCCGACGGCAAGCAGTACGACGCCAAGGCTGTGATGCCGGAATCCACCTTCGCCCGCATCTATCAGGAGATGATCAGCTTCTGCAAATGGCACGGCAATTTCGACCCCAAGACCATGGGCACCGTGCCCAACGTGGGCTTGATGGCCCAGCAGGCGGAAGAGTACGGCTCCCATGACAAGACCTTCGAGATGCCCGAGGACGGCATCGTCCGTATCGTGGACAACGCCACGGGCGAGGTGCTGCTGCCCCTGACCCAAACGGTGGAAGCCGGCGACATTTGGCGTATGTGCCAAGTAAAGGATGCCGCCGTCCGTGACTGGGTGAAGCTGGCCGTGACCCGTGCCCGCAACTCCGGCATGCCCGCCGTGTTCTGGCTCGACCGGGACCGCGCCCATGAGGCCGAGCTGCGCAAGAAAGTGGAAACCTACCTGAAGGGCTACGACCTGACCGGCCTGGAGATCAAGATCCAGTCCCAGGTTCACGCCATGCGCTACACCCTGGAACGGGTGGCCCGCGGCCTCGACACCATTTCTGTCACCGGCAACATCCTGCGCGACTACTTGACCGACCTGTTCCCCATCATGGAATTGGGCACCAGCGCCAAGATGCTGTCCATCGTTCCGCTGATGGCGGGTGGCGGCATGTATGAAACCGGCGCCGGCGGCTCCGCACCCAAGCATGTGCAACAGTTGGTCCAGGAAAACCACCTGCGTTGGGATTCCCTCGGCGAGTTCCTGGCCTTGGCCGTGTCCTTGGAAGACCTGGGCATCAAGACCGGCAACACCCGGGCCAAGATCCTGGCAAAAACCCTGGACGAAGCTACCGGCAAGCTGCTGGACAACAACAAGTCGCCCTCGCCCAAGACCGGCGAACTGGACAACCGCGGCAGCCAGTTCTATCTGGCCCTGTACTGGGCCCAGGCCCTGGCCGAACAGAAGGAAGATCCGGAACTGGCTTCCCACTTCGTCAATCTGGCCAAGGAACTGACCTACAACGAAAAGAAAATCGTTGAAGAGTTCAAGGCCGTCCAGGGACAGCCTGCGGATATCGGCGGCTATTACGCGGCTGACCCGAAGAAGGTCGAGGCCGTCATGCGGCCGAGCGCCACGCTGAACGCTGCCCTGAACGCCGCCCAAGGCTGACGCGGGCAAGCTGTACGGCTGCCTTGCTCACCGCAGGGCAGCCCAATAGGGCAGCCCAATAAAAAAAGGCACTGGAATCAGTGCCTTTTTTATTGGGCGCGGAAGTTCAGCGCCGGAAACGTAGACAAACAAAAACCCCGCCCTATCAAGGTACGGGGTTGCTGCTCACGGGTACTACCAAACCGGCCATCCCTGAGGATGGCTCCGCAATTACATTGCCTTGATGGCGGCAGACAGGCGGCTCTTGTAGCGTGCCACGGTGTTCTTGTGGGCGATCTTCTTGTCGGCGATGGAGTCGATGACGCTTTGGGACTCCTTGAACACTGCCTGGGCAGCAGTTTTGTCGCCGCCGTCGATGGCCTTGCGCACCTTCTTGATGGCGGTACGCAGGGTGGAACGAAGGCTCACGTTGTGAGCGCGCTGCTTGATGGCCTGGCGGGCGCGCTTACGGGCTTGGGCTGAATTGGCCATATCTGTTATCCGTATTCCGAGGTTCAGGAAAAGCGCGCGAGTATAAGGACTTTCTCCTGCCTTTGCAAGGACCATTTTGCTCGCTCAGGCTCTAAGATGCGGCCCATGAATCTGCTCAGAGCCCTCGCCACGGTCAGCGGCATGACCTTATTGTCCCGCATTCTGGGCTTTGTCCGGGATTTCATCATCGCCCGCGTATTCGGCGCCGGCATGGCCACCGATGCTTTCTTTGTGGCCTTCCGCCTCCCCAACCTGCTGCGGCGAC
>RXJP01000056.1:58614-64952 GCA_003963315.1 Rhodocyclaceae bacterium | reverse complement strand
ACAACTGTTCCTTTTCCAGGGTGACCCGCTGCGGACTATCCGGCATCGCACTGTCGTACACCAGCCAGTGGCGGGTTTGGCCGGCATGGCTGGAGACGGTGGTGAAATCCTTGGAGGCAATGGCGATCTTCATGGTGTGGCATTCAATACGAAGGGGAGGGACGCCCCGGGCAGCAGCAAGTTGTCTGCCAGATCGAATTCGCACAGGGTCTGTAAGGGTCCGCCAATGACGCGGCTTGCGTAGGCCATCAGGGCAATGCGGCGCACCGGAATCGAGACAGCTTGCGGCATGGGAAACGTTTCCCGCCGCCGGGCCACTTCCGCCGCAGGATGGCTGCCGTTATAGATCCCCACGGTGGCATGGGGCACATAGGGCGTGTCGCGCCATTCCTCGCCGGCCGCAGCCAGGGCGGCGCGCAGGCGGGGCAACATCGCATCCCCATCCCCCACCGCAAGGAAGGGCGCGGTGGCAAAGCTGCCCAGGCCCCCTATCGTCAGGTTGAAAGGCCGGAGCCGGGCCGCCTGCAACGCGGCGACCTGGGCTGAGAATTGATCGCCATCGAAATCGTCCTCGGATACCCGACCTTCTGCCGGGAAACCGCAGACATGCAGGGTGAGGTGGAGTTCCCGTTGATAGCCCGGCAGCAGCAGACCTTCCAGGGCCTGGCGTGCGGCACCGAGGGGTGCCTGCAACTCGGTGCAGGGCGCCAGGTCGATGGCCCACAGGGTATAGCGTTCCCGCCCGCGGTGCCATTCCGGGAAATCCCGCATTTCGTTGGCCTGGGTCCGTCCCCCGGCCAGGAAAGCCTCCCAAGCCTGCTGGGCCGGGTCTCTCATGCCAACAAGGCGACCGACTTGATCTGGGCCCAGACCCCCATGCCCTCGGCCAAACCGAGCTGGTCCCGGGAGCGGCGGGTGATGCGGGCCAACAGGGCGGTCTGGCCCATGCGCAGCCCCACCAGCATCTGGGCCGGATTGTCGGCCGCCACCAGGGCCGTCACGTCGGCCTGCAGGCGATTGAGGATGCTGCTGGCGTTCCCCCCCTCCAGGGCGATGCTCACGTCCCGGGCCAGGATGCGCAAGCGGGTGCGATGGCCCAGGGGCAAATCACGCCGCGTGACCCAAATGACGCCGCCGGAAAAATCAAGGCGGGTCAGGTGGTAGTTGCTATCGTGGGCGCCCACCACGGCGTCGACCACCACGGCGGCGTCTTCATCCGCCGCCAGGGGCAGATCGAGGCGGGACAGGGTTTCCGTCAGGGGGCCGCTGGCCAGCACCCTGCCCTGTTCCAGCAGCACCAGGTGGTCGGCCAACCGCGCCACTTCATCGGCGGCGTGGCTGACGTAGAGGATGGGAATGGACAGGCGGTCGTGCAGCCTTTCCAGGTAGGGCAGGATTTCCCGCTTGCGCTGGCTGTCCAGGGCCGCCAGGGGTTCATCCATCAATAGCAGCTTAGGTGCCGCCAGCAGCGCCCGGGCGATGGCCACCCGTTGCCGCTCGCCGCCGGAAAGGCCGTCGGGTTTGCGCGGCAGGAGGTGGGCGATACCCAGCATGTCGAGGATGCCCGCCTCGTCCGCCGCCGCTGCGCGGCTGCGTTTCTTGCCGTAGTGCAGATTGCCCGCCACGGTCAGGTGAGGAAACAGACTGGCCTCCTGGAACACATAGCCCAGGGCGCGTTGATGGACCGGCAGGAAAAAATCGCCGTCCTGCCACACCTCGCCGTTTACCACCAGCCGGGCGTTGGCCGCTTTTTCCAAACCGGCGATACAACGCAGCAAGGTCGTCTTGCCCGAACCGGAAGGGCCAAACAGGGCCGTGACGCCCTGGCCAGGCAGGGTGAGGTCCGCCGCCAGGGTGAAGCCCGGGTAGGTCCGGGTAATGTCGAGTTCGATGCTCATGGCCGCATTCCTGGCTGTCCCGGGTTGAAGCGGTAAAGCACCAATAGCACGCAGAAACTGAACACCAGCAGGCCACCGGCCAACCAATGGCCCTGGGTGAATTCCAAGGCCTCCACGTGGTCGTAGATCTGCACCGAGAGCACCCGGGTCCGGTCGGGAATGTTGCCGCCTATCATCAGTACCACGCCGAACTCGCCGATGGTGTGGGCGAAGCTCATCACCGCGGCGGTGACGAAGCCGGGCCGGGCCAGGGGCAGTACCACGGTGAAGAAGGTGTCCAGGGGCGAGGCGCGCAGGGTGGCCGCCACCTCCAGGGGACGTTCACCGATGGCCTCGAAGGCCTGTTGCAGGGGCTGCACGGCAAAGGGCAGGGAATAAAAGAGGGACGCCACCACCAGCCCGCTGAAGGTGAAGGGCAGCAGCCCCAGCCCCAGCGCCTGGGTCAGCCGCCCCACCGGGCCCTCCGGCCCCATCAGCACCAAGAGGTAGAAACCCAGCACCGTGGGCGGCAACACCATGGGCAAGGTCACCACCGCGCTGACGGGCCGCTTCCAGGCCGAGGCAGTGCGGGCCAACCACCAGGCGATGGGCGTGCCGATGAGCAGCAGCAGGATGGTGGTCAGCCCCGCCAGGGCCAGGGTCAGACGGATCGCCGACCAGTCGTCGGGGCTCAAGCTGAACAATTATTTGTCCTGTCCATATCCATAGGAAGCGATGACTTTACTGGCGAAAGGCGATTTCAAAAACTTGAGCAGCGCCTGGGCAGCGGCCTTGTCCTTGCCTCCGCTCGCACCATTTTGCAGCAACACCGCGTCCTGGCGGATCTGTGTGTAGAGCTTTTCCGGCACGATCCAGACGGACCCGCTCTTCACCTTGCCGTCCTCGCCGATCACTTGGGACAAGGCGACAAAACCGATCAGCGCATTGCCCGTGGCGACGAACTGGTAGGTCTGGGCGATGTTCTCGGCCTGGACGATTTTCGGCGCGACGGCGTCGTAGGCGCCTAAGGACTTGAGTGTTTCAATGCCCGCCGCGCCATAGGGCGCCAACTTGGGATTGGCCAGGGCCAGATGATCGAAGCCGCTCTTCTTCAGCACCTCACCCTTGTCGTCCACCACGGCCTCCTTGGCCGACCATAGCACCAGTTTGCCGATGGCGTAGGTGAAGTGGCTGCCCTTCACCGCTGCACCCTCCTGTTCCAGCTTGAGGGGCGTTTCGTCATCGGCCGCCACCAGCACCTCGAAGGGCGCCCCGGCCTTGATCTGCGAATAGAACTTGCCGGTGGAGCCGAAAGACAGGGCCACCTTGTGGCCGCTGGTTTTCTCGAACTCGGCGGCGATCTTCTTCATGGGTTCGGTGAAGTTGGCGGCGACGGCGACGGAGATTTCGTCGGCCTGGGCAATGCCGGCCATGCCAAGCATTAGAAAAGTTGCCGAAGACACCGCGATACGACGCCCGCCTGACAAGCCTGTGCCGAGCTTGGTCGAAGCAGGGGGCCGGGGGGGTTGTGACGTTTCACCATTCAACGATGACAGCAAACCCCTCCCTGTCCCTCCCCTTGTCAGGGGAGAGAACGTACTGCGACGACGGGTGAAAAACTTGATCAGCTTGTTCATCTCCAGTTCCTTAAAAAATCAGTTGGCGGTGGCAAGGAAGACGCTCGGCGCCTTGAATACCGACCAGGCGCTGCTGCCCACCTTGAGACCCAGCCTGTCCAGGCTGTCGTGGGTGATGACGGCGGTCAGCACGTGCTTGCCCTGGCCCAGGGTCAGCGTCACCTCGACATTGACCGGGCCTTCGTTGATGCGGGACACCGTGCCCTTGAAGCGGTTGCGGGCGGAGATATGGGGTTCGCCCTCATCCCCCTCCTCCACCGCCAGCAGGATGGACGAGGATTTCACATAGGCCAGGGCGCTGCCGCCCACGGTGAGCCCCAGGTTTTCCACCGATTCCTGGGTAATGACGGAAGCGATATCGAGACCATCCTCCAGGCGCAGGATGACTTCGCAATCCACCATGCCGGCCTTGATGAAAACGATGGTGCCTGCGAACTGGTTACGGGCGCTGATCTTCATGGACATGCTCCTGACGAGTTGACGGAATTCCTGCACGCTGCCCGCGCTCTCGCTGCCGCCCAAGGCGGCGTTGAGGCGTTCGAGGGCGCGCTGATGCTCGGCTTCGAGGGCGCGATAAAAGGCGATTAGGCGGCGACCGTAATCGGTCAAGGCCGTGCCGCCGCCGTTCTTGCCGCCGGTGCTGCGTTCCACCACGGCCCGGGGCGCGATGTTGTTGATGGCATCCACCGCATCCCAGGCCGCCTTATAGGACAGTGGCACCGCCTTGGCCGCCTGGGAGATGGAGCCATGGGTCTCGATGGCTTCCAGCAGACGGATACGGGTGTCGCCCAGGAAACTCCCCAGATCGGAATCGACACTAATGCTTCCCGACAACACGTTCTTTTTGGCAGATTTCCTCATCGCGGCATCTCCTCGCTGAAACTGAAAAATCCCTGGCTGTCGGCCACCCCGCCAATGCGGCGGAAAGTCAGCCAGCGTCCGTCGCGTAAGCGCCAACTGATGCCGATCTCCAGATAGAGGGTTTCCTCGTAGAAATCCTCGTCGTCGTCGCTGCGGGCTTCGCTCAATCGGTACTCGTAGTGGCAGTAACAGGGCTGCTCGTTCTCGTCCACGCCCACCACCCGCTGGGCCGAGGCCTCGTAGTCGCGGAAGCGGCGGAACCCCAGGGGTTCCGTCACGGCGCCATGCCATTCCGTGGGCAGATGCCGGCGCCAGGGCCACGCCTGCACCTCCCCCCGCCCCGGGGCGGCCTGCCGGGCAGGCGCAACAACGCTATGTAGTTTTAAATACAACGCTGCGCGCATTTGTTCCAGATGCGACATGAACAACCCCTCTTCAAGAAGAACCGACACCCAATCGCTATTTACTTTCAGATATAGCGATAAGCATGCCAGAAAATCGGGCGCAAGGTCATGTCGGGAATATCCGCACCTGCACGTCGGCCGGTTTGCTGAAAAATGGTGCCGAGGTCACCAGTACATCGGCGCCCGCCTGGGCATAGGCCACGGCGTTGTCGGCAGTGATGCCGCCCGCCGCCGCCAATTGCGCCGTAAGTCCGGCTTCCGCCAGGGCTGCCTTGCAACGGGCCACCTCCGCCACCCCGAATTTTTCCAGTTGCAGCACTTCCACGCCGCAACGGGCCGCCGCCAAGGCATCCACCACCGTATTCACTTCGACAACCCGCTTTTTCTCCGGACAGCGCCGGGCCAAATCCGCCAGGGCATCGGCCACTTCCTGCCCCGGCAGGAAAGCCACATGTTCGGGGAAGACCAGCAGGGTTTCCGACAGGCCCAGGCGATGCATCACCGCCCCGCCCGACTGCACCGCCTTCACCGCCACCGCCTTGGTCCCGGGGAAATGCTTGCGGGTGCAGGCCACCGGCGTGGCGTGGCCCGCCTCATGCAAGGCGCCGACAATGGCGGCGGCAGCGGTGGCGATGCCCGAGGCGTACTCCGTCAGGGTCTGGGCCACCTTCCAGGCCAGATGCAGCGCCGCCGCCGATCCCCGGGCATGGAGCAGCTCGGTGCCGGCGGTGGCGAAGGCGCCGCTACCGCGCTTGATCTCCGCCCTGGCGCCGGCCAACTCGAACAGCCGGGCCGCTTCTTCCGTAGCACACACCCGCATCGGTTGCCGGGCGTAGAACACCGCCCGACCGGGTTTGGCCCCTATGCCGAGACTGACGGTGGTGAGATCGCCATAGGGCGCGTCGTCCCGCAACAGGGCTTGCAGCCCGGCATCATCCAAAGCGCAGTCCATGGCCGCCCCTTCAATCCCTTGATACTGCGACACCCACCAGCGCAGCCCCTTCCTCCGGGCCGAAACAAATGGCATGGTCGTCACAGACCACGCAATTGGGCGACTTGCAGATCAACACTTCGGCTTTTTCGCACAATTGGCGATAGAAGAATTTCTTCCATTTCATATCGCCCGCATTCAGTGCCGCCAGGGAAGGGAAGTTCTCCACCATCAGGCGCGACAACACCTTGCGATTGGGCAGCCCCAGGTCCTGCCAGAGATGGTTGCTGCGCAGGGAGGCGGTGGCGATGGCATGGCTCAGCCAGAGGATGGCGGCACTGTCGTCGGCGCGATGCTCCATCAAGAGGGCCACCAGATCGTCGTATTCATCCAAGTCCCAGGACTTGCCGGCCGACGCTGCGCCGTTCTCCAGGGCGATGCCGGGAAAGCAGGAAGCCATCATGGCGGTGAAATCCGCGTCCGGCAACCGCCGCAACAGGGGGCGCTCGTCCGCCGCCAACCCCTGGGCCAGTACGCCGGCCAGGGCCAGGGTACGGGGATCGTCGGGATAACGGGCGCAGCCGACCAGTCGGGGGTAATCCAGGGCGTCGCCGCTACGGTATTCGCA
>RXJP01000056.1:0-58564 GCA_003963315.1 Rhodocyclaceae bacterium | reverse complement strand
CATTGGTGGCTGTAACCATGGTTGCACTCCGAAAAGGATGGGAGCCCTAAAAACGTAAACCCGACACTCGAGGGCCTGTCCCCAACCTCCTAGCAAATTGCGAACCGCCCCGGCAATTTCCACCGGCCACGATTATTGCTTAGGAAAAATCATGGCAACCCACGCGAGGAGATGGTCATGACCGCCCCACAACAAAAACACACCCCCGCCGCTCTCCAGGGCCAGGCAGTGCCGCCCGAGGATTTCGGCCGCAAGCTCTGGGTGGCCGGCCTGCTGGGCAATTTGCACGACTCGGGATTCGCCGTGGACACCTGCGTCGCCGGCCAGGAGCGGGATGCCCTGTTCGCCGCCTACCTGACCCGACAACAGGTGCTGCAATGCCTCAAGGTGATGATCAACAGCGCCGAGGACATGCCCTATGCCGTCAAAGCCGCGATGCCGGCCATCGCCTGGGACGCCTTGATCGACCTGCGCCATCGCCTGGCAGGCCGCAACGCGGAGGAAAGGGATGCCCTGTGGGCGGCCATGACCGTCCTGGTCCCGGCCACCCTGCGCGCCCTCAATCGCTACCGGAAACAACAGCCGGGCCTGTTCGCCTTCGTCTGACAGGGAGGCCTGTTTTGTAGGCACCCTATTTGCTGTTGCCTCGTTAAAACCCTTTCCATCCTACAAACGAGGCACACCATGCTGTTCGACACCTACGAAACCAAAGGCCTGCTGTTCAACATGAATTTCAAGGAAGCCGACGGCAAATACGCCGCCTACCGGGGCGATCTCGTCCTTGGCCTGGGTGAAGTCGGCGACGCTTTGGGCCATCGCCTGCCCCCCACCCACACCATCAAGAACACCGTGGTCCTGGCCGAAGACGACAAGATCAAGCTCTACGTCGGCAGCCTGGACGACCTGGCCGACCTGCCCCGGGTGCTCCAGTACTACAAGGACGATTTCGCCGCCGACGCACGCCTCATCATCTTCGTGGTGAACATCGCCAAGCCCCTGGTGATTGACCTGGGCGGCTATGCCATTTCCGCCATTTCCATGCAGGAAGGCCTGATCTGGAACGAACTGATCGACCTGGCCGCCCTGGAAAAAGGCGACTTCAAAGGCCAGAACCCGGTGGAAAAGATCGTCACGGTTCACAAGGCCCTCTCCGACTACAAACCCAAGGGCGACAAGGTTTCCTTCGACGAGGCCCTGGGCCGCATTGTGGAACTCAAACGCGCCGGTCGCGGCCCGGTGTAAGCCCGGCCTTTAGCGCCAATCCTTGTTGCAAGCCTGCCGATTGTTGCAAACCCGACAATCGGCAGCAGCCCAAAATTGTAGAAACGTCGCCGTAGCCCGATCCATGAAGGAGCCGTCATGAAAGCCAGTGAAGTCGCCGCCCTGCTCGACGAGCCCGCCTGCGCCCACAACAAGAAGGAAAAGTCCGGCTGCGCCAAGACCAAGCCCGGCGCCACCGCCGGCGGCTGCTCCTTCGACGGCGCCCAGATCGCCCTGCTGCCCATCGCCGATGTGGCCCACATCGTCCATGGCCCCATCGCCTGCGCCGGCTCCAGTTGGGACAATCGCGGCACCCGCTCCAGCGGCCCCACCCTCTACCGCATCGGCATGACCACCGACCTCACGGAACAAGATGTGATCATGGGCCGCGGCGAGAAGCGCCTGTTCCATGCCATCAAACAGGCCATCGACGACTACAGCCCCAAGGCCGTATTCATCTACAACACCTGCGTTCCGGCCCTCACCGGCGACGATATCGACGCCGTGTGCAAGGCTGCCGCCGAGCGCTGGGGCGTGCCCGTGGTGCCGGTGGACAGCGCCGGCTTCTACGGCACCAAGAACCTGGGCAACCGCATCGCCGGCGAGGCCATGTTCAAGCATGTGATCGGCACCCGCGAGCCGGAACCCGTCTCCGCCGCCACGCAAGCCAAGCTCGGTGCCGGCGTGAAAAGCCATGACGTGAACCTGATTGGCGAATACAACATCGCCGGCGAGTTCTGGTACCTGGCCCCCCTCTTCGACGAACTGGGCCTGCGCATCCTGTGCACCCTGTCCGGCGACACCCGCTTCCATGAAGTGCAAACCATGCACCGGGCCGAAGTGTCCATGGTGGTCTGCGCCAAGGCCCTGCTCAACGTGGCCCGCAAGCTGCAAGACAACTTCGGCGTGCCCTTCTTCGAGGGCAGCTTCTACGGCATCACCGACACTTCCCAGGCCTTCCGCGATTTCGCCCGCCTGATCGGCGACCCCGATCTCACCGCCCGCACCGAGGCCCTCATCGCCCGGGAGGAGGCCAAGATCAAGGCCGCCCTGGAACCCTGGCGCGAACGCCTGCAAGGCAAGCGTGTGCTGCTTTACACCGGAGGCGTCAAGAGCTGGTCGGTGGTGTCCGCCCTACAAGACCTGGGCATGAACGTGGTGGCCACCGGCACCAACAAATCCACCGAGGAAGACAAGGAACGCATCCGCGAGATCATGGGCGACGATGTGAAGATGATCACCGACGGCAGCCCCAAGGCCCTGCTCGGCGTATACAAGGAATACCAGGCCGACATCCTCATCGCCGGTGGCCGCAACCTCTACACCGCCCTCAAGGCCCGCATCCCCTTCCTCGACATCAACCAGGAGCGCGAGTTCGGCTACGCCGGCTACGACGGCATGCTGGAACTGGTGCGCCAGCTCGCCCTGACCCTGGAAAGCCCGGTATGGAACAAGGTGCGCGCCCCCGCCCCCTGGGCGGTGCAGAAGGCGGTGGGGCAGCCGCTGGTGGCCTAGCGCCTATATCTAGGAGCACTTATAACCCGCAGTCATAATGTTGTTGGATTAAACTTCCGGTCGCCCAGCCGAAACCAACTGCCGGGCCTTCTTCTACCCCACGAAGGAACCGGATAGTGAAATCTTTCAAGCTGCATACTCTGTATCTCGTACTGGTCTGCCTTCTACCCTTTGGAGGGATTGGTTTCTGCCATGCCGCTGCCGACCAGCCACAGGAAGCGTGGGTGGATGCCAAGCTGCCTGTCGGTGCCTTTGCCAAGGATCGCACGCCGCCAGCTTGGGTCAAGCCTGTATCCATCCCGACCACGACCCGGAGCGTTCCGCTAGTCACCTTGTTGGCTGACACTCAAGTCCATGTTGGCGCCACAACTTCGACGACCTATGTCAACCGGGCCACCCTATCCAACGACACCACCACATTGGCCCAGATTGGTCAGTTTCAATTGCCTTTCGCCCCGAGCTATCAAAAGCTCAGACTCCACCAATTACAGATTCTTCGCGCTGGTGAAACACTAGACAAGTTGGATACGGTCCAAATACGTTTCCTACAACGGGAAGCAGGATTGGAACAAGGCTTGTATGGCGGCATTGTTACCGCATCGCTGTTATTGACCGATGTCCGGGTGGGCGACACCGTTGCCATCGCCTATTCCATCGAGGGTACCAATCCGGTCCTCGGTCCAGAATACATTGACCAGTTCTCCTGGGATACGCTCAGCCCGACTGAAAGGCGTAGCCTCATCGTCAGTTACCCCTCTACCCGAAACATCGCCTGGAAATACATTGGTGACTTTCGTAACGAACATCCCGAACCCAAGCTTTCCACGGCAAAAGGCATGACCACCCTCACCTGGGACCAGGGACCGATAGAAAGCATTGAGCCGGAAGAAAACATTCCCGACAATTTCTTCCCGGCGCGGTTTATCCAGTTCAGCGAATACGGTAGTTGGCAGGCAGTGGCGAAATGGGCCAACACTCTTTTCCCGCCTGTCCCACAACTGCCTGCGGAATTGACCGAACTCGTTTCTCGCCTGAAAAACCTCCCCAACGATGAAGACAAGGTCAGGAGCGCCCTCGCCTGGGTACAAAACGATATTCGTTATTTCAGCGTTGCCCTGGGAGAAAGTTCCCATCGTCCCTATCCGCCCGCCGAAGTCGTCGCCCGTCGCTTTGGCGACTGTAAGGACAAAAGTTACCTGTTGATTACGTTACTGAGGGAATTGGGCGTCGATGCCAAGCCCGTATTCGTGTCGGTACGCTCGCCTCGCTCCCTCGGCAAGTTCCTACCGACACCCGATGCCTTCGATCATGCGGTGGTTCAAGTAAAGGTGAACGGCACCAAATATCTGATCGACGGCACCCGTCTTGGTCAGTCCGGACATTTGGCCACGCTAGGCACGCTACAGGCTGGCACCCAGGGACTGGTCGCCGACCCCAGTACCAAAGCGCTCGAAACGGTAGTTCCCGCTCAGCCCTCCGAACGCGATCTGGTCGAGGTAAGCGAAGAAGTCACCCTGGGTGCCCTGGGCGACAGCGGGAAGTTAACGGCCAAAATCATCTGGCACGGAGGCTCCGCAGAGGCCCTCCGACTATTCACCAAGAGCATCACGCCGGATCAGCAAAAGAAAATGGCCCTCACGGACTACGACAAGATGTATCCGGGCATAGAACTCGACGGCCTTCCCTCCTTCTCTGACGACACCGAGAACAATACCTTCTCCATGAGCGCCCGCTTCAACGTACCGGCCATGACGAAGGATTTCGGCGACGCTTGGAGCATGCGGTTTTTCCCCTCTAATCTGCGGGGCGTCTTAAAGCCGCCCACACGCGCAACACGGAACTTTCCTGTACTCGGGCTGCTGCACCCGTACGTAGCCCGCTACGAGTTGACCGTGAACTGGCCGGGGCAAGTCGCCATGACCCTCGATCCCTTCAACCAGAGTGTGCACAACGACTATTTCGAATTCGACACCACCCGCAGTTTCCGCGGCAGCCGATTCAACATAAAGGCCTCATTCAAGTCCAAGAATGATGTCGTTCCACCAGGGGATATTTCCAAACTTCTTGAAGATGGGAAAAAACTGGAAACCCAATTGCGCGGCTTTGTCCCCGTTGAAAAATCTGCCCTGAAAAACAACGGCCTCTTCGGTTTGGGACGAACCACATTACAGGAGACCATGCGCAAGAGGATCAATACGTCCATCGACCGATTGTCCCGCACCATCAGTGATGGACGCGTCAGCGGGGAAGATATGACCGACGTCTTGTGCAATAGAGCCGAAGCCTATGCCGACGCCGATCAAACCGAAAAAGGGATTAAGGATGCTCAAGAGGCCGTTAAGCTGACCCCGCAATATCATCGAGCTTGGGCCTGTCGGGCCAGTCTCAATTTCTATGCCGGCGACTTCGCAAAGTCTATCGCAGACTGGAACAAGGCCTTGAGTCTGGGCGCAGAAGCCGCGAATGTGATGTATCGCCGGGGACAAGCCCGCTATTACCTGAACAAATACCAGGAAGCGGCCGATGACTTCCAGAAAGCAGTCGATTTGTCCAATGACGACGAAGAGCGCATCTATGCGGCCCTCTGGCTCAGTTGGACATTGAAACAGGCCGGACGTCCATTGCCGGAAAAAATAAAAAACTGGGCCGCCGAGAATCCCAAAGGTGCATGGCCTAGACCCGCTTTCGCCATGTTGGCGTCCCTACTCACCCCAGACGACGTCATGGCAGAAGTCCAAAAGAAAACCGGCGACGAGCGGGAACTGAATTCGGCCGAAGCTCATTTTTATATCGGGCAATACTACAAAAACCAGGGCAGCATGACCGCCGCCGAAGAATCCTTCCGAGCGACGCGAAAGGTGGGAATTACCATGTATATCGAACACGTCGCCGCGGGCTTTGAACTGAAGGGGAAAATGAAATGATCTTAACTCCCGCCCCCTTTCCCAATACCGGCCGTGATTGCCCAACGGGACACACCTCGCATTCTTCCAAGCCCTATTTCATTTGGGGATAAACGCTACCCGCCGCGCCGGGAATACGAAGGATGAATGATCTGACCAACCTCATTGAGCATCCACTGCTATTCCTCTTTACCACGGCCATCGCGCTAGCGGTCCTCGGTATTTACTGGCCGTGGTTCTTCGGCGACATTCATGGTTTCGTAGATGACCTTGAGGAGGCTGCCAAACCAGACTGGTATGCGTGGTGGCAGGGACGCTACTGGGAGGGAGAGTGGGCGGAGTTCAAACTCGGGGCATTCGCCCTTCTGAGCCTGGGCGTCATCGCGGCATGTTACAAACTCGGATTGGTGATCTTCTACTAAATCCACCTGTCGCACTTGCGACAAACATGCCCTTCATTTCTTTCATAACAACAAGTTAGCCAACGGCACAAAGATTGCACAGCTTCCGGTAATCCCGATTTCCGGACCGTGGCCATGGCCGAAATACTCAAACGCGCGAAACCCCTGGCGGTGAATCCCCTCAAGGCGAGCCAGCCTGTGGGCGCTTCCCTGGCCTTTCTCGGCCTGAAGAATGCCATCCCCATGCTGCACGGGTCCCAGGGTTGTACAGCTTTCGGCAAGGTGTTTTTCGTGCGCCATTTCCGCGAACCGATTCCCTTGCAGACCACGGCCATGGACCAGGTGTCCACGGTCATGAATGCCGACGACAACGTGATCGAAGGCCTCAAGGTCATTTGCGAGAAGAACAGTCCGGACATCATAGGCCTACCCACCACGGGGCTGTCGGAAACCCAGGGCACCGACATCAAACGTCTGGTGCGGGATTTCCGTGAGCAGTTTCCCCAATTCGCAAAAATCGCCGTGGTGCCGGTGAACACGCCGGACTTCACCGGCTGCCTGGAATCCGGCTACGCCCTGGCGGTGGAAGCCTTGATCGACGTGCTGATCCCGGAATCCCGCACCGCGGGCCGGCGCAAGAAGCAGGTGAACGTGCTGGCTTCCTCCATGCTCACCCCCGGCGACACCGAGGCGATCAAGGAATGGATCGAAGCCTTCGGCCTGCGGCCGGTGATGGTGCCCGATGTGGGCGATTCCCTCGACGGCCATCTGGTGGACCAGGAAACCACGCCCCTCACCCTGGGCGGCACACCCCGCAGCGAAATCGAATCCATGGGCGAATCGGCTGCCACCCTGGTGGTGGGCCGCTCCCTGAACAAGGCTGCGGACCTGCTGCGCGCCCGCACCCATGTACCCGACTATCGCTTCGACCATCTGCTCGGCCTCGATGCTTGCGACGCCTTTACCCTGGCCTTGGCCGAGATCAGCGGCCAGCCCGTACCGGAACGGGTGGATAGGCAAAGGGCGCAGTTGCAGGACGCCATGGTGGACACCCATTTCATGACCGGCTTCTACCGCGTCGCCCTGGCCGCCGATCCGGATTTGCTGGTGGCCTTGGGCCAGTTCCTCACCGGCGTCGGCGCCCAGATCGTGGCGGCGGTAGCGCCGGCCAAGGCCGAGGTGCTTGCCTCCATGCCCTGTGCCGAGGTACGCATCGGCGACCTGGAAGACATGGAGAACATGGCCCGGGCCGGCAAGGTGCAGTTGGTGATTTCCAATTCCCACGCCGCCCAGGCTGCCGAACGTCTGGGCGTGCCCCTGTTGCGGGCAGGCTTCCCGCAGTACGACTGGGTGGGCGGTTACGCCCGCACCTGGGTGGGCTATCGCGGTGCGCGACAGGCCCTGTTCGATCTCGCCAATCTTTTCCTGGGACATCACCATGACGCCCAACCCTACCGATCCCTCTTCTGGGCCGACGGACCCCGCCAGCACGAAATCGCCGGAGCATCCCCTGGCGCCCTCGTCCCGCCGGCTGGCCCTGGCCTGGTCGGCCACTGAGGCGCCGCCCACCATGCTCAAGGTAGCTTTCGCCTCCGGCGACCGGGCCAATATCGATCAGCACTTCGGCGCCGCCGAAGGCTTCGTCATCTACGCCTTGGACGAAGAGCGGGCGCAGTTGCTGGAAGTGATCGAGTTCCCGCCGGAAACCATGGACGGCAACGAAAACAAACTCCCGGCCAAGATCCAATCCCTGTCCGGCTGCGCGGCGGTGTATTGCCTGGCCGCAGGCGCTTCCGCCGTACGCCAGTTGCTGGCCGCAGGCGTGCAGCCGATCCGCCTCGACGACGAGGAACCCATCGAGCCCACCCTCAACCAATTGCGCAAGGCCATCAAGGAAGGCGGCATCCCCTGGGTGGACAAGGCGATCAAGAAACAAAGCGGCGACGACAGCCGCTTCGACAAGATGGCCGAAGAGGGGTGGGACGAATGAACCTCTTCCATCCATCGCAAGAACACTCCCCCCTGACAAGGGGGGCCGGGGGGGTTAGCCCGGGTGGCGAGGGCCTACTAACCGTTCAACAAAACCGAAACCCCTCCCTGTCCCTCCCTCCTTCGACAAGGCTCAGGACAGGCTTGTCAGGGGAGAGAACCGTCTGCGGAGACCAGCAATGATCGAGACCAACGGCAGGATCGTCGCCGTGCACGACGGCCGGGTGGACGTGGAGCTGGCCCAGACCACGGCCTGCACCGCCTGCAATGCCAAGCGCACCTGCGCCAGCAGCAAGGAGAATAGTCACCAAGCGGGCCGCACCCAGATCGTCACCATGGACGCGCCGCTCTATGCCCGCGCCGGCGACGAAGTGACGGTGACGGTATCCACCCGCGGCTTCCACATCGGTGTGCTGCTGGCCTATCTGCTGCCCACCATGACCACGATTTTCGGCGCCCTGATCTTCGCCCCCGGCGGCGATGTCGCCTCCGCCGCCGGCCTGCTCGGCGGGCTGGTGCTGGGCCTGCTGCTGGTGCGCCTGATCGGCCGGTTGATGCCCCATTTGTCCGATACCTATTGCGAACCGACTTCCACGTCCCACCCTTCCATCTGATTCAACCCGGAGACAACAACCATGAACGCCCCCGCCGAACAAGATCCGATCTACACCACCGCCTTCGCCAAGGAAATCAGCCGCCAGACCCGCGCCCTGGACAGCTACGGCCAATGGGACGGCAAGCCCATCGACGCCATCCTCGCCCCCTTCATCCTGACCAAGGAACAGAAACGCGCCATCCCCATCATCGGCGACCCCGATGACATCCTGCTGTCCCGGGTCAAGGCCTTCTACAACGCCATCGCCGTGCTGATCGAAACCGAGTGCGGCAAGATGGCCGTGCCCTTCATCCAGATCACCCACGAAGGCTTCGGCCGCGCCCTCATCATCGTCGGCAAGCTGGTGGTGATGGACAAGACCCTGCGCGACATGCACCGCTTCGGCTTCGAGAACGTTTCCAAAATGAAGGACGAAGCCGACAAGTATTTGGCGGTGGCTCTTGAGTTGATCGGGAAGCACTCCGAAGTGGCTGGGCTCTGAGTTCTCGCCAAACACTTCTCAAATAAAGCCCCCACCCCCAATCCCCCGCCCGGGCGGGGGTTCTGATGAGCGGACGTTGTCCGAATTTTTAATTGGAACTGTCATGAGCGAAGAAGAACTGAAGGACCTCGACAAGGAGGTCAAGAAACTCAAGCGCATCGCGACGGAAAAGGCCTCGGTCCTTCACGACCTGATCGAGGACGCCCTCCCCGCCGCCTTTGAAAAACTTCCCGGCATCGCCCAGGAAACCTACGACGCCTGCAAGCTGTGGGCGGATGCCAACGCCCGGCTTGCCGCCGCGCAGAAAGGATAGACATCATGGCCAACATCACCGGAAAGACCCGGGGCGGCACCGAGTGGGTGCCCGAATTCGCCACCTTCCTCGACCCCAAGAAATGCATCGGTTGCGGCCGTTGCTACAAGGTCTGCCCCCGCGACGTGCTCGACCTGGTGGAACGCGGCGAAGACATGGAAGCCGATGACGACATGGATGATGACGACCAGATGATGGTCATGACCATTGCCCATGGCGAAGACTGTATCGGCTGCGGTTCCTGCGGCCGGGTCTGTCCCAAGGACTGCTACACCTACGCCCCGGCGGCGGCATGAACGCAGCGGCGACCATGGCGGGGGATGACCTCGCCGAACGCATCGCCAGCGAGCGCGTCCTGGGCGAAAAGGTGATCGCCGCCATGACCGGCCTGGCCGACAAGCATGGCGTCGGCCTCACCGGCCTGGGTTGGGACAAGGCCAGTTTCTCCTCGGCCAAGGATCCTTTCTCCGGCGAGGAAAGCCTGGTGGCCCGCTGGGCCGGCAAGGTGCGCGGCACATTGAGCCTGCGTCCCGGCGGCTTCATCTACGGCGAGGTGGACATCTGCCAGCCCCACCCCACCAAGCCCGGCCTGTGGATGGAAGCCGTGGTGGCCTGGGGTCACAGCGACCAGATCAAGATGGAGATGCGGTTGCTCGATACACCGTTGTAAAAAAACTGGGTTCCCCCCTGACAAGCCTGTCCTGAGCTTGACGAAGGAGGGGGACAGGGGGGTTGCGGTTTTGGCCAAATCGCTTTCGTATCAACACAACATCAACCCCGAAACCCCTCCCGTCCTCCCCTTGTCAGGGGAGGGGCGTTCTCCGAATTGTTCTGCCATCCGATCTCCGCCGATTTTCGCCGCCCCCGCCTATTCCAGCCATCCCATGTCCGTCTCCACCCCGTTACCGCCACGGCTGATCCTCTATCACAAGCAATCCACCAGCGGCCGCCTGCGCTACCTGCGCCTGCCCACGGGCATCCTGGCCTTCGAACCGATGCCGACGCTGTCCTCCCTCAAGGAGGAAGGCACGGCCAGCGCCAAGGTGCTGCCCCATCCCGCCGCCTGCATCCGCGCGGCGGAAAGCCATCTCAAGCTGCCCAACGGCAGCCTGGAAGCGGAGGCCGAGTTCTACGCCGAGATCGACACGCCGGAAGGCGTGGTGCCGGTGCTGCTGGGCCGCTTCACCACCATCGACCCACCCTTCGCCGAGGCCGAAACCCTGGGCGGAAAATTCATCACCCTCACCGAAGCCCGGGGCCTGCACCCCATCGAACTGGACCTGGCCCGTCGGGCTTATGAGCTGGTACTGGGCTAAATCCTGCCTTCATACCCGAGTGAATCCCTCAAGAAAATGTCGTGTTGTCACATATGCGACAAATTGGCATTCGCCACCCACCCGCTGAAAAACCGCATGGTTAAGGCATATCCCTGCTTTCACCATGGTGGTATGGGGATTGCAGAACCGGAGGTAACAAGCAGCACACAACACCCCAAAACCCACCCGTGACAGGAGAGAACACCATGATCAACCTGACAGACAACGCCTCCAAGGCCATCCATCGTTTCATCAAGGGTTCTGAAAACCCCGTGGCGGGTCTGCGCATCTTCGTTTCCGGCGGCGGCTGCTCCGGCCTGCAATACGGCCTGCGTCTCGAACAGGAAAAGAGCGAGGACGATTTCACGGTAGAGGTCGATGGCTTCACCCTGCTGGTGGACCCCATGAGCCGCCCCATGATCGAAGGCATCACCGTCGATTTCGTGGACAGCCTGACCCACACCGGATTCAAGTTCAACAACCCCAACGCCACGGCCTCCTGCGCCTGCGGCTCATCCTTCTCGGCTTAACCAGGGAGCAAGACATCATGTGGGATTACTCTGACAAGGTTCGCGAACATTTCTTCGACCCCAAGAACTCCGGCCCCTTGGAAGGCGCCAATGGCGTCGGCGATGTGGGCTCCATCAAGTGCGGCGACGCCCTGCGGCTGATGCTCAAGGTGGAACCGGAAACCGAGGTGATCCTCGACGCGCACTTCCAGACCTTCGGCTGCGGCTCCGCCATCGCCTCCTCCTCCGCCCTGACCGAAATCATCAAGGGCATGACCCTGGATGACGCCCTCAAGGTGAGCAACCAGGACATCGCCGACTACCTGGACGGCCTGCCCCCTGAAAAGATGCACTGCTCGGTGATGGGCCGCGAAGCCCTGCAAGCCGCCGTGGCCAACTACCGCGGCGAAGTGTGGACCGACGACCACGAAGAAGGCGCGCTGATCTGCAAGTGCTTCGCCATCGACGCCGTGATGATCGAAGACACCGTGCGGGCCAACAGCCTGACCACGGTGGAGGAAGTGACCAACTACACCAAGGCCGGCGGCGGTTGCTCCTCCTGCCACGAAGCCATCGAGGAAATCCTGGAGAAAGTCGCCCAGGAATGGGAAGCCGAAGGCAAGGCCGCCCCGACAGCGGCCCCCGCCCCTGCGGCGGAAGCCAAGCCGGCGGCCAAGCCCCAGCTCACCACCTACCAGCGCATGCGCAAGATCGAGGAAGTGGTGGAGTCCATCCGTCCCACCCTGATCAAGGACGGCGGCGACATCGAAATCGTGGAAGTGTCCGGCAAGGACATCTACGTGAACCTCAAGGGCGCCTGCGCCGGCTGCATGATGGAACAGGCCACCCTGGGCGGTGTGCAGCAGAAGCTGATCGAGGCCCTGGGAGAGTTCATCCGCCTGCTGCCGGCCAAGCTGCTGACCGAGATTCACTAACCCACTCCCCCCTGACTAGGGGGGCCGGGGGGGTTGGGGTTTCACCGCACAGCACCAGCACAACGAAACCCCTCCCTGTCCCTCCCCTTATCAAGGGAGGGAAACTGCTGCAAAAAATAATCCCCGTACAGAGAGAGGCGCCGCCATGAAACCCATCTACCTCGACAACAACGCCACCACCGCCTGTGATCCCGCCGTGGTGGAAGCCATGCTGCCCTACTTCACCGAGCAGTTCGGCAACCCCTCTTCCATGCACAGCTTCGGCAACAAGGTGGGCGGCGCCATCAAGGAAGCCCGCAAGAAAGTACAAGCCCTGCTGGGCGCCGAGCACGATTCCGAAATCGTGTTCACCTCCTGCGGCACCGAGTCCGACTCCACCGCCATCCTTTCCGCCATCAAGGCCCAGCCCGAGCGCAACCAGATCATCACCACCGCGGTGGAACACCCGGCCATCCTCAGCCTCGGCGAATACCTGGAGAAGGAAGGCTACATCGTCAAGAAGCTGGGGGTGGACAAGCGTGGCCGCATCGACATCGACGAATACAAATCCCTGCTCAACGACCGGGTCGCCATCGTTTCCGCCATGTGGGCCAACAATGAAACCGGCACCCTCTTCCCCGTGGAGGAAATGGCCGAGCTGGCCCACGCCAAGGGCATCCAGTTCCACACCGACGCCGTGCAGGCCGTGGGCAAGATCCCCATGAGCCTGAAGGACACCAAGATCGACATGCTGTCCCTCTCCGGCCACAAGCTCCACGCCCCCAAGGGCATCGGCGTCCTCTATCTGCGCCGCAACACCCGCTTCCGTCCCCTGCTGCGGGGGGGCCACCAGGAGCGGGGCCGTCGCGCCGGCACCGAGAACGCCGCCTCCATCGTCGGCCTCGGCGTGGCCTGTGAGCTGGCCATGCAGAATCTGCATCACGAAAACACCGAAGTGAAGCGCCTGCGGGACAAGCTGCAAGCCGGCATCCTGGCCAACGTCACCCATGCCTTCGCCACCGGCGATGCCGGTCCCAGCGGCAACCGCCTGCCCAACACCTGCAACATCGCCTTCGAATACATCGAAGGGGAGGCCATCCTCATGCTACTGAACAAGATGGGTATCGCCGCCTCGTCCGGTTCCGCCTGCACCTCCGGCTCCTTGGAGCCTTCCCACGTCATGCGCGCCATGGGCATTCCCTACACCGCCGCCCACGGCACCACCCGTTTCTCCCTCTCCCGCTACAACACCGAGGAAGAAATCGACCGCGTGATCGAAGCCGTGCCGCCCATCGTGGCCCAGTTGCGCAAGCTGTCCCCCTACTGGAGCGGCAATGGTCCGGTGGACAATCCTGAGGAATCCTTCGCCCCGGCCTACGCCTGAGCGGGTTTCCGCCCTAATGACAAAGGCCACCGGAAGGGTGGCCTTTGTCATTTTTCAGAGGGGTCGTGTCAATCCGCTATCCCCGCTACCCCTTTGCCCAGGGCAGCATCGGCAATGTCTTCGCTAGCAAGGGAACAAAATGGTCCGCCGGCACCGGCCGGCTGAACAGGTAGCCCTGCACCTCGTCGCAACCGTAGTCGCGGAGGAAGGCCAATTGGGGCTCGGTTTCCACGCCTTCTGCAATCACGTCCAATTGCAAGGCATGGCCCAGTTGGATGACGGCGCGAACGATGGAGGCGCCGTCGGCGTCGGTCAGCATGTCGCGGATGAAGGATTGATCGATCTTGAGTTTGTCCACCGCCAACTGCTTGAGGTAGGACAGGCTGGAATAGCCCGTGCCGAAATCGTCGATGGACAGCTTCAGGCCCATGGACTTCAAGCCGCGCAGCGTCTGCATGGTCGTCTCGATATCCTGGAGCAGGATGGATTCGGTGAGCTCCAGTTCCAGGTGCCGGGGCGGCAGGTTGGAGGCCGCAAGCGCCCGGGACACCAATTCGATGATGTCGCCGCGTTTGAATTGCACCGCTGAAAGATTGACCGCCATCACCAGCGGGAACCCCTGGTCCAGCCAGGCTTTGGCCTGCCGGCAGGCTTCGTTCAACACCCATTCGCCGATCTGCACGATGTGGCCGCTCTGTTCCGCCAGGGGAATGAACTTGGCCGGCGACACCAGGCCGTCCACGGGATGCCGCCAACGGATCAGGGCCTCGGCGCCGGTCACCCGGCCGCTGCGGATATCCACCTGGGGTTGGTAATGGAGGACAAACTCCCCCTGCCGCAGGCCGTTGAGCAAGCCGCCGGTGAGCCGGATCTGCTCCAGCAGCCCCGCATTCATTTCCTGGGTGAAGAAGCGGTAGGTGTTGCGGCCGCTTTCCTTGGCCCGGTGGAGCGCGGTGTCCGCGCCCTTGAGCAGGGTGTCGAAATCCCCGCCATCTGCGGGAAAGACGCTGATGCCGATGGAGAAGGAGATGTTCAGCACGTGGCCCTCAACCTTCAGCGGATCGGAGAAGGCGTCACGGATGGCGTTGGCGACATTGGCGATGCCCTGGGCATCGGCATTGCCGGTGAGCAGGATGACGAACTCGTCGCCGCTCAGCCGGCTGATGGTGTCGGTGGCCGCGATACAACGTTGCAGCCGCTCCGCCGCCATGACCAGCACCTTGTCCCCCAGGTCGTGGCCCAGGCTGTCGTTGATCTGGTTGAACTCGTCCATGTCCAGATAGAGCATGGCCACCCTGGCACGCAGGCTTTCTGCCACCTGGGCCGCATGCTCGAAGCGGTCGCGCAACAGCAGGCGATTGGGCAGGTGGGTGAGCGGATCGAAGTGGGCCAGGAAGGAAGCCTTCTCCTTCTCCTGGGCGTGAGCGGCCCGGGTGCGCAGGGTGACGATGCCGAAGGCGAGATCGTTGGCCAATTCCTCCAGCAGCCGAACCTCATCATGGGTGAAGGCATCGGGCTCGCGGGCATACATGGTGAGCGCCCCCAACACCCGCGCCTCGCCGATCAGGGGCAATGCAATGCTGGATTGATAGCCGCGCTGGATGGCCGCCTCACGCCACGGCGCCATCTTCGGATTGGTTAGAACATTCTGATTGACGTTCGTCATACCAGTCCGGATGGCCGTGCCGGTGGGCCCTTGGCCACGTTCGGTATCGGCCCAGGTGATATCGATGTGATCGAGGTAGCCGTGTTCGTAACCCGACTGGGTGATCGGGCGTACCGTCCGTGCATCATCCTGGTCCGCGTAACCCACCCAGGCCATCAGGTAGCCGCCTCGCTCCACGCAAAGACGGCAGATCTCCGCCAGCAGCTTGTATTCGTCTTCCGCGTGGATCAAGGTCGTATTGCAGGCGCTGAGGAGGCGCAAAGCGCGGTTGAGTTTTTCCTGCTCCGCCTCCTGCTGGCGCAGCTCGACGGTCATTTGTTCGGCAAGGGATTGCGCTCGGGCTTGGCCGGTCATGATCAACCAAGCCACCATGGCCATCAAACCGCTACCCACGACACCAGCGAAAATGATGATGTCCGCCTTTTCGCTGCGCAACTGTGCGTCGAAAGACGGCAAGGAATGGACGACCACGGTCCATGAATGACCCAACAAGGTGATCGGCCTCACGGCATGGAACGCGGTGTCCATCTTGCCAATCCGGCCGTTGGAATCGAACATCAATTGCTTCGCGTCCGTGGCGTCCCCGTCGTAAATCTCAAGATCCATGGAGGCGCTGATTTCACCGAAGTGCTGCCCCAGTATCCCCGCCATCAGGTCGTTCATGCGGAACGGCGCATAAACCCAGCCCATCAAGTTGGCCCTGCGTTCCTCAAGGGTCCGATGGGAAGCCTTGGGAACGAAAATGGGCAGATACATGAGGAAACCGGGTTGGACATTCTGTTCCGTCTCCTGCACCAGTTGCACTTTTCCCGAAATCGCAGTGGTGTCTTCATCCCGCGCCCTTTCCATGGCAGCGCGCCGCGTCGGCTCGGCGTACATGTCGTAGCCGAAGGCGCGCTGGTTGCGCCAATTGAAGGGCTCCAGATAAATAATGGACGTGTAGGGGTCGCGTAGGCCGGCCGGCCGGATATCGTAGTCGGGGAATCCGTCCCTCCGGATTTGGGCAAGGTGCCTGGCCTTGTCCCGCGGCGGGACCAATTGGGCAAAGCCCACGCCCTGGATGCCCGGATACTTCCCTTCCAGCCTGAGCGATTGCACATATTCGGCGAACTCCCGTCGCTCCACGAAGTCCGACGCCTGGAACAGGCCGGCAACGCCCTCCAGCACCTGCTCATAGCTGTGCAGGCGACGGTCGATATTCTGGATGATTTCGTTCACGCGGAAATCGAACTCGCTGCGAACGGCCTGCTTGGCGGACTCCCGGGCGGCATGCTGAAACCAGGAGGTCAGCGCCAAGCCGAACAGAAATACTATCCAAGGCACTAAACGGATACGAAAGGCGGTCTTGTTGTTCTGCATTGTTTGCGTCTAGAAAATCAGCCTTCACCATCTGCCGGCGCTTCATCCCACCGTCTGATCAAGCCCCCATTGAAACCTTCGCCCTGGCACTATCGAACCGCTTTTAACAGTCCTTCGAAATCATCCAACGGCAACGGACGGCTGAAGAGATAACCCTGATAGACATGGCAACCATGGTCGGCCAGGAAAACACGTTGCGCTTCCGTCTCGACGCCTTCGGCAACCACTGACAAACCAAGGCTCTTCGCCAAGGCGATGATCGACTTGGCGATGGCCGCATCATTGGAATCCACCAGCACGTCCATCACGAAGGAACGGTCGATCTTCAGTTTTTCCAGAGGCAGGCGCTTCAGGTAGGAAAGGGAGGAATATCCGGTACCGAAGTCGTCCAGGGCGAAGCGCACGCCTATGGTTTTCAGGGCGTTCATCTTGGCGATGGTGTCCTCCACGTTGTCCATTAACTGGCTCTCGGTGATTTCCAGCTTGAGTTTGCAGGGATCGGCCCCCGTGCTGTCCAGAATGCCGACGATCTGTTCAACGAAGTCCGCTTGGCGCAACTGCTGGACACTCACGTTCACGGCCAGCGCCAGATCCGACATCTCAGCCTGCGCCGACCAGATCGCCAATTGCCGGCACGCGGATTCCAGGATCCACTGTCCGAGAGGAAGGATCAGGCCGGTTTCCTCCGCCAGGGGAATGAACTCGCTGGGAGGAACCAGGTTCCGCAACGGATGTTGCCAACGCACCAGGACTTCCGCTGCCCGCAGATTTTTCTCGCCGTCCACCTGGGCCTGGTAATACAGGACGAATTGGTTTTCGCTCAAGGCGTTGCGCAGATCATTTTCCAGGGAAACCCGAGCGGTCACGGCCGCCTGCATGGCAGGATCGAAGAAGCGGTAGGTGTTTCTACCCATGGCCTTGGCCTGGTACATGGCCAGGTCAGCTTGCTTCAATAACTCATCCACGCTGCCTTGTTTATCGCAAAACAAAGTGACGCCGATGCTCGCGGTGCCATGGTAGTCGTGGCTGTCAAAGATATGAATATGACTAAGCTCGACAAGAATTTTTTCGCAGACGGTTTCCGCCACGCCGGCAGCCTCGGCCAATTTTTGCCCCAAGTCTTCAAGCATCACCACAAATTCGTCGCCGCCAAGGCGTGCCACCGTATCGCTTTCTCTGACGCAACGGGAAAGACGCTCGGCGACCTGTTGCAAAAGCAGGTCGCCCTTATCGTGCCCCAGGGAGTCGTTCAGGGTTTTGAAGTTGTCCAAATCGATGAACAACAAGGCGCCTTGCCCTTGGTGACGGGCGCTGGCCGCCAGCGCCTGGCGCAGGCGATCCAGCAGCAGGCGTCGGTTGGGCAGGCGGGTGAGCGGATCGTAGAAGGCCAGGTTATTGATCTCTTGTTCCGCGGCCAGACGCTCGCTGAGATCGATTTGCGTGCTTACGTAGTGGGTCAGGATTCCCGCAGCATCCTTGACCGCGGTGATGGTCATCCACTTGGGGTAGATGTCGCCGTTCTTCTTACGGTCCCAAATTTCCCCCTGCCAGACCCCGGTGCGCTTGATGGTCTGCCACATGGCCGCATAAAAATCCGCGTCATGCCGTCCTGATTTGAGCATGCGGGGATTCTGTCCCACCAATTCCTCAGTCGAATAGCCGGTGGCCTCCACAAAGGCGTGATTCACCCTGAGAATGGTCCCCTTGGCATCGGTGATCATGATGGCTTCCTGGGCCTGGAAGGCCGTGGCGGAAAGGCGCAGTTCCGCCTCGGCCAGCTTCCGCTCGGTGATGACATCGAAGATGGCAACGAAGTGCTCAGGCTGGGGGCTGTAGAGGGAAACCAGGAACCACTGGTTCAAGGCCTCCACGAAAATCTCGCACCGGTCCGGCGTCCCGGTGGTCACCACGCGGCCATAGACCTCGAACATTTTCGGATCGCTCTCCCGGATGCCGGGTATCACCGCCGATACCCTTTTCCCGACAACGTTCGTCATTCCGGTCAAACTTTCAAAGGCCTGGTTCACTGTCAGGAAAACAAAATCCACGGGGACGCCCTGTTCGAAAATCATGCGGCAGTACGCCAGGCCGTTGAGCATGTTGTCGAACAGGGAACGATAGGTCATCTCGCTTCGCTTCAAGTCGGCTTCCCGTTGCGCCAATTGGCCGCTCAAGCGATTGAAACTGGCGAGCAACTGGCGCACCTCCTCCTCGCCGTCCTCTGGCAGACGCTGGAGAGGGACCTGTCCACTCGACATGGCGTCGAGCCTTGCGCTGGCCCGGGACAGCGGAGCCAGCAGGCGCCGCGTCAGCCGCCCCACCAGAAGCAAGGCCAACACGGTGACTACCGCCGCCGTACCATACAGGGTCACCAATAAAATCCGGATCGGCTTGAACGCGATCTCGACGGGAATGGCCACATTGACCACCCAGTCTGCCGTGGTGATGCGTTGCGCGGAATACAGCTTGGTGACGCCGAAGGAATTCTTGCCGATGGCGGAGCCTTCGAAACCGGCACGGAAACGGTCGTAAATTTCACTGCGTCCGGGCTCTGGGGCGGGCATCAATACCCGCTGTGGATCGGGCGCCGCGATAATCAAATTGTCGCGAAGGGAAAAAACGAAAACCTCCGAGCTGCCCAGTCCCCCTTCTTTCTGAAGCAGGCCGAGCAGTCCTTCGGAGGTCAAATCGGCAATACCGCTGATGACTGCGTGCACTTTCCCTCGGGCATCGACCACCGGCACGCTGATGACCAATACTGGACGCTTCAGGGAGAGACCTATGATCGGTTTGCCGATATAAGGCTTTTTCGTGGCGACGGCCTGCTTGAAGTTATCCCGATCAGAATAGTTGAGCGCCTTGCGGCCGGGCAGGATGGGGGATTCCGCCACGACACCGCCGTCCATACCGATGATGATCACCCCCCCGTCAAAGCCGGCATCCTTCAGGGAATGACCTTCCAACAGCTGCTGAAGGTAGCGGGGGTCCCTGATACGGATGGCATCAATATCACTGGCGACCTCCAACAGCGCATTGACCCTGGCCTTCATGTCCCGGTCGAGATTGGCGGCCAGGTAACGGGCGAATTCATATTGCCGATCCATCTGCACGGCTTCCATCCGGGGCTTGATGAAGGCGGAGGTGAAAAGCGCCAAGCCCCAGGTACAGATTAATAACAGGCCAAGGGAAGTCAGCGTCAGTTTGGCGCGCAGGGAGTTCATGCGGTCGGACAATACCAGGTTATTAATAGGGTTGAAATATGAACCCTAACAGGAAATACGGAGGCCCCTCACGGTATGCCCGACCTACTTTTTCCACAAATAACGGCGATCGTCGAATGTCCCCACCCAATGGGGTGCATACACCACCATCAGCGTAATGATCGCGCCGTTCAACCAGGCTTCGGCGAACCCCAGCAGCAGGTAGTACGGCAGGTAGTCGGCCAGCAATTTATCCAGGGTATACAGCCCGGCCAGCCACACCGTTAACGTGGACAGCAGACCGACGGCCAGCACGGTCAAGGCCGCGCCGAAGAAGGCGGAGAAAAACACGTACACAAAAAAGTTGGCGGGAAGGTGTCGTTCCACCAGCTTGCGCACGGCCTCCGCCACCAGCACCGGGCAGGCGATGGTGAGGAGCGCCGAGAGGCCGAAATACTCCCAACCGCCGCCGCGATTGAAGGTCACCGCCGCCAGCACCAGGGTGAGGCCGATCAGGGCGAGGCTGCGGCCGAACATCAAGGTCAGGGCCGTGGCGCCCAGCAGGTGCAGATTGAGCCCCGGCTGCACCCCTGCCCGCAGGCTCCACATCAGGCACAACACCACAATGCTGCCCGCCCAGACGTTGGATTGCGTCGAATTCATCAAACGCTTCCAAGGGGCCAGCCACAGGGCCGCCAACAGCACGGCCAGGAACAGGCCATTGGTCGGCAGGCCCCAGCCCGCCGGGAAAAGGTGATCGGGAAAGTTCATGGCTACAATGAATCCCACAAAGCGATAGTCCGTGCATTCTGCACCCTGCTCCACCCCGACATCCTGACATAAGACAAGACACCGCCATGAACGACATCCTCACCGACTACGGCAACGGCATCTACGCCATCGACTCCGACTACTACGCGCCGGTGATCGCCGCCATCCACCTGGTCGTGGAAAGCGGCCGGGTCGCCCTGGTGGATACGGCCCACAACGACGCCGTGCCGCGGGTGCTGTCTGAAATGGACAAGCTGGGCCTCAAGCCGGAAAACGTGGACTACGTGCTGCTCACCCACGTGCACCTGGACCATGCCGGCGGCGCCGGTGCCTTCATGGCGCAATTCCCCAATGCCAAGCTGGTGGTCCACCCCCGTGGAGCACGGCACATGATCGACCCTTCCAAACTGGAAGCGGCGGTGCACGAGGTGTACGGCAAGGAAGAAGCCCTGCGCATGTACGGCATGCTGGTGCCGACGCCGGCGGAGCGGGTGATCGAAGCCACCCATGGCATGACCCTGAGCCTCGCTGGGCGCGAGTTCACTTTCTACGATGCCCCCGGCCACGCCAAACACCATGTGGTGATCCGCGACGGCAAGACCGGCCATGTGTTCACCGGCGACACCTTCGGCATCTCCTACCGCCACCTGGACGCCGGCGGCCGGCAATTCATCTTCCCCACCAGTTCGCCGTCCCAGTTCGACGCCCGGGACATGCACAACACCGTATCCATGATCGCCGACCTGAAGCCGGAAGCGGTCTATCTCACCCACTACGCCCAGGTCACCCAAGTGCCCAAGATGGCCGAGGACATGCACCGCCTGATCGACGCCTACGCCGCCATCGCCCTGCGCGAGCGCCAGGGCGGCGGCGCGGAGCGTCATGGCCGCATCAAGAAAGCGTTACAGGATCTCTACCTTCAGGAAGCCGCCCGCGAGGGCTGGGCGCTGCAAGGGGACGAACTGCTGAAGTTCGTCGAACTGGACGCGGAACTCAACGCCCAGGGGCTGGGTATCTGGGTGGATGGGCAGCCGGCCTAGGGATCGCCAAAGCAACCGTCAAAACCGAAACCCCTCCCGGCCTCCCCCCTTCGACTGGGCTCAGGACAGGCTTGTCAGGGGAGGGGCGAGACTGCCTAAACCATCACCGCACGGACTCCCCCCTGACAAGGGGGGCGGGGGGGTTACGGGGTTCGCCGAACAATATCGCCCAACCCACTACCCAACCCAGCCCCCCCTCACGGATTCCGGCACATCGCCACATCCCTATCCCCTGCCTTGCCGCAGGGCGTCAGCGCGCCGGGCAGGGGATGGGGCACGCCCTCGTCGTCCATGCGCGCCGCCAAGGTATCCCAGGCCAACAGGCCGTTCCGGTCCAGGGTCAGACGCAACAGCCAGCCGGTGCGTAGCGGCAGCGCAGTGAAACTATCGAAAACAAAATTGCCCAGGCTGTAGACGATCAACCGGCCCTTGTAATACTCGGCGCCCTGGGTGATGTGGGGATGGCCGCCCACCACGATGTCGGCGCCGGCGTCGATCATGGTGCGGGCCAACTGCCGCTGGCGGGCGCTGGGCTTGGGCTCCCGCTCCCAACCCCAGTGCAGGAAGGGAATCACCAAATCGGCCCCCGCTGCCTTGGCGGCGCGGATGTCGGCCACCACCTGGCTATCCTCGCTCCAGGCCACGCCCGGCCAATCGGGCCCCGCCTCGAAGGCGCGGGGTTTGAATTCGTCGTAGCCGAGCACAGCGATGCGCAGCCCCTTGCGCTCTATCCACAAGGGTTTGTGGGCGGCGGCCAAATTGACGCCGCCACCGAAGGCCTGGATGCCGGCGCCCGCAAGACGGTCCAGGGTTTCCAGGAAAGCCTGCTTGCCGTAATCGCCGCCATGGTTGTTGGCCACGGCCACGGCATCGAAGCGGCCCTTGAGCACGTCCAGCACCCGGGGATGGGCGCGGAACGTGTAGATCTTGCCTTCCCGGGGGCTGCCGCTTTCGGCGATGGGACATTCCAAATTGCCGATGCGATAGTCGGCCTCCGCCAGAACGGGCGCGAAAGATGCCAGGGGATCGCGGCCGGCGGCAATGACCCTGCCTGGCCCATCGTCCAGCATCAGGTCGCCGGCGAAGACAAGCTGCAGCGGTTCCGCCTGCACTGCGGCGGCGAACAAGGCCAGCGCAACGACAATACCGCCAAGACGGCGCTTCACCGCGACACGTCCTTGTCCTTCCGGCGCAGCAGGCGGCACCAGTATTCCAGCTCGCCATCCCGCACCGGCTCATAGACCCGTTGCATGCCGGTGAAGCCCAAGGGGCCGCCAGCGAGGCGGGCGGTAGCGTAGGCATAACTGGCCTGGTGGATCAGGACGGGGGCATCGTCCCGGTCGGCGTAGGTGTAAACCTTGATGGAAGACAGGTCGGCAGGCGAACTCTGATTGACCACCCGCAGCCGGAAGTAGGAACCCACTTGCACCGCCGGCACCGCATAGGGCGAAGACACCGGCTCCGCCAACAGCACCTTTTCTTCGCCGCCGTAACGGATGTGGCATTCCACCGCTTCGGCACTGGCCGCAGCGGCGTGGCAAAGCAAGGCCCACAACAAGATGGGAAAGCGCAGGCGGCCCACCCTTGTCGCTACCGTCAGCTACGGCAGCGGGTGGCCAAATCCCGCTGCTTCTGCGCCAGGCCTTGCAGCCAATCGTCCAGGCCCAGGGCCAATTGTTTTTCCAGCGCCGCCGCAGCCGCCACCCCTTGGCGCGCATTGCCGCCGGCGGCCTGGTCCAGGTTGAAGCCGCGCTGGGCGATGGGGTCGCCACTACGGCTGCTGTTCAGGCTGGCCCGAAGGGTGAGGTAGACGCGGCTCTGGCCGGCGTCATCGAAAACCTGCACCCATTCGTCCAGATCGATGCGCAGGCGGCAGCCCGCGCCGCCGTTGGCGCCCAATTGACGGCGCAGCGCGGCGGCCAGGAGTTCGGCGGGCGGCGCCGCCCAGCGGCTTTCGGTGAATTGTTGACGCCGGGCAGGCTCCGTCGCCAAGCGGTATTGCATGGCGCGGCCGGCCAACCAACTGGGGGCAAAAACGTCCACCATCTGCGCCGGGCCGCTGTCCCGGGGGGAAGGTTCCACCGCGCCCAGGTCGTACACCGCCACATCGGGCCGGGTTGCGGGTCCGGACAGGCAGGCGGACAACAACAAGGCTGCCGCCAGCGCGGCGAATATTCCGCCAGGGAAGGCAGGATTACGGAATAACCGATCGAGTCCGCAACCGTTCGGGCTGAGCTTGTCGAAGCCCAGTGTTAGCTTGCCGCGGTGACCCCGCTTTAATGCGCCGCGCGTTTCGACAAGCTCAACGCGAACGGAGCCATGTTGCCCTGCCTCGGTTTTCATCGTCCCTCTCCTCATTTCGCCGCCCCGCCCTCGCCGGGGCCGGGCTTGGCCGGGGCCCGGCCGAAGATCACCGACTGGGGCGCATCCTCCACCTGCTCCAGCACCCGGCCCAACTGGCGGGAGTTCTGTTCCAGTTCCCCCAACAGCGCATTCAGGCGCGGCAGGGTATTGCTGCCGGTCTCGTTGCCGATCTGTTCGAAACGTTTGCTCAACTGTTTGAGGGAGGCCATCACTTCCCGCGCATCGGCGGTGAGGGGGGCGGCGGCCCCGGCGGTTTTTTCCAGATGCCCGACCAAGGCCTGCACCCGTTGCAGGGTGTCGTCGTTGAGCACCTTGCGCACCGAGGCGAGGATGGCGGGCAACTCCTTCAACCCTTCGCTGGCATCGGCCATATTGCCCAAGGTGCGCTTCACGTCCTTGATGCCCTTCTCGTCGAAAACGCTGGCGATGCGCGCCACGGCGGCGGCCAGGGCATCCACCATGGAAGGCTTGAGCATGATGCGCGGCGGATTCGCTTCACTGCCTTCGAGTCGTTCCGGCTGGCTGCCATCGTCGTCCAACATCACATAGGCCAGGCCGGTAACGCCCTGGGAATTGAGCTGCGCGGTGGTGCCCTTGGTGATGGGAATATCGTCGTCGATGCGGATCAGGATCAGGATGTTGCGCGCATCCTGGGGGTCGATGCTGATGTCCTCCACCTTGCCGGCGCGGATGCCGCGATAGCGCACCTGGGCCTGGGGATTGAGGCCGGTGATGGCCCCCCGGCTGACCAGCAGGTAATCCCGGGTTTCCTCGCTGCGGCCGCTGAACCACCAGGCCGTGATGCCGACACAGAGCCCGAGGACGATGACGAAGAAACCGGCGATCAGGGCATGGGAGCGGTTTTCCATGGGAGGGGGACCCTTGCGCGTGAAGTGGGGTTAGTGGGTTTCCAGCGCCCGACGGCTGCGGTCGCTGAGAAAGAAGTTGCGGATGAAGGGATGGTCCACGGCCATGATTTCCTCGATGCTGCCCAGGGCCAGAATGTGCTGCTCGGCCAACACGGCGACCCGGCTTTCCAGGGCGGCCAGGGTATCCAGATCGTGGGTCACCAGCACCACGGTGAGCCCCAGCTCCTTGTCCAGTTGCCGCACCAGACGCACAAAGCTGTCTGAGCGGTCCGGGTCGAGGCCGGCGGTGGGTTCGTCCAGCAGCAGCAGTTCCGGTTCCAAAGCCAGGGCCCGGGCCAGGGCAACGCGCTTGACCATGCCGCCGGACAGCTCCGCCGGCATCAGCCGGGCATGGCGCGGCAACAGTTCCACCATGGAAAGCTTGAGCATCACCAGATCGTGGATCATGGCTTCGTCGAAGCAGCCCAGTTCCCGCAAGGGGAAAGCCACGTTGTCGAACACATTGAAAGCGGAGAACAACGCGCCGTGCTGGAACAGCACGCCAAAGCGGCGGCGCAGGGCCTGCTCCCGATGCACGCCGCCGCCGAACAGCGGCTCACCGAACAACCGGATGTCGCCAAGGGTGGGATGCAGCAGGCCGATGATCTGTCGCAACAACGTCGTCTTGCCGCTGCCCGAGCCTCCCACCAGGGCCACCACATCCCCCTGCTCCACCTGGAGGTTGAGATGACGGTGTATCCACACCTCGCCGAAGCGGGTGGACAGGTCGCGGATGTCGATGACGGGAGCCGTCATGGGGAGGGGCTTTCGTCGTTGTCTTTCTTATTGTGTTTCTTGTCATTCTTGCGGGCCTGGCTAACCCCCCCGGCCCCCCTTGTCAGGGGGGAGTCGATCTCGACACGCTCGGACTCTCCCCCTGTCAGCGGAGAGTCTGGGGACGGCGCTATGCGCTCCCCCCTGACAAGGGGGGCCGGGGGGGTTCCGGTTTTCGCCTCTCTCCCAAGCACCCACCCCCACAAATCCTCACACACCCCCTCCAGATTCCCCAACACATCCCGATTGGCATAACGCAACACCGTCAAGCCCAAGCCTTCCAAAAACCGGCTGCGCTGTTCGTCGTAGTCCACCTGCGCGGCATGGCTGTCGCCATCCACCTCGATGACCAGGGCCAGTTCCGCGCAATAAAAATCGACGATGTAGCGGCCGATGGGTTTTTGCCTATGGAATTTGCAATCCGTGAAATGCCGCCGGGCCAGCAAAGCGCTCCACAACAGGCTTTCGGCGGGGGATGGGTTCTTTCTGTTCTCGCGGGCGAGTGGGGTGAGGGATTTGTCGTAGGGGAGGTATTTGCGGGCCTTGCTAACCCCCCCGGCCCCCCTTGTCAGGGGGGAGCGCATATCGCCGTCCCCAGACTCTCCGCTGACAGAGGGAGAGTCCGAGCGTGTCGAGATCAGCTCCCCCCTGACAAGGGGGGCCGGGGGGGTTACGGTTTTTTTCTTGATCCCGCTCACAGCTTCGGCACCCCTATCCCCCGCGTTGCGATGGCGATCACCGCGTCGATCAGGATCACGGCGGTAATGGCGGTGACCACCGACGAGGTGGTGTTGGCCGACAGGCTTTCGGTGTTGGGCCGCACCCGCAGGCCGAAGTGGCAGGCTACCAGGGCCACGGCGATGCCGAAGGTGAAGCCCTTGCCCTGGGCGATCCAGAGGTTTTCCAGGGGCACCACCCGGGGCAATATCTGGAAAAAGAAATTGTGGCTCATGTTGAGCTGGCTCCAGGCCGACACCATGCCGCCGATGATGGCCATGGCGCTGGTCCACAGCACCAGCAGCGGCATGGCGATGGCCAGGGCCACCACCTTGGGGAAGATCAGGCGCAGGCTGCGGGAGACGCCCATGGTGGCGAGGGCGTCGATCTCCTCCGTCACCCGCATCACCCCCAGTTGCGCGGTCATGGCGGAACCGGAACGGCCCGCCACCAGCACGGCCGTCAGTACCGGGCCGAGTTCGCGGACGATGCCCATGCCGAGGATGTTGATGATGAACACGTCCGCGCCGAACTGGCGCAGTTGCAGGGCCGACAGGTAGGACAACACCACGCCGATGAGGAAGCCCACCAGGGCCGTGACCGGCATGGCGCGCACGCCGCTCTTGAACAGGTTGGCGGAGATTTCCTTCCAGGGCATATCCGCCGGATGGCGGCAGACATGGAGCAGGTCCAGGGCCAATTGGCCAAGCAGGGCCAGGAAGTCGGCCAGCACGGTGCGCAGTACCAACAATGGCCGGCCGAGGGCGATGATCCATTCCGTTGGTCCCTGCGGAGGCGGCGCTTTGGCTTCATCCTGGGGCACGGCCGCCAGGCGGTCGAAGATGCGGCCATGCTCGGGCCGCGACAGCAGGGCCAGGGGCAACGCCTGGCCCCAGGCCCGCCACAGGCGCACTGCACCGGCGCTGTCCAGGGCGTCGATCCCCAGGGCGTTCCAGGCCAGGTCGGGTTCCGTCATGGCGTCGGCCAGGGCGCGCTCCAGGCTTTCGCCGGCATTGCGCAAGCCGGCCAGTGTCCAGGCCCCACTCAGGGTGGCGCTGCGTTCCCCTGGCGGGCCGAGCAATTCCAGCGTGGCGAGGGGAACGGGAAGCATCACGGCCGCCGCCGCTCCTGCACTTTCAAGCCTATGCCCAGGGAAGCCCATTGCTCGCTCTCATCCGCCAGGGCGGCCGCGGTCAGGGGCGCTTCCTCTATCCAGTCGCTATCGAAGGCCAGGCGATAACCGTTGCCGGCGACGGCCACCTTCACTTCCGGGAAGGCGCTGTCCCGCCGCGCCCGGTGCAATACGGCGGCGGTGCGCAGGCAGAAGATCAACATCCACTCCCGGGCATCCTCGATCTCGTCCAACAACCGTTCCAGCTTGCCGCGATGGGCCAGCACCAGGTGCGCCAAGCGTTTCTGGTCGCGCTTGGAAAAGCCCGGCATGTCGGCGTTGGCGAGGATGTAGGCGCTGTGCTTGTGGTAGCTGGCGTGGGCCACGGAAATGCCGATCTCGTGCAGGCGGGCGGCCCAGGCCAGGTATTGCGTATCGGGATGATCCTCGTTGGCGCATTCCGGGTCGAGCTGGCGCAGCAGTTTAAGGGCGGTCTGGCCGACCCGGGCGGCCTGGCGCCGGTCCACCTCATAGCGCTGCATGAACTGGCTTACCGTGGCTTCCCGCAGGTCGTCGTGGTGGTAACGGCCGAGCAGATCGTAGAGCACCCCCAGGCGCAGGGCGCCGTCGGAAAAGGTCATGCTGTCCAGGCCGAACTCCTCGAACACGGCGGACATGATGGCGACGCCGCCCGCCATGACGGGCACGCGGTCTGCCCGCAGGCCTTCCAGTTGCAAGCGTTCCACCGCGCCGGCCTTGACCATGAGCTCCCGCAGTTTGTGCAATCCTTCCCGGGTGATGCCCAGGGCGCCGTCGGGATTGAGGCCGTTGAGTTCCAGCAGGTCGGTAATGGCCTTGGCGGTGCCGGAGGAACCTACCGCCTCCTCCCAGCCGGTTTCCCGATAGGCCTGGCCGATGGCCGCCAGCTCGGTGCGGGCCGCCACCATGGCTTCCTTGAGGCCGGCCTTGTCGATGCGGCCCTGGGGGAAGTAGCGCAGGCTGTAACTGACGCAGCCCATGTACAGGGATTCCAGTTGGCGCGGCTGGATGTTGCGGCCGATGATGAATTCCGTGGAGCCGCCGCCGATATCCACCACCAATTGTTGGGTACGGGGATTGGGCAGGGTGTGGGCCACCCCCAGGTAGATCAGGCGGGCTTCTTCCCGCCCGGCAATGACTTCGATGGGGAAGCCCAGGGCGGCCTCGGCCTGCTCCAGGAACTGGGCCGCGTTCTTCGCCACCCGCAGGGTATTGGTGGCCACCGCCCGCACCGCGCCCGGATCAAAGCCGCGCAGGCGCTCGCCGAAACGGGACAGCGCCGCCAGGCCGCGCAACTGGGAGGGACCATCCAGGGTCTTGTCGGACTTGAGGCCGGCGGCCAGGCGCACCGATTCCTTGAGGCCGTCCAGGGGATAGATCTGATTGCCCACCACACGCCCCACCTGGAGACGGAAACTGTTGGAACCCAGGTCAACGGCGGCGATAAGTTCGTAGGCCATAGCAGAGCGTCATGATGGAAGCGGCAATTCTAGCAGCCAGGCCTATTTCATCAGTAGCCTTGACAAGGATGTGGTTAAGGTTTGAAGTGATACGTTGGCTCAGTCATCAAAATGAAATCCAACTGAAAGAACATGGCAGCCCTCTCAAACTCCAGCGGCCGTTCCGCCCAGGCCAAGCGCAAGAATTCCATGGATCAGCACATCGTGCACTTCTCCTGCGACCACTTCATCAACCGCGAACTTTCCCTGCTGGCCTTCAACCGCCGGGTACTGGCCCAGGCCGCCGACGACAACGTGCCCCTGCTGGAACGCCTGCGTTTCCTCTGCATCCTCTCCAGCAACCTGGACGAATTCTTCGAAATCCGCGTTGCCGGCATCAAGGAACAGCTCAAGCTGGGCAGCACCATCACCGAGCCCGACGGCATCCTGCCCGCCGACCTGATGCGCCAGGTGAGCGCCCAGGCCCAGGCCCTGGTGTCGGAGCAATATTCCCTGCTCAATGACGAAATCCTCCCCGAGCTGCGCTCGGAAGGCATCGTCTTCATGCGCCGGGCCGAATGGACGCCGGAACAGCGGGAATGGATACGCGACTACTTCCAACGGGAAGTGATGCCCGTGCTCACCCCCATCGGCCTCGACCCGGCCCATCCCTTCCCCCGGGTACTGAACAAGAGCCTCAACTTCGCCATCGAACTGCGCGGCACCGACGATTTCGGCCGCACCGGCGGCGCAGCCATCGTCCAGGCCCCGCGGGCGCTGCCCCGGGTGATTTTGCTGCCCAAGGAACTCTCGGGGGTGGATTACGGCTACGTCTTCCTCTCCTCCATCATGCACGAGCATGTGAACGACCTTTTCTCCGGTATGGAAGTGCTGGGCTGCCACCAGTTCCGCGTCACCCGCAATTCCGACCTGTTCGTGGACGACGAGGAAGTGAAGAACCTGCGCACCGCCCTCCAGGGCGAACTGCCCCAGCGCCACCTGGGCGACGCGGTGCGGCTGGAAGTGGCCGCCGACTGCCCCCAGGTGATGACCGACTTCCTGCTCAACCAGATCGGCCTCAACCCGGAAGACCTGTACCGGGTGCCGGGCATCGTGAACATGGTGCGACTGATGTCCATTCCCGACCAGGTGGACCTGCCCCACCTCAAGTACGCCCCCTTCCAGCCCGGCCTGCCCAAGGTGCTGACCAAGCGTTACGACGTGTTCGCCAGCATCCGCAAGCAGGACATCCTGATCCACCACCCCTTCCAGTCCTTCACCCCGGTGATCCAGTTGCTGCAACAGGCGGCGGACGACCCGGCCGTGGTGGCGATCAAGATGACCCTTTACCGCACCGGCACCGACTCGGTGGTGCTGGAACAATTGCTGCGCGCCGCGCGCAAGGGCAAGGAAGTCACCGTGGTGGTGGAACTCATGGCCCGCTTCGACGAAGAGGCCAACCTCAACATCGCCGGCCGCCTGGAAGAAGTGGGCGCCCACGTGGTGTACGGCGTATTCGGCTACAAGACCCACGCCAAGATGCTGATGGTGTTGCGCAAGGAGGAACAAGGCAAGAAGCTGGGCTACCGCCGCTACGTGCACCTTGGCACCGGCAACTACCACCCCCGCACCACCCGCTTCTACACCGACTTCGGCCTCATGACCTGCAATCCGGAAATCGGCGAGGATGTGAACGAGCTGTTCAAGCAGCTCACCGGCATGGGCAAGGCCGCCCCGCTGAAACAGCTCTGGCAGGCGCCCCTGACGCTGCACGCCAACATCCTCAAGGCCATCGCCCAGGAGGAGGCCATCGCCCGCAACGGCGGCAAGGGCCGCATCGTGGCCAAGATGAACTCCCTGCTGGAACAGGAAATCATCGAAGCCCTGTACCGGGCCTCCCAGGCCGGCGTGGAAATCGACCTCATCATCCGCGGCGTCTGCGCCCTGCGCCCCGGCGTCAAGGGCCTCTCGGAAAACATCCGGGTGCGTTCCATCATCGGCCGCTTCCTCGAGCACCATCGGATTTTCTATTTCCTCGCCGAAGGCAAGGAAAACATCTACCTCTCCAGCGCCGACTGGATGGAACGCAACTGCTTCCGCCGCATCGAAACGGCCTTCCCGGTGCTCGACGCCAAGCTCAAGCGCCGCGTCTTCAAGGAAGGCCTGCGCCCCTACCTGGCGGACAACTGCCAAGCCTGGGAAATGGACAGCAAGGGCGACTACAAACTCAAACCCGTGCGCCGTGCCCGCATCAGCGCCCAGGAATTCCTGCTCAGGGACTTGGCCGCGAAGGTGGAATAAGCCGCCCGGCCGGTGCGGCAATGCCGCCCTGCCCGCCTGCCCCAATACCAAACTTTGAAATGCTCTCCAGCCGACAGCCTCGGGCCGCCGGCTGGCGATGACTATTGGGCTTGCCGAAATGCCATTTACGTGACCATAATCCGCACGGTATGCATTTGTGGTTTTAGGCACATCACCCCGTTTAATGCAGCCCTCCCGCAGTATCGAATAACGTCATGACGGAAAACTTTCCGTCATTTTTAGGCCCCACATTTAGAGTTCGGCGTCGTCATTCCCGCGCGAGTCGCATGCATTGAGAATCATGAAGAGATGTTCATTCTTTGGAGGTGGCTATGGAAAGCCGTGCCGTTGAATACAGAGGGGTCAAACTCAGCGTCTACGCTGAGCCAACAGATCAAGGCTTTGCACTGCGGGTTTGTTTTACGAAACATAAGGCCGATCACACCCTCGAACTCCCTCACACGCCAAGTTTTCCGCCAGGCACGTTCCACTCGACCGAGGAAGCGCTTGAGGGGCTGACTATTTGGGCTAAGGCCGCTATTGATGGGCGCGTCCCGGGTATGAATCTGTCGGAGTTCGTTGATTGATTCTGGAACATTTTGAAACCATGACTTCCGGCCTATCGGCAACGCCTAATTACATTGAAAGAGGTGCGTCGCGAGGCGCCGTCCAATCTGGCGACATGAGAAGCGCTGCACGAACTGGTCGACGCCGAACCCATTATTCCATCGGACCTGCGCGAAAAGCCGTGCAGCGCCGGTGATTTCAGACGTAGCCCGCACTTCCGTCTAGGGACATGAAGATTTCTCAGATCACCCGCCGAGACATCATCGATTCGATGGTCGCCGAACAGGTCAATTGGTGTGGACGACTCGAAGAGCCGGAATTTTTGGCTCGTTTGTTTGAACTGCAGAACCTGCCGTCCACTGACCATCGATTCAAAGACGCTGCTGGAGACATTTGGCAACACCGGGTAAACAACTTCGACTGGGACAACGACTGGGTCTTCTACGATAGCCGCTTCAACCTTCTCGGCTGCGACGACGAAGTCTTTCTACGCTTTCTATGCGAAACAGTTCATCCAGTCATTCGACCAGACGTTACGGAAGCCGAACGATATTGCCAACTCTACAATCAGTTTCTGTGCCACGATGGGTTCCAGCTTGTTGAGCGAACGCGACTTTCTGGAAAGCCCGTTTACGTTGGGCGCTACATCGGTGTAGGCACTACTCCGGGCATCACCGCTGCACGTGAAACGCTCGCCGGTACTGACCCTGGCTATGTTGCGCAACAAATCACACGCATGGATGCCGCTGTGAACAACGATCCGGGCTTGGCCATTGGCACCGCCAAAGAACTGGTTGAGACGTGCTGCAAGACAATACTTACCGAACGCAACATCACATTTCCAAAGAATGCCGATCTGCCGGAGTTGGTAAAGCTCACAAGCAAAGAACTCGAATTGACGCCTGCTGATATTCCAGAGAAATCGAAGGCTGCCGAAACGATCAAGCGCCTGCTGAGTAACCTCGCTACCATCACGCAGGGCGTAGCTGAGTTGCGTAACCATTACGGCACAGGCCATGGAAAGACCGCCGATGCCAAAGGACTTCAATCGCGCCACGCGAAGCTCGCTGTAGGTGCTGCGTCAACGTTGGCTGTCTTCCTTGCCGAAACCCACAATGAGCGCCCCAAGTAGCCAAGTGCGGGCTAACCTCTCGGTCAATGTAGCCCTGTGCAATCGGCGCTACGCGCCGATTGCACGAACTGGTTATCTCAAACGTTGGATTTATTGCCTTGCCGTTACTGATTTAAAAGCGCAGTCATCCCCTCGCGCTTTCCCTTCACCCCCGCCCCACCGAATGCACCCCCGGTACCTCCCCCAGCAGCGCGTAGATACGCTGCAATGAGGCGGTGCCGGGGATTTCCACAGTGAAGCGCATGCGGGCGGTGCTGCCCTTGGAGAGGGTGTTCACGGCGGTGACGTTGAGTTTTTCCTTGGAGAACACTTCGGAAATATCCCGCAGCAGGCCTTGGCGGTCGTTGGACTCGACGATGAGGTCGATGGCGTAAAGGGATTCAAGCTGGCCCTGCCCCCATTCGGCGGAGATGACGCGCTCGGGATTGCGGGCCGCCATATTGCGGTAGTTGGGGCACACCACCCGGTGGATGGAGACGCCCTTGCCACGGGTGACGAAGCCGGAGATGGCATCCGGCGGCGCGGGTTTGCAGCAGCGGCCCAGTTGGGTGAGCAGTTTGTCCACACCGACGATGAGCACCTTGGAATCGCCGGCCTTGCTGCGCCGGGTGACGATTTCCTGTTCCACCACGGCATCGGCCGGTACGCCATGCAGGGCGGTGTGGATGGCCCGTTGGCCCAGTTCGCCGTGGCCGGCGACGCGGAACATGGTGTCGGCGTTCTTGAACCCCAGCTTGTGGGCCAGGTCTTCGAGATTCGCTTGGCCGCTTTTGCCACCCCACCCTTCCCTTTGCAGTTCCTTGGTGACGAAGGCCCGCCCCAGGGCGAGCACTTCCGCTTCTTCCTGGGCGGTGAACCATTGCTTCACCTTGCGCCGGGCGCCGGCGGTGGCGAGATAACCCTGGGTAGGGTTGAGCCAATCGCGGGAAGGCCCGCCGCTCTTGGCAACCACCACATCCACCCGTTGGCCGTTCATCAGCGGCCGGTTGAGGGGCACCAGATGGCCGTCCACCTTGGCGCCGCGGCAGCGGTGGCCCAGGTCGGTGTGCAGGCGATAGGCGAAGTCGATGGGTGTCGCGCCCCGGGGCAGGTCGATGACCCGGCCCTGGGGGGTGAGCACGTAGATGGTGTCGTCCAGGGCGGCGCGCTTGAACTGGCTTTGCCAGTGGGAGGAATCCGTCACCTCGTCGCGCCACGAGAGCAGGCTGCGCAGCAGGGCGATTTTTTCGTCGTAGTCGGAATCGGCCACCGTGGGCGCGCCGGATTCCTTGTAGCGCCAGTGGGCGGCCACGCCCAGTTCGGCATGTTCGTGCATCTCCCGGGTGCGGATTTGCACTTCCAGGGCGCGGCCGTCTTCCGCCAGCACGGCGGTGTGCAGGGAACGGTAGTTGTTGCCCTTGGGCTGGCTGATGTAGTCGTCGAACTCGCCGTGCACCGGCTGCCAGAGCTGGTGCACCAGGCCCAGGGCGGCGTAGCAGTCCTTCACTTCGTCCACGATCACGCGCAGGGCGCGGATGTCGTAGACCTGTTCAAAGTCGAGATGCTTGGCCCGCATCTTGTTCCAGATGCTGTAGATGTGCTTGGGCCGGCCATAGACTTCGGCCTTGACGCCCATGGCCGCCAGCTCATCGCGGATGCGGCGCACGGCATTGGTGATGAAGGCTTCCCGCTCCAGGCGCTTTTCGTCCAACATCTTGGCGATGCGCTTGTAGGTGGCGGGCTCGAGGAAGCGGAAGGACAGATCTTCCAGTTCCCATTTGAACTGCCAGACGCCAAGGCGGTTGGCCAGGGGGGCGTAGATGTCCAGGCTCTCCCGGGCGAACTCGAGGCGCAGGGGCTCGAAGGCGGCGTCCTTCTGCTCCGACAGCCAGCGCAGGGTTTGGGTGCGGGAAGCCAGGCGCAGCATGACGACGCGGATGTCCTCCACCATGGCCAGCAGCATCTTGCGCAGGATTTCGGTCTGGGCCTGGACGCCCTGCTTCTGGCCCTCGCCTTCGCCGCGGGTGAGCAGGCGCAGGGGGGCGAGGCGCTGGAGGCCCAGCACCATGTGCGCCACGGCGGGGCCGAATTTTTCTTGCAGACTTTCCCGGCAGTCGGCCACGTCGCTGAAGACATCGAACAGCAGCGCGGCGACGCGGGTATCCAGGTCGTGGTTCTGCCCGGCCATGATGGCTGCCATGGCCACGGCATGGGTCAGGGCCGGTTCGCCGGTGCCGAGGGAGCGCTCGCCATAACTGGCCTGGGCGTAATCAAAGGCGGCCTTGAGCTGCAACCTGCCGGCAGCATCCAGCCCCGTCTCCGCCAGATGGAGCTGGTCGGCGGCTTGGGCATTGGCGGCAACGGCGTTAACGACGGAAACCATGGGGGATCAATCTTTCAAACATTTGGCCAGGATGTCCACCAGGGCGGGATGGGCAGCGGCCTTGGCGGACAGACGTTTCTTCATAGTATGTATCGGCCGCGTCATGGCGGTGGGGGCATCGGCGAAGGCGCGGGTCAGGGCGCGGGACTCTTCATCCGCCAGCACTGCCCCCAACACCAGGGCTTGGTGTTCATCCTTGGCCGCTTTTTCCGCCGCGCCCTTGCGCTGGGTGGCGGCATAGAGCTTGTGCCACACCAGCCGTGCCGCCTGGGGCAGGCGAACGGGAATGCAATGCCCGCCGGCCAACATGGCCGCTGGCTCGGCATCGGCCAGGAGATAGTCGTAATGGGGGATGGCCTGGGCGGTCCATTCCATCTCCGGCACGGCGATGGCTGCCCCCAGGGTTTTTCCCGGCGCCAATACATCCACCCGCAAACCTTCCACTCCCGGCAACTTGACCGAGGTGGACGGCGCGGTGGAAGGCAAACCTGGTACGGCAACGAAGGGCAAACCGGTGGCTTTCATGGTGTCCAGAAAAGGAAGGGGCGTGGCCAGCTTGAGTTGCTGACGACGGGCCAGGTCCACATCCAGGGTTCGGGCCGACACGGCCCTGATGCCTAATTCGTTGAGCCAGGCCATATAGCCCAGGATGCCCACCAGCACCAGCCCGGCATCGAAAGCGCCCCGGTTGTGGAGTTCCACCAGCACCCGCGCCGTTTTCTTGTCCGCCACTTGGAAACCCAGTTTGCGCAGGGCGGAGACTTGATCGGTGATCCACTCGCTGAGCCCCATGCGCAGCCGCATGTTTTCCAGCGCTGCCTCATCCCCTTCTTTCGCCACCAGGGTTTCTGCCGTCTTGCCCGGTACGCTGTTGAACACCCGATACCAGTACCCCCGCCCACTACCGGTACGAAGCGCCAAAGAACCCGGAGTTCCCGGCAGCAGGTCGCCGGCAAATTGGACGCGCTCTTTCAACTCGCCGTACTGGGTACGGAAAGCCAATTCATGCAAACGGTAGAGCGGCTGGGCCAAGGCATTCCCCACGGAACATACCCCATGATTTCGGTTTTTATGGGGTATCACTCTAACACAAACATACCCCATGATTTTTAGAACTATGGGGTATGGGACATTCTTGAAGCTTGCGGAGAACCGTAACCCCTCCCGTCCTCCCCTTATCAGGGGAGGGGCCTGCTGCACCCAGCATCGCCGCTCGAACTCCCCCCTGACAAGGGGGGCGGGGGGGTTACGGTGTTTGCTTGTCGATCAACGTCAAAACAGTTTGAGAAGACCTCAGCCCACCCACTGGCAGGCGTTGCGGAACATGGCCATCCAGGGGCTGTCCTCGCCCATGCCTTCGGGATGCCAGGACATCTGCACCGTACGGAAGACCCGTTCGGGGTGGGGCATCATGATGGTGAAGCGGCCATCGGCGGTGGTGACGCCGGTGATGCCCTCGGGGGAACCGTTGGGATTGAAGGGATAGGTGGTGGCGACGGCGCCCTTGTTGTCGATATAGCGCAAAGCGGTGATGGCCTTGGCGCTATCGCCAGCAAAGACGGCGCGGCCTTCGCCGTGGGACACCACCACCGGCACCTTGCTGCCGCCCATGCCCTTGAACAGGATGGAGGGCGACTCGGGGATTTCCACCATGACGAAGCGGGCTTCGAACTGCTCGCTGCGGTTGCGGTGGAAGGTGGGCCAGGCGTCGGCGCCGGGGATGATGGAAGCCAGGTTGCTCATCATCTGGCAGCCGTTGCAGACGCCCAGGGCGAAGGTGTCGGCGCGGTGGAAGAAGGCGGCGAATTCGTCCTTGAGGCGGCTGTTGAAAAGGATGGACTTGGCCCAGCCCTGCCCCGCCCCCAGCACATCGCCGTAGGAGAAGCCGCCGCAGGCGGCAAGGCCGACGAAATCGGCCAGCTTGACGCGGCCGGATTGCAGGTCGGACATGTGCACGTCCACGCTGGCGAAGCCGGCGCGGTCGAAGGCGGCGGCCATTTCCACTTGGCCGTTCACCCCCTGCTCTCGCAGTATCGCAATCTTGGGCCGCTGGCCCAGGATTGCGGCTGCGCCCAAGTCACGACCCCGCCCCCCATCCCCCGCCCGGGCGGGGGCTTCTAACTGGCCCCCCGCCAAGCGGGTGGGGTCGAAAGTCAGTTGCACCGTCAGGCCGGGATTCATGTCGACTATGGCGTCGAACTCTTCCTTGGCGCAGGCGGGGTCATCCCGCAGGCTGGCGATGCGGAAGCTGACTTCGCTCCAGATCTGTTGCAGCTCGGCGCGGGTGGCCTTGAAGGCCTGCTTGGCATTGCGCCAGATGCGCACTTCGTCGGCGGTATTGGTGTTGCCGATGAGATGGCTGCACTTACCGAGGCCGGCCTCGCGCAAAGCCTGCATCACGGCGCTGCGGTCGGCGTGACGGATCTGCACCACGGCGCCCAGTTCTTCGTTGAACAGGGCGGACATGAGCTTGTCGTTGAAGCGGCCTTCGATGACCCGGGGACCGCGCTCGATGCCGTCCACGTCGTTCATCAGATCGTCGTAGCAAAGGGCATCCATATTGAGGGATACGCCGACGCGGGAAGCGAAGGCCATTTCGCACACGGCGGCGAACAGGCCGCCGTCGGAACGGTCGTGGTAGGCCAGCAGTTTGCCTTCGCCGTTCAGTTTCTGGATGACGTTGAAGAAGGCCTTGAGGCTTTCCACGTCGGCATCGGGCACAGCGGCGGCGGACATCTTGGCCCCCTCACCGAAGACTTGCGCCAGGGCGGAGCCGCCCAGGCGGTTCTTACCTTGGCCGAGGTCGATGAGCAGCAGTTCGGTTTCGCCCACTTCGGCATCAGCCCGCAATTGGGGGGTGAGGGTCTTGCGCACATCGGCGCAGGGGGCGAAGGACGTGACGATGAGGGACAGGGGCGCGGTGACTTGTTTCGCTTCGCCCTGATCTTCCCAGCGGGTGCGCATGGACAGGGAATCCTTGCCCACGGGAATGGCGACGCCCAGTTGCGGGCAGAACGCCAGGCCCACGGCCTTCACCGTGTCGAACAGGGCCGCGTCCTCATGGCCGTGGCCGGCGGCGGCCATCCAGTTGGCGGAAAGCTTGATGTCGCCAAGCTTGGCGATGGAGGCGGCGGCGATGTTGGTGATGGCTTCGCCCACGGCCATGCGGCCGGACGCGGCAGCATCCACCAGGGCGATGGGGGTCCGCTCGCCCATGGCGAAGCACTCGCCCAGCGTCGTGTCGTAGCCCATGGCGGTCACCGCCACATCGGCCACGGGCACCTGCCAGGGACCGACGAACTGGTCGCGGGCGGTGAAGCCGCCCACGGTGCGGTCGCCGATGGTGATGAGGAAGCTCTTGCTGGCCACGGCAGGCAGGCGCAGCACGCGCTCGGCAGCCTCCTTGAGCTCGAGGCCGGTGGTGTCGAAGCCCTGCACCTCGATCGCAGCATGGGCGGCGTTACGGTGCATCTTGGGCGGCTTGCCCAGCAGCACTTCCATGGGCATGTCCACCGGCTTGTTGCCGAACACGTCGTCCTTGACTTCGAGATGGTCGTCGTCGGTGGCGACACCCAGCACGGCGAAGGGGCAACGTTCCCGCTCACACAGGGCGCGGAATTCTTCCAGGCGCTCCGGCGCGATGGCGAGGACGTAGCGCTCTTGCGATTCGTTGCTCCAAATCTCGCGCGGCGACATGCCGGGTTCTTCGGAGGGCAGTGCGCGCAGATCGAACTTGGCGCCGCAACCGGCGTCGTGGGCCAACTCGGGCATGGCGTTGGAGATGCCGCCGGCACCCACATCGTGGATGGCCAGGATGGGATTGCGCTCACCCATCTGCCAGCAGCGGTCGATGACCTCCTGGGCACGCCGCTGGATTTCCGGATTGCCCCGCTGCACGGAAGCGAAGTCCAGGTCGGCGGTGTTGGCGCCGGTGGCCATGGAGGAAGCCGCGCCGCCGCCGAGGCCGATGAGCATGCCGGGGCCGCCCAGCTGGATCAGCAGGGAACCGGGTTTGAACTTGATCTTGAAGGAATCCCGGTCGGCGATATTGCCGACGCCGCCGGCGATCATGATGGGCTTGTGGTAGCCCCGCATCTCGCCCTTGAATTCCTGCTCGAAGGTGCGGAAATAACCGGCCAGGTTGGGGCGGCCGAATTCGTTGTTGAAGGCGGCGGCGCCGAGGGGGCCCTCGATCATGATGTCGAGGCTGGAGGCGATGCGTTCGGGCTTGCCGTAGCCGGATTCCCAGGGCTGCTTGTAGCCGGGGATATTCAGGTCGGAAACGGAGAAACCGCAGAGGCCGGCCTTGGGCTTGGAGCCCCGGCCGGTGGCGCCCTCGTCGCGGATCTCACCGCCGGAACCGGTGGCGGCGCCGGCAAAGGGGGCGATGGCGGTGGGATGGTTGTGGGTTTCCACCTTGGCCAGGATGTGGGTCTTTTCTTCCGAATAGGCGTAGCCGCCATCGGCGCGGGGATAGAAGCGCTGGATGGTCGCGCCTTCCACCACGGAAGCGTTGTCGGAGTAGGCCACTACCGTGCCCTCGGGATGGGCCTTGTGGGTCTCGCGGATCATGCCGAACAGGGAATGGGATTGGTCCTGGCCGTCCACCGTCCAACTGGCGTTGAAAATCTTGTGGCGGCAATGTTCGGAGTTGGCCTGGGCGAACATCATCAACTCCACGTCGGTGGGGTTGCGGCCCAGCTTGGTGAAGTTGCTCACCAGGTAGTCGATTTCGTCCTCGGACAGGGCCAGGCCCAGTTCGCCGTTGGCAGCCACCAGGGCGGCGCGGCCGCCGGCCAGGATATCCACCGTGGTCAGGGGCTGGGGATCGAAATGGCGGAACAGTTGCTCGCCTTGGTCGAGGCTGTTCAGCACCGATTCGGTCATGCGGTCGTGCAACTTGGCGGCGATGGCGGCAATATCCAAGCCCTTGCCGGCCAGGTGGTAGGCGATGCCGCGCTCAATGCGGTGGACGCCGGCAAAGCCGCAATTGCGGGCAATGTCCGTGGCCTTGGAGGCCCAGGGAGAAATGGTGCCGATGCGAGGCGTTACCAGCAGCAACTCACCGGCCGCCTCCGCCGGCAATGCGGCGGGAATACCCAGCAGATCCTTGAGGCGGGCCTGCTCGGCCTCGGGCAGGACGCTTTCCGTTTCCACGAAATACCAGTGTTCGGCCTGGAGGCCGGCAAGCCCCGGCGCCACGGCACGGATTTGCTCGACCAGGCGGGACTGACGGGAAGCGGAAAAGGCGGCGGTGCCGCGCAGCTTGAGGATTTGGGGCATGGTAGGAACGCCGGAGGGAGAACGAAAACGGGTGCGAAAACGGAGTGCGGAAACAGGAGGGCGATTGCATCCATCGGGGCAAGAATCGCCGGAGCAAAATTATACCTGTCCGCCTCCCCTCTCCCGCCGCCGGCGACGGGAAAATCCGAGGGCGGAAAAGCAAAAAGCCCGTCGGAATTTCCGACGGGCTTTTTTTATTTGGTGGAGGTACGCGGGATCGAACCGCGGACCTCTTGCATGCCATGCAAGCGCTCTCCCAGCTGAGCTATACCCCCAAACAAGAGACGCGCATTATAGGCAGGTGTGCAATGGCTGTAAAGACTTTTGAGTAAAAATTTTCAGAGCACCTTGCCGGGATTCATCAAGCCCTTGGGGTCGAGGGCTTTCTTCACGGCGCGCATCATGTCCATCTCCACCTCGCTCTTGTAGCGCAGCACTTCTTCCCGCTTGAGCTGGCCGAGACCGTGTTCGGCGGAAATGGAGCCGCCCAGTTGGTGCACCAGATCGTGCACCACGAGGTTCACCGCGTCGCTCTGGGTGATGAAGGCGGCATTGTCCTGGGCCGCAGGTTTGGATTGGTTGTAGTGGAGATTGCCGTCACCGATATGACCGAAGCAGACAATGCGCAGGCCGGGAAATTTTTCTTCCAGCAAGGCATCGGCCCGACTGATGAACTCGGCGATGCGGGAGACGGGCACCGCGACATCGTGCTTGATGGAGATGCCTTCGATGCGCTGGGCTTCGGAGACGTTCTCCCGCAGGGACCACAGGGCGGCGGCCTGGGCTTCGCTGTTGGCGATGACGGCATCCAGTACTTGCCCGGCTTCGGAGGCAGCCATCAGCACCTGTTCCAGGGGTGTGACCAGATCGCCAACCAGGGTGTCGGAGAGTTCGACCAAGGCCTGCCAGGCGTGTTTATCGGCGCAGGGCTCGCGGCTGTTGGGGATGTGTTTCAGCACCAGGTCGAGGGCCTCGCGGCCGACGATTTCAAACGCGGTGACCCGGTCACCCACGGTTTCCCGCAGGCGCGACAGCAAGGCCACGGCGGCGGCGGGATCGGCCACGGCCACCCAGGCGGTGGCCTTGACCCGGGGCGCGGGAAACAGCTTGAGCACCGCGGCGGTAATCAGCCCCAAAGTGCCCTCGGCGCCGATGAACAAATGCTTCAGATCGTAGCCGGTGTTGTCCTTGCGCAGGCCGCGCAGGCCGTTCCATAGGCGGCCGTCGGGCAGCACAGCCTCAATGCCCAGCACCAGGTCGCGGGTGTTGCCATAGCGCAGCACCTGCACGCCGCCGGCATTGGTGGAGAGATTGCCGCCGATGGTGGCGGTGCCTTCCGCCGCCAGGGACAAGGGGAAGAAACGTCCGGCGCCGGCAGCCGCCTGCTGCGCGTCGTGCAGGGTGCAGCCGGCTTCCACGGTGAGGGTGTTGTTGTCCTTGTCCACGACGCGGATGGTTTTCATGCGGGTGAGGCTAACCACCACTTCCGGGCACAGCCCCATGGGCGTGGCACCGCCGCATAGCCCGGTGTTGCCGCCCTGGGGCACTACGGCCACGCCGGCCGCGACGCACAGGCGCACGACCGTGGCCGCTTCCTCGGCATTGCCGGGACGCACCACGCAGAGGGCTTGCCCCTGGTAGCGACCGCGCCAGTCGGCGGTGTAGGAGGCCGTGTCTTCGTCGGCGGTCAGGACGTGACGGTCGCCGACGGTTTGCCTGAGGGCGGCGAGCAGGGACGCCATACGTGGTGCTTAATCTTCCGCCAGGGTGGCGTAGAGGTCGTGCACGTCGCAATCGTTCACGGTCACCTCGGCGAACTCGCCGATCTCCAAGTCGTGGCCATCGGTGACGATGACCAGGCCGTCGATCTCCGGGGCATCGCCTTCGGAACGGGCGATGGCGCCCTCCTCGTCGATGTCGTCCACCAGCACCTTGATGCGGCGGCCGATCTTGCGTTCCAGGCGCTGGGTGCTAATGTCCTCCTGATGCTGCATCAAGCGCATGCGGCGCTCTTCCCGCAACTCGAAGGGCACGGGGTCGGGCAATTCATTGGCCGCAGCGCCTTCCACGTCGGAATAGGCGAAGGCGCCGACCCGGTCGATCTGGGCTTCGTCGAGGAAGTCCAGCAGCTCGTTGAATTCCCGCTCGGTCTCGCCGGGGAAACCGGTGATGAAGGTGCTGCGGATGGTGAGGTCGGGCACTTCCTTGCGCCAGGCCTGGATACGCTCCAGCACTTTTTCCGACGAAGCCGGGCGCTTCATCAACTTGAGGATGCGCTCGGAGGCATGCTGGAAGGGAATGTCCAGGTAGGGCAGGATCTTGCCCTCGGCCATCAGCGGAATCAGATCATCCACATTGGGATAGGGATAGACGTAGTGCAGGCGCACCCACAGGCCCAAGTCGCCCAGGCCCTGGCACAGGTCGTAGAGCTTGGTCTTGACCGGCTTGCCGCCCCAGAAGCCGGTGCGGTATTTAACGTCCACACCGTAAGCGCTGGTGTCCTGGGAGATCACCAGCAGTTCCTTGACGCCGGCATCGGCCAGGGCTTCGGCCTCCTTCAGCACATCGCCGATGGGCCGGCTCACCAGATCGCCGCGCAGGGAGGGGATGATGCAGAAGGTACAGCGGTGGTTGCAGCCTTCGGAAATTTTCAGGTAGGCATAGTGGTCCGGCGTCAGGCGTATGCCCTGGGGCGGCACCAGATCCACGTAGGGGTCATGCTCCGGCGGCAGGTGGGCATGCACCGCCTCCATCACTTCCTGGGTGGCGTGGGGGCCGGTCACAGCCAGCACGTTGGGGTGGGTGCTCTTGACGATGTCCCCCTTGGCCCCGAGGCAGCCGGTGACGATGACCTTGCCGTTCTCGGCCAGGGCCTCGCCGATGGCGTCGAGGGATTCTTCCACCGCGGCGTCGATGAAGCCGCAGGTATTCACCACCACCAGATCGGCGCCGTCGTAGCTGCCGGAAATCTCATAGCCCTCGGCCCGCAGGCGGGTGAGGATCTGTTCGGCGTCGGAGGAAGCTTTGGGACAGCCAAGGGAAACGAAGCCCACAGTGGGGGCAGCGTTCTTGCGAACAACAGTCATGGCGGGGAAAACCGGAGGGGGAAAGGGCCGGAGTTTACCCGATGCGCTTCCCGCCTTCACCAGCCCAGGCCCATGGCCTGGGAGAAACTACTTCTTTTCGCTGCCGGGAAAAGGAAAACCGGAGAACATCTTGAGGGACTGGTCTTGCAGATTGTCCTGCATCTGCTGGAACATCTTGCGGGATTGCTCCACATAGGTGCCCATCATGTTCTGCATGGCGGGGCCCTGGAAATTCAGGAACTGGGACCAGAGCTCATTGCTGCCCACATTGTTGGCGGCAGCGCCGTCGCCGTAAATGCTGCGGGCCTGTTCCTGCAACTTGGCCTGCATGTCGGTGAAGGCCTTGACGTTGGTTTCCAGGTATTTTCCCATCATGCCCTGCATGGCATTACCGTAGAAACGGATCATCTGGGCAAGGATGTCGGAACTGAACATCGGCGTGCCGCAAGCTTCCTCCTCCAGAATGATCTGGAGGAGGATGCTGCGGGTCAGATCCTCCCCTGACTTCGCATCCACCACCTGAAACTCCTCCTGTTTCAGGACCAACTCCTTGACGTCCACCAGGGTGATGTAGCTGCTGGTTTGGGTATCGTAGAGACGACGATTGGGATACTTTTTAATCAGGCGCAAATCGGACACTTCTGCACTCCTCTATCCCGGATGCCAAAGTTTGGCGATCCTTATGGTTATGTTTGGGTCAGTTCCGACGGGAAACACCCCGCCATCAGGTGGGGTATGTTTCCATAAAACGCGGATTATTGATAGTAGAGGCCGCCGTTGATGTTCAACGTAGCGCCGGTAACGAAGCCAGCGATTTCGGAGGCCAGATACACCACGGCGCCGCCGATTTCCTCAGGCATGGCCAGACGCTTCATGGGCACGGAATCGACGATGGTTTGCAGGATTTCGGGCTTGATGGCCATGACCATCTTGGTGGCCACGTAGCCGGGAGCGATGGCGTTCACGGTCACGCCCTTGGCGGCCAGCTCCTGGGCCAGCGCCTTGGTGAAACCAATCACACCGGCCTTGGCAGCGGAGTAGTTGGTCTGGCCGGCCTGGCCCTTCACGCCGTTCACCGAGGAGATATTGATGATGCGGCCCCAACCACGCTCGGCCATCTTGGCGGACACTTGCTTGGTCATGTTGAACAGGCTGGAAAGATTGGTGTCGATCACCGCATTCCACTGATCGGGTTCCATCTTGGCGAACATCTTGTCGCGGGTGATGCCGGCGTTGTTCACCAGGATGTCGATGGGACCGCCGGCCTTGGCTTCGGCTTCGGCCACCATGGCCTGGCAGGAAGCGAAGTCGGACACATCGCCCGCCACCAGGATGAAGTCCTTGAAGCCGGCGGCTTCCTGTTCCTTCAGCCATTCTTCGGGCTTGTCGAATTGGGGATGATAGGCGGCAACCACCCGGCAACCCGCTTTCGCCAATTCCTGGCTGACCACAGTCACGATAACACCCAATGCACCTGTAACCAGTGCTGTTCTTTTACTCATTGTTAACTCCCTAAGTTGTGGTCGAAAAACGAAACGGGCCGCCCCCACAATAAAAGCGGCCCGCCGGGCGATCAGAACATATGCTGACCGCCGTTGATGGAGATATTGGCTCCCGTCACGAAAGCCGCTTCATCGGAGGACAGGTAGGCCACCAGTCCGGCGATTTCTTCAGGTTTGCCCAGACGGCTCATGGGAATCTGCGGCAGGATTTTGGAATCCAGCACTTCCTTGGGAATGGCGGTGACCATCTTGGTCCCGATGTAGCCCGGGGAAATGGTGTTCACCGTCACGCCCTTCTTCGCCACTTCCAGGGCCAGTGCCTTGGTAAAGCCGTGCATGCCGGCCTTGGCGGCGGAATAGTTGGTCTGGCCGAAGGCGCCCTTCTGGCCGTTCACCGAAGAGATGTTGATGACCCGGCCCCAGCCGCGGTCGGACATGCCGTCCACCACCTGCTTGGACATGTTGAACACGGAATCCAGGTTGGTGCTGATCACCGCGTCCCAATCCGCCTTCGTCATCTTCTTGAACGTCATGTCGCGGGTGATGCCGGCATTGTTCACCAGCACATCCACCGGACCCAGATCCTGTTCGATCTGCTTGACGCAGGCCTCGCAGGACGCGTAATCCGCCACGTCGCAGGGATAGGCCTTGAAGCCGTAGCCCATGTCATTCATGGTGCGCAACCAATCCTGCGCCTTCGTATTGCCGGGACTGTGCGTGGTCACTACCTTGTAACCCAACGCGGCCAGCTTGATACAAATCGCTTCCCCAAGACCGCCCATACCTCCTGTGACCAAAGCAACTCTTTGCATGATTTTTCTCCTCAGTTTTCTTAAGCCGATACGGCGCACTCAAAGCACCTGATGCAGCGTCAGCACATTTGAATGCACCTGCTGTCATTATGCTCTTTCCTTGACGTATCGACCCGGAGCGGACTCCAGGGGAGAAAATTCATCATTGCCCAGACGGCCTCTGGCAGCGACTTTGCGGCCGCCGAAGGTGGCCAGCCAGCGGGTCCATTCCGGCCACCAACTGCCTTTCACTTCCGTTGCAGAATCAAGCCATTGCTCCGCATTTTCGGTCTGCGCCCCTTGCAGCCAATGGCTGCGTTTTCCCGACGATGCGGGATTCACGACACCGGCGATATGACCCGAAGCGCCGAGTACAAAGGTTTTTTCGCCTCCCAACAGGCGACTGGAATCGTAGGCGGACCGCCAGGGAACAATGTGGTCTTCCCGGGCGGCGAGGATGAAGGCGGGCATGTCCACCTTGCCCAAGTCGGCCTTGACGCCGCACATCTCCAGCTTGCCCGGTACCTTGAGGCTGTTTTCCAAATACATGTTGCGCAGGTACCAGGCGTAGAAAGGCCCGGGCAGGTTGGTGGGATCGCTGTTCCAGTACAGCAGATCGAAGGCCATGGGCTTGCTGCCCTTGAGGTAGTTGCCCACCACGTACTGCCAGATCAGATCGTTGGGGCGCAGGCTGGAAAACACCGATGCCAGTTCCTTGCCGGAATACACGCCGCCTTTGCCCAGGGTGGCTTCCCGGGCCTGGACCATGGCCTCGTCCACGAACATGCCGATTTCGCCGGCATCGGAAAAATCCAGCAGCGTCGTCAGCAAGGTGAGGGATTTCACCGGGTTATCGCCGAGTCCCCGGGCGACGGCCAGTGCTGAAGTGAGCATGGTGCCGCCGACGCAGAAGCCGAGCACGTTGATCTGTTTGATCTTGCAGATGGCCTGCACCACGGCGATGGCCTTGAGCACGCCGTTTTCGAGATAGTCGTCCCAGTTCAGATGTCCCTGCTCGGCCTTGACGTTGCGCCAGGACACCAGGAACACGGTGTTGCCCTGCTCCACCGCATAGCGAACGAAGGAATTCTTCGCCTGCAAATCCAGGATGTAGAACTTGTTGATGCTGGGCGGCACCATCAGCAGCGGCCGCTGGGCCACCTTGTCGGTGAGGGGCGAATACTGGATCAGTTGGAAAATTTCGTTCTCGAACACCACTGCGCCGGGGGTAGTGGCCAGGTTGCGGCCCACTTCGAAAGCCGCGTCGTCGGTCATAGAGATGCGGCCCTTGTCCATATCCCCCAACAGATTCTGGATACCCTGGCGGATGCTCTCGCCGCCGGTTTCCAAGGCGGTCTTGATGACTTCCGGGTTGGTCGCAGCATAGTTGGAAGGCGCCAGGGCCTCCACATACTGCCCCACCATATAGCGCAGTCGCTGGCGGGCCTTCTCGTCTTCCGCCGGCACTTCCTCGACCATTTTCTTCAGATAACCGGCGTTGATCAGATAGGCGCGCCGCATGTAGTCGTATACCGGGCTGCCTTCCCAGGACGCATCGGCGAAACGCCGGTCGGACACGGGTGCCATGGGGGGCGGCGCTTCCGTGGCGGATGGGGCCTGTTGCTTGACCGCCGCCTCGGCGCGGGAACGTTCGATGAAGGTCTGCCACAACTGGGCATGCTGGCCCATCCAGTCTTTTTGCAGGGCGGACAGCTCGGGGGTCATGGGCGGCAGCGGCAATTTGGGCAAAGCCCCCTCCAGCCCGGCTACTCCCGGCTGCTGGGCCTGGAAGACGGACTGCATGTTCTGCATGAACTGCTGCATGGCAGCAGCGATGTCGGCAGAAGGGGGGAACGGTGCAGATTGATCCGGCATGGGTTGTCCTGTCGCGCCTGATGGGCCGCCCTCTGGGGCTCGTTTCAGGATATTAGTCGAGATTTACCGCAAAGATTTTGCATTGCACAAAAATCGATGTCAACATTGCTTTAGGTCGAAAATGTATTGAATTGTAAAGGGCGGCCGGAATGGCCTTGCCGGGAACCGCTGCCGATACCCTGGACGTTGCCAAGGGCTCCTCTGGCGTCATACCATGCGGCCATGGATACCAACGACAGCAGTGACAGCCCCGAAAACCTGCGCGCCCGTCTCCACGAGTTGCTGGTGGAACACCGCGACCTGGACGACGCCATTTCCCGCCTTGTGGAAAACCCGGCCCAGGATGAATTGATCCTGCGCCGCCTGAAAAAACGCAAGCTCCACCTGAAGGACCGCATCAGTCTGATGGAACGCATGCTCCAGCCTGACGACCGCGCCTGACCCATGAACACCACACTGATCAAACGCCTTGCCCTGGCGCTGCTGCTTGTTGCAGTCCTGGGCGCCGCCCTCAAATTCGCCACCCGACCGAAGCCCTTGCCTGTGCTGGTGGCGACCGTGGAGAACGGCACCGTGGAAACCTCCGTTGCCAATACCCGGGCCGGGTCCGTGGCGGCCTGCCGCCGAGCCAAAGTGGCCCCGCCCGCCGCCGGACGCATTGCCAGCCTGCCGGTGAAGAAAGGGCAACGGGTGAAGGCCGGCGAACTGCTGCTGGAGCTCTGGAACGATGATCTGGTGGCCCGGGAAAAGCTCTCCCGGGAGCAATTGGAAACCGCCAAATCCCGGGTCACCGAGGCCTGCCAATTGGCTGTGGCCGCCCAGTCCGAGGCCAAACAGGCCCGTTCCCTGAGGGACAAGGGCTTTGTGTCCGAAGAGCGGGTGGTGCGGGCCGAGGCCCAGGCGAAATCCAGCCAGGCCACCTGCGAGTCGGCCAAGGCCGGGGTCAAGGAAGCCGATGCCCGTATCGCCGCCGCCCGCGCCGACACCTCCCGCACAGTGCTGCGGGCGCCGTTCCCCGGCATCGTCGCCGAAATCAACGGCGAAGTGGGCGAGTACCTCACGCCCTCGCCGCCGGGCATTCCCACCCTGCCGGCGGTGGACCTGATCGACGATAGCTGCCTCTACGTCACCGCGCCCATCGACGAAGTGGATGCCGCCAAGATCAAGGTCGGCATGGCGGGACGCATCACCCTGGATGCCTGGCGCGGCAAGCATTTCGCCGGCAAGGTGAGACGCATCGCCCCCTATGTGCTGGCCCTGGAAAAACAGGCCCGCACCGTGGAAGTGGAAGTGGCATTCGAAGACCCGGCGGCGGTGCAGAAGGAAGGCCAGTTGCTGGTGGGTTACTCCGCCGACATCGAAGTCGTCGTCGAAAGCCGCGACCAGGCGCTGCGCATCCCCACCGCCGCCCTCATGCCGGGGAACAAAGTATTACTCCTCGGCAGCGAAGGTGTGCTGGAGGAACGCAAGGTGGAACCCGGGCTTTCCAACTGGGAATACACCGAGATCAAGGCCGGGCTCACCAAGGGGGAACAGATCGTCACTTCCCTTGACCGGGAAGGCGTCAAGGCCGGCATCCGCGCCGTGGCGGAAAGCAAGAAGCCCTGACTGCCGCCAACGCACCCTGGCGATGAAGCCATGATCCAGCTCACCGGCATCCAACGCAGCTATCGCGTCGGCGATGAAACCGTGCATGCCCTGCGCGGCGTCGACCTCTCTATCCAGGCCGGGGAATACGTGTCCATCATGGGGCCCTCGGGCTCAGGAAAATCCTCCCTGCTCAACATCCTCGGCCTCCTCGACCGGCCCAATGCCGGCCGCTACACCCTGGACAACCGCGACGTCACCGGCCTTTCCGACGACGAGCTGGCCCGGGTGCGGCGGGAGAAGATCGGTTTCGTCTTCCAGTTCTTCCACCTGGTGCCGCGCCTTACCGCCGCCGAGAATATCGCCCTGCCCATGGTGCTGGCCGGCGTGGAACCCGCAGAACGACAGCGCCGCCTGGCCACCCTCCTCGCCCAATACGGCCTGGAGAACCGCGCCGGCCACCGCCCCGACCAACTTTCCGGCGGCCAGTGCCAACGTGTCGCCATCGCCCGCGCCATGTCCATGCAACCGCCGGTGATCCTGGCGGACGAACCCACCGGCAACCTGGACCGCCACACCGGCCAGGAAGTCATCGCCCTGCTGGAGGGCCTCCACGCCGCCGGCGGCACCCTCATCATGGTCACCCATGACCTGGAACTGGGCGGACGGGCCCAGCGCCGGCTGCGCATGGTGGACGGGCAGTTGGTGTCCGATGAACGCAGCTAGCCCGCGGGAGCCCACTTGGAACCACGCATCAGTCTGATCACCCTCGGCGTCGCCGACCTGGACCGAGCCACAGCCTTCTATGAGGGCTGCCTCGGCCTGCCGCGCCTGCCGACCCCTCCTGGCGTGGTTTTCTTCGAGCTGGGCAGGCTGTGGCTGGCGCTCTGGCCGCGGGAGAACCTCGCTGCCGACGCCAACGTAGCCGTCGCCGGGAGCGGCTTCCCCGGGTTCGCCCTGGCCCATAACGTCCGCTCGCCAAGGGAAGTGGATGCGCTCCTGGCCCGGGCCGCCGCCGGCGGCGCCACGGTGACCAAGCCTGGTCAGGCTACGGATTGGGGAGGCTATGCCGGTTACTTCACCGACCCGGACGGATTCCTCTGGGAAGTGGCCCACAATCCGGCCTTTCCCCATGTTTGACGCCTCGCCCCATGCGCGCCGCTGATCTGTTCGATTTCGCCTGGCAGGTGGTGCGCGGCAACCGCGCCCGCACCCTGCTGATCCTGCTGGCCATGGGCATAGGCGTGGCGGCTGTGCTGGTGGTCACCTCCATCGGCGAAGGGGCGCGGCGGTATGTACTGCAACAGTTCTCCGGCCTCGGCGCCAATCTGGTGATCGTGTTGCCGGGCCGTTCGGAAACCGCCGGCGGCATTCCCGGCTTCCTCATCGGCAAGACGCCGCGGCTGCTCACCATCGACGACGCCCTCGCCATCGGCCGCAGCCGCGCCGTGCGCCGCATCGCCCCCCTGATCGTGGGCGCGGGCGACGTGCACTGGAACGCCCGCACCCGGGAAACCCCCATCCTCGGCACCACCGCGGAATTCATCGCCGTGCGCCAGATGGAAATGGGCCAGGGCAGCTTCCTGCCCGAAGGCGACCCCCATCACAGCCAGCCGGTATGTGTCATCGGCGCCAAGGTGCGGCGTGAACTGTTCGCCGGCAGCCAGGCGGTGGGCGAATGGCTACGCATCGGCGACCGGCGCTTCCGCGTCATCGGCGTGTTGGCGCCGCAAGGAGAATCCCTCGGCTTCAATACCGACGAAATCGTCGCCGTCCCCCTGGCCGCGGCCCAGGCCCTGTTCAACAGCGAATCCCTGTTCCGCATCATGATCGAAGCCAAATCCCGCGGCGCGGTGATCCAGGCCAAGGAGGATGCCGAGGAAATCCTGCGCCAGCGCCACGAAGGCGAACGGGACGTCACCGTCATCACCCAGGACGCCGTGCTGTCCACCTTCGACCGCATCCTCGGCGCGCTGACCCTGGCCGTGGGCGGCATCGCCGCCATCAGCCTGTCCGTGGCCGGCATCCTCATCATGAACGTGATGCTGATCTCCGTCACCCAGCGCAAGCGCGAGATCGGCCTGCTCAAGGCCCTGGGCGCCACCGGCCGGCAGATCCGCCTGCTGTTCTTCACCGAGGCGGTGGTGCTAGCCCTGGCCGGCGCCGCTGCGGGCTTGCTGGTAGGCAAACTGGGGGAAAGCGTTGTGGCCCAGGTGGTGCCCAGCATCCCCGTCGGCGCGCCCTGGTGGGCCTTGATCGCCGCCCCCGTCACCGCGGTGGTCACGGCGGTACTGTTCTCCGTCGCGCCGGCCCGGCAAGCCGCCCGCCTCGACCCGGTGTTGGCGCTGTCGTCGCGAAAATGATGCATCCCCGTCATGACACTTGGCTGCCCTCGAACTCCCCCCTGATAAGGGGGGCGGGGGGGGTTGGGGTTTTGTCCTGTCGTGGGCAGTGGGCTAACCCCCCCGGCCCCCCTTGTCAGGGGGGAGTGCAGGATCCCAGAGCAACGAGCCTCGCGGCGCTCGCGGAACCGCCATCACCATGAGAACCGCCGACTTCCTCCGTTTCGCCTTCCAGTCCCTGGCGTCCCACCGCTTGCGCACCTTCCTTTCCGCCCTGGGCATCGCCATCGGCATCACCGCGGTGATCCTGCTCACCAGCATCGGCCAGGGCCTGCAACGTTTCATCGTGGACGAATTCACCCAGTTCGGCACCAACATCATCGGCATCACGCCGGGCCACACCGATACCCGGGGCGGCCCCATCGGCGCCATCAATACGGTGCGGCCGTTGTCCATCGACGACGCCCTGGCCCTGCGCCGTGCCCCCCACCTGCGGGCGGTGGACCCGACGGTGCAGGGCAATGGCGAGATCGCCTTCGAAGGCCGCACGCGGCGGGTGATGATCTACGGCGTCAGCCACGCCATGACCGACGTGGTGAAAATGGCCGTGGCCCAGGGCGCTTTCCTGCCCGACGACGATCCCCGCTCCGCCCGGGCCTTCGCCGTGCTCGGCGCCAAGGCCGCGGACGAACTTTTCCCCGACACCAGCCCCTTGGGCCAACACCTGCGGGTGGGCGGTGAACGCTATCGCATCGTCGGCGTCATGGAAGCCAAGGGCCAGGTGCTGGGCATGGACCTGGACGACATGGTGTACATCCCCGTGGGCCGCGCCCTGGAAATGTTCAACCGGGAAAGCCTGGGGGAAATCCACGTCGGTTACGACCCCTTGACGCCCCTGGTGGAGGTGGAAGCCAGCATCCGCCACACCCTGATGGGACGCCACGGGCGCGAGGATTTCACCATCACGCCCCAGGCCAAGATGTTGGAAACCTTCGGCACCATCCTCGGCGCCATCACCTTCGCCGTGGCCGCCATCGGCGGCATCTCGCTCCTGGTGGGCGGCATCGGCATCCTCACCATCCTCACCATCGCCGTTTCGGAACGCACCGCCGAGATCGGCCTGCTGCGAGCCCTGGGCGCCACGCAACAACGCATCCTGATGCTGTTCCTCGGCGAGGCCGCCGCCCTGGCGGCCCTGGGCGGCCTCACCGGCCTGCTGCTGGGCTGGGGCATCGGCCAACTGCTCCACATCCTGATCCCCGCGCTACCGGTGGAAACACCCTGGTCCTATGCCGTGATCGCGGAAATCAGCGCCGTGATTATCGGTCTGGTGGCAGGCGTGCTGCCCGCCCGCCGCGCGGCGCAACTGGACCCCATCGAGGCATTGCGTTCGGAATAGGCATCGATCTCATCAGGATTCGTGTGCCACAGGGGGAGGCGGGTGAACTGCGACGAATACGTCACCAAGTTCACCAAGAGGCACCAAGGAAACCCTCCTACATGCCCTTGCAGTTCTTGATGCTCCTTGGTGAACTTGGCGCCCTTGGTGGTTTCCTCTTCGCCCTGGCATACGGCAACCCGCCGGGCTGAACGCCGAATCGAATATCAGCGAATTCTTTTGTATCCTTCCCGGCCCATTTCCGTTCCCGCCCGCCGTCATGAACCTCCGCCAACAACGCATCCACGTCGCCCTGCTCTCCATCGCCCAGGGCCTGCTGCTGATCAACGGCGTCACCATGATCGCCGTCAGCGGGCTGGTTGGCCTAGTGTTGGCGGGAGACCGGCAATTGGCCACCCTGCCCGTCACCTTCGCCGTCATCGGCACCGCCCTCACCACCCTGCCGGCGGCCTTCTTCATGAAGCATTACGGGCGCCGCAGCGGCTTCATGATCGGCGCCCTGCTGGGCATAGGCAGCGCCCTGGTCTGCGCCTACGCCGTCTATTCGCGCCAGTTCTGGCTCCTCTGCGCCGGTACCTTACTGGGCGGCATGTACGGCGCCATCGGCCAACAATACCGTTTCGCTGCCGCCGATGTGGCCGATCTTTCCTGGCGGCCCCGGGCCATCTCCCTCACCCTGGCCGGCGGCATCCTGGGCGGCGTGCTGGGCCCGGAGATTTCCAAACACACCCGCGGCCTGCTGGAACCGGCCTTCCTCGCCAGCTACCTGGCCCTGGCCGCCATCGGCGTGCTGGCCCTGCTCATCGCCAGCCGGCTGCACGTGCCACCCCTGTCGCACAAAGCCCAGCACGCCCCCGGCCGTCCCCTGGGACAGATCATGAAACAGCCGGCCTACCTCACCGCCCTGCTCGCCGCCGCCTGCGGCTACGGCGTGATGAACCTGTTGATGACCGCCACGCCCCTGGCCATGGACATTTGCAGCCACCCCTTCGCCTCGGTGGCCTTCATCCTGGAATGGCACGTGATCGGCATGTTCGCCCCGTCCTTCGTCACCGGCAGCCTGATCAAACGTTTCGGTCTGGGCCCCATCCTGGTCACCGGAGCGGTATTGATGTTCACCTGCATCGGCATCGCCGTATCCGGCGTCAGCCTGATGCATTTCTGGTGGGCGCTGACCCTGCTCGGCATCGGTTGGAACTTCCTCTTCGTCGGCGGCACCACATTGCTCACGGAAACCTGTCGTCCCGAAGAGCGGGCCAAGGCCCAGGGCGCCAACGATTTCGTCGTGTTCACCATCCAGGGTGTCACCTCCCTGGCTTCCGGCGCCACCATCAGCGCGGCCGGGTGGGCCAGCCTGAACCTGATGGCGATTCCCCTGGTGACGCTGACCCTGGCCGCCACCCTGTGGTGGATGGGGAGCGGAAAAGGCCGCCGCCAGACCGCGTAGACAGCCCCTAAACCGCGCCGTAGATGCAGATGCGGCCGCGCCCGCCGGCCTTGGCGGCGTACATGGATTCATCGGCCCGACCCAGCAGCACATGGGTTTCCTCGCCGTGGTCGGGGAAGATGCTGACACCGATGCTGGCCCCCACATGCAGTTCCAGGCCGTCGATCACGAAAGGCGTCGACAACTCCTCCAACACCGACGTCGCCACCCGTTCGCAATGGGCGTAATCGCACACATCGGTGACGATCACGGTGAACTCGTCGCCGCCGCGGCGGGATACCGTATCGCTCTCACGCAAACACCGCTTGAGGCGGAGGGCGATGGCCCGCAACAGCAGATCGCCCACTTCATGGCCATAGGTGTCGTTCACCGGCTTGAAGCGGTCGAGGTCGATGAACAGCACCGCCAGCCTCTGGTTGCGCCGCTGGGCATGGGCCACTTCCAGACGCAGGCGGTCATCGAACAGCAGGCGGTTGGGCAACTGGGTCAGGGTATCGTGGTAGGCCAGGCTGGACAGATGGGCCTCGGTGATGCGTTGCTGGGTGATGTCCAGCACGGTGACGATGCACAGATAGCGCCGATCCAGGGTGACTTCATTCTTTTCGGTGAGGGAAGGGAAACTGCTGCCATCCTTGCGCAGGCCCCGCTGGTTCTGCTTGTCCCCTTTCACCAGATTCCGCAGGAGGAAGCCTGTCAGTTCGTCTACGCGGTAGCCGAACATGCGCTCGGCGGTATTGTTGGCCTTGACGATGGCGCCGCCTTCATCCAACACCAGCACGCTGGCAGCGATCTTGTTGATGATCTCGTCCAGCATGTCGTGATTGCGGCCGAAGAAGTGCAGACGCTGCCGGTAGAGCCATAGGGCCCAGAAAAAATTCGCCAGAGCAAGCACAAAGGCAGAGCCTTGATACACCCGAATCCGGCTGGCCTCCGCCTGGGTCTGCAACTCCAGCTCGGTGGTGAGTTCGTTCATCAGCCGCAGCAGCGGCAGATTGCTTTCTTCCGCGGCGGCGATGGCCACCGGCAGGGTCTGGTCGAGCATCGCCGCCCCTCCCGCGAGGAGGGTCGCCACCTTGTCGCGGTAGGGATCCCACAGCCCCTGGGCGCGACCGACAATCTTCCTGGCGGCATCGCCTTTCACCGGCTCAAGAAACAGGGGATTGTTGGTGCCGCTCTGGGTCTCGTGGCCGCTGGCGAAGCCTTGCAGGGTGTTATCGAAAAGATCGAAGGTCTGCTTCAATTCACCCAGGCTGGCGGAGACATCGCCCTTGGCTTGCCGGCTGCTGCGAAGCTGCAACAGCGCCTTGACCATGCGTTGGGAAAGCATGCGCTCCCGGCCCGCCAGATTGATGGCGATGGCCTGGCGCTCGATTTTTTTCGACAGCCAGATATTGAGGGCAAGGGCGGTGAAGTCGAAGACCAGAAAAAAAACCACCGCCATCACGGCGATGCGGGAAGTACGCTGGTCGTCCCCGGTCAACACCGACCGCCCCGCCCGAGAAAAAAGGGAAAGCAACCAATCCTTGTCGCAGCGCGCGAAAGGCGACCCGACTCAAGGAAGCAAACGCCCGGGCCCCCATGACGCATCGGTACGACCCATATCGAATCCCAGTACATTCGGCGCGTTCCACCCTGCCACTCAACGAGGTACCTATCTTACAGGCCCGCCCCCCAGCAGGAAACTCGTCTTCCTGCTCATAAAAAATCAAGAGGGATACTGCGCAACCGTCGGGAAAGACGGCTGCGGGAATGGGAAACTCAGTGGGTGATCAAGGGAACGGTGTCGGCGGCGTGCTTCTTGGCCTGCTTTGCCGCTTTCTTTTCCTTGGGTGACAGAAGCGCCTGTTTCTTGACTTCCTTGTTGCTTTGCTTGGCTTTGCCCATGGCGGTACTCCTTAGAAGCACCGGCGAATGCGCGGTGCCGTTTGAGTATAGGCCGATGCCCGACCTGCGCCGGCTTTGTCGGAAATTCTCGGAAGGGGCGTCAACGACGGGACTCAGCGCGGTTCCCGCACCCGCATCACGGCCAGGGCAATAACGCAAAAAGCCGCCCCGGCATAGAAGGTCGCCGCGGGGCTGAAAGCCTCCCACAGCCAGCCGGCCAGGGCGCTGGCCAAGAGCATCGCCACGCCGCTCATCAGGTTGAACAAACCGTAGGCGGTGCCGCGCAGATCGGCGGGGGCGGTGTCGGCCACCATGGTGGCGAGCAGGCCCTGGGTCATGGCCATGTGCAGCCCCCAGAGGCTAACGCCGGCCCATATCCAGCCCCAGTGGCTGTCGTAGGCTAGCAGCAGGTCGGCGCCGATCAACAGCGCCAGCCCCCAGGCCAACAGCTTGCGATGGCTCACGGCGTCGGCCAGCTTGCCGCAGGGATAGGCGGCCAGGGCGTAGATGACGTTCATGGCGATCATCACCAGGGGCGCGAAGGCCAGGGGCAAGCCCGACTGCTGCGCCCGCAGGACGAGGAAAGCCTCGGAGAACCGCGCCAGGGTGAAGACGGCGCCGACCGCCACCACCCACCAATAGGCGGAGGGCAGGCGGCGCAGGTTTTCCTTCCTCAGCGGATTGACGCTCTTGTGGCCTTCGTGGTGGGCAGGCTCCTTCACCCCGACGCAGAGCAAAACCACGGACAGCACCGCGGGGATGACGGCCACCCAGAACACGGCGTGGAAGTCGTCGGCCCAGAGCAGCATCAGGCCCATCCCCAGCAAGGGGCCGAGGAAGGCACCCACGGTATCGAGGGATTGGCGCAGGCCGAAGGCGGCGCCGCGCAACTCGGGCGGCGCGATGTCGGCCACCAGGGCATCCCGCGGCGCGCCGCGGATACCCTTGCCCACCCGGTCGATGAGCCGTGCGCCGAGCACCCAGCCGGCGCTGGATGCGAGGGCGAACAGGGGCTTGGAAGCGGCCCCCAGGCCGTAGCCCAGCACCGCCAGGAGTTTGCGCCGGCCCAGCCAGTCGCTGACCATGCCGCTGAACACTTTGACAATGAGGGCGGTGGATTCCGCCGCCCCTTCGATCAGCCCCACCGCAAAGGCACTCATGCCCAGGGCGGTGACCATGAATACCGGCAGCAGACTGTGGATCAGTTCCGAGGACACGTCCATGAGCAGGCTGACGAAGCCCAGGGCCCAGATGCCGCGGGGGATGGCGATGGAAGGAGAACCGGGAGGGGCCATGGCGTGTGCCGATCAGGAAGTGATGGAGGAATGGCCGGCATTGTGCCACTCCAGTGCGGCATGGCCGCCATCGCCGGACCGAGCAGCACAATCATACGTAAGCCACAAACTCATGCTGTTGATGAATGTGCCCATGAGTCCAATCCAGCAATGGTGGAGCCTGGGGCCAAGGGCATCGATGGTCACGGCCATCAATGCGCCGGCAACGGGTACGGTTTAACTGAAAGTGGCCGGACAGTGCCAAGCCAAACTCGATAGACCACCCACGTTGCGCATGATGGGCATGATGGGCATGCATAAGGGTGATGGACTTCCTCTAAATAATCGCCTCCGAACGGGTCTAATGAGTTCTCCCTGGCGCCCCCTCGTCAGGGGAGATACCTCCTGATGCGATAAGAAAAATACGTAGCGGGAGGCATCAAGGAGAGAAGGAAGCCTCCTTCATCTGCCCTTGCTGCCAACCGCCACCCATAGCCCGTACCAGGCCCACCACCGAGCGGGCCCGTTCTCCTTCCAGTTGCACCGCCACCCGCTGCTGCTGGAGGGCACTGCGTTCCGCGTCGAGCACCGTGAGGTAACCCACGGCTCCTTCCCGGTACTGGATTTGAGCCAATTGAGCGGCCCGATTGGCAGCGCCTACAGCGGTGTCCTGCTGGATGTTTTGCTGGTCCAGCAGGCGCAGACTGACCAGGTTGTCTTCCACCTCCTTGAAGGCCCGAAGC